>SVJC01000017.1 GCA_015069215.1 Oscillospiraceae bacterium
TCCGAACAATTCAGATGATGCTGAAATATCAGAAGTCGACTGTCTGGAAGTCGGAAACCTGAGATTGTGGAGAAATGCACTTATAAGAGAACACAATGAAGATTATTGCCAGTTCAAGGCTGATGCTTTCCGTTGTTTGATAGGCACGTTCAAGTATTTGCCGGAAGAAGTATTAAGGGCATTGATCGCATTGTACACGAAAGAACACGATGAGGAGCGCTTAGCTGCAGCCCAAGAAACATTGGCAGAGCTGTGGGAGGAGTGATCGTTATGGAAAGAACACTATCTATTGCCGAGAAATCACTTCTCACGCTTGAGGAAGCAGCAGAATACTTCAATATAGGCATGCAAAAGCTTAGAGATCTTACGAATGACGACCATTGTCCTTATGTCTTATGGAATGGCAGCAAGCGTCTGATAAAGCGTAAATCTCTTGAAGAATTCCTGTATAGCCAATACTCGATCTGAACAATAAAACTTTCGGAAAGATGCGCCCGGGTATATAATCGCCTTGGGCGCATCTTTCTTTACACTTTAGGAGGTGTAATAAGATGCAAAACAAAAGATATACCCACAACAAAACCTTATTAAGGAAAGGAGAATACCAGAGATCAAATAACACTTTTGAGTTCAGATGGACGGATAAGCACGGCAAAAGGCAGTATATTTATGCTAAGTCACTTCCTGAACTGAGGAAGAAAGAAGATGCGATTACCCGAGACATATTGGATGGAATCGACTACGGCAAGCTTGACTTAACCATCAACGATTACTTCGAGTTATGGAAAAAGCTCAAGACCGGTATAAGAGAAACCACTTTTGCAACCTATGTCTGTTATTACGATCGTTATATCGCTAATGATTTCGGTAAGACCAAGCTAAAAAACGTTTCTTACAGCAGCGTAGTTTTGTTTCTTAAAAGCTTGGCTGTTGATAAAAGATTGCAGTATGCTTCTGTAAGAAACATCGAGCTGTCGCTTTCAATGGTTCTTGATCTTGCAGTTAAGGATGAAGTCTTAAGAAACAATCCCTGTCAAGGTGCATTGCGAGACTTAAGAAGAGAATTCGGTAACAACGCAAAAACAGTAAGAGCTCTTACTATTCAGGAGCAAAAGATCTTCGAAGGATACTTGGCAAAGCCCGGCCGCTATCACCGTTATTACACAGTCTTTATAGTAATGCTGTGGACAGGCATGAGAGTCGGCGAGGTGCTTGGGCTGAGGTGGGAAGACATCGACTTTGCTAATAACGAGATCAATGTTAACCACATAATCCTCAACTACTCCAAGGGCCAAGGCAAAGGATGTTTTAATAAGATCAATCCACCGAAGACCAGAAGCAGCATTCGAACCATCCCTATGCTCCCCAAAGTTAGAGAAGCATTGTTAGCAGAACTGGAGTATCAAAACCTTGTCGGATTGAAATGCATTTCAGAGGTAGATGGATACACCAACTTCATCTTTATCAATAGCCATGGTTATGTGTTGACATACAAAAAGCTGAACAGCAGGCTTGAACTGATCTGTAGAGAGATCAACCGTGAGATCCATGAAAGCGATGTCTTTGATATTGATGAGTTCCCGCATGTTCACAATCATATGTTGCGGCACACATTTGCTACCAGGATGCGAGAAGCCGGAGCTGATATGAAAGCAACATCTGAGATGCTCGGTCATGAAGGTATCCTAATAACCCTTAAGACGTACACAGATGCCTCTCGTGAATTCAAAAGCAGAGAAATAGCCCTTCTTGAGGATTATTTCGAGAAAACGTTCTGAAAACTTACCACAAAACTTACCACAATTATTGAGAGACTTATGGAGCCTTCGGGAGATTTATCAATCTTCACCATCTCCCAAAGTGCTTGATATATATAGGTTTGTAGCATTATTGAGATTTTTAGAGAGCAGGCAAAACATATCCTGTCACCTCGACCACAATAAAAAACGGAAATGCTGGAAGTCAATTAATCGTAGGTTTTCAGAAATTTAGCTGTTCTTAAAGGCTACAACTTACGACAGATTTACGACAAATTGAAAAAGGCACACCCAAAATAAGAGGATCGGAATTTCCGATCCTCTTATTTATTCCTATCAGTAATAAGACAGCGAATACTTTTTTATGTTGATCTCTTTAATGCTCATGAAGCACTAAAACAGGCCCATTATTGGAAAACCGAAATCAAAAATGGCTTCAGTTGTTCTTGAAAACGAATACCGTGGAACATTCAACTGTATTGTCGCAGCCTGCAAATGAACCATATGTGTTCGAATATGCCTTGAGCGCTTCAAATCTGTCAGACAGCGGATCGACCGTGTCGCGGATCAGATCTGCAACCTTATCTACGGCTTTGTCATCAAACTTCTTGAGGCCTTTCTCAAGTTCTTTCGATCCCTTGAGGAGTTTTTCCGTACCGTCGGCAAGAGTACCCGTTCCGTTCTTGAGACTCTTTGCGCCCTTGGAAAGCTTATCCGCTCCGTTGCTGAGATCTTTTGCGCCATTGTTTAAAGACTGTGCTCCGTCAGCGATCTGCTTTGCGCCCTTGGATGCACTGCTGATGCCAGAGACGATCTGAGGATACGCCTGGACCGCCTTGTTGACGCTGCCATATCCGTTGTACAGGCTGTTCGCTCCGTTCTCGAGTCCTTCACAAGTCTTATAAACGGTAAGGATCTGCTTCATCGTATCAGCATCAAGCTCTCCTGCCTGTACAAGCTTATAGAGCTTTGCCTGAAGGGCAGCGACATCCTTATCTGTAACAGGTACATTCTTTGTTGCATTATGCATGGAGTCTATCGCATTCTTGATCTGTGTTGATCCTGCAGCAAGTTTTTTCGCATCGGATTCTGAAGGCAATGCCTTATTCAGTTTTGACATGCCGGCATTCAGGTCTTTGGCACCTGCTGCAAGAGTATTGGTGCCGGAAGAAAGCTTCTTTGCTCCTTTTGCAAGTGTATCCGCGCCGGAAGAAAGTGTCTTAGTACCGTTCTGCAGGCTCTTAACGCCCTTGTTGACCTTGCCTATTCCGGTATGGAGGTCTTCAGAACCGTCGATCAGCTTTTTCATGCCGTCGGTCATGTCGTCTATATCGGTGTCCAGCTTTCCGATATCGTATGTTTTGCTGATCTTGTTTATGTCAAAAGTCTTGGCTACCGTAAGTGCGGAAAATTCATCACAGTCCTTAACGTCGCATTCAATGGTAACTGTATCCGGGATGTCAGATCTTTCGATCTTTTTATCTTTATCAACTTTGCTGAAATCGATCGTATCCAGACCGAGGCTGTCATAAAGGCCCGGGAAGCCGATGCCCATGACCATTGTATGATCGCCGTCATTTACGACCTCACCGTTTTTGGCGGTTATGTTGCTGAACCTTGTATTGTCCAGGATCATGCCCGTTGACATTATGAACGGCATGTAGATCGTGTATTCTTTACCGTCCTTGCCGGTTGCAAGCTTGGACATTGTGTTCTTATATTCGATCTTTATGACGAGATGACCGCTCTTGCCCTTGAGATCAGATGCTTTCACTTCAGCGCCGTTAAGAGTGTAAGTGATGTCCACGTCGACCGGAGCATCTTTTTTGGTAGTTCCGCTGTAGTAAATGTCTCCGCCTGCAGCATTCCATGTGATGTTGCCGTTTTCATTCTTTTCGAGTTTTCCGTCGCCCTTAACGATCTCGATGTTTTCAAGATCGGTCACATCCTTCACCGTTGCAGCACCGTTCGGGTTTTTGAGCCATGCGCTGACGATCGTTTTCTTTGTTCCGTCGCCATTCTTAATGACGTAGACCGTCTCATTCTTTCCTGAAGTGGAACTGTGCTCGGGAGCAGCCAGCTCCTCTGCCTTTTTCATTCCGTTCTTTTCATCATCGTCATTCTGGGCAGTATCGGTTTCTTCTTTCATTACAGTCTCGGTCTTTTTCTCTCCGCAGCCGGTAAGTGCAGTAACGATCAGCGCTGCGCTTAATGCAAGAGCCGTTATCTTTTTAATGTTTTCTTTCATTTTGATCCGTCCTTTCTTATACGCTTAAACCTGATGTGCGATACCGTTTCCGGCATGTTTTTTCTTTTCTTCTTCCCTTTCAACGCAGCACTTCATTCCGGCCGTAGTCCTGATGATCACAGGATCGAAGATCAGGAGGAGCGCAGGAAGAAGCAGTATTACCAATACCATCGAAAGCAGTGCGCCTCTTGCCAGGAGCAGGCAGATCGATGAGATCAGATCGATGTTGGAATATATAGCGCATCCGATCGTTGCCGCAAAGAATCCCAGAGCTGAGGAGAATACCGCGTTGACTGAAGACTCTACAGCTTTTTTTACGGCCAGCTTACGGTCTGCCCCGCTGATCCTTTCAGTCTTGTACCTTGTGGTCATGAGTATCGCGTAATCTATCGTTGCACCAAGCTGTATCGTTCCGACACAGATCGAAGCAATGAAAGGAAGCGTCGTTCCGGTATAGTAAGAGATCGACATGTTCAGATAGATGGCGAGCTCAACGACAGCTACGAGAATAAATGGTATCGTCGCAGACTTGAGCACCATGAGTATCAGGATGAAGATCGCTCCGATCGAGACTGCCGATACTACTTTGAAGTCTCTGTCCGTTATCTTTATGAGATCCTTCGTAGCAGGTGCTTCGCCTATGAACATCGCATTCTTGTCATAAGACTTTACGATCTTATTGATCTCATCACACTGCGCGTTGACTTCATCTGTTGCAACCTGGTATTTCGAAGAGACCAAAAGGAGTTTATACCTGTCACTCTTGAAGTCCTCTGTAAGTTCCGAAGATGCCATGAGTTCGTCCGGAACGAGCGAGCCCTGAAGCGAATCAAGACCGATCGCGAATTCAACTCCGTCAACTTTCTTAATGTCATCTATCATCTTCTTCGTGTCTTTTGCTTCCTGTTTCGAATCAACGAGGATCATGGAGACGGAATTCATGTCGTAATCCTTCTCCAACGCCTTGTTAGCCTGTACGCAGGAAAGCGTCTCGGGAAGACTGTTATCGAGCTTGTAATAGACGTTTATCCTGCTGTATCCGAAGACTGCCGGCACCCAAAGGAGCAACAGGATTATTGCTGCAGGTATGTAAGCTTTATCGAAAAATCTTGCCAGTCCCTTCGAAGGAAGCCTGAGCGTAAATCTGTGCTTTGTCTTCTCTATTGCCTTATCGCAAACGAGTATCATCGAAGGCAGTATCGTAACACAGCCGATGACTCCGAAGATGACGCCTTTGGCCATAACGATACCCATATCAAGACCAAGCGTGAAGGTCATGAAGCACATGGCAAGAAATCCTGCGATCGTCGTCAGCGAAGATCCCGTAACTGATGTAAGAGTCGCGGCTATCGCGTTTGCCATTGCCTCCTGTTTATCGTCATGGAGCATTTTTTGTTCAACATAACTGTGATAAAGGAATATCGAATAATCCATCGTGACGCCGAGCTGGAGGATAGCTACCAGTGCCATCGTAATGAAGCTCATCTCACCTTGGATGAAATTCGATCCGATGTTATATATGATCGTCATGCCGATGTCTGCAAGAAACAGGATCGGAACGATATACGAATCCATGGTGAGCATGAGTACTATCAGTGCAAGGACAACTGCTATGGAAGTATAGATGGGGATCTGTTCCTGAACAAGATCCTTGGTATCCGTAACAACTGCGGCCATGCTTGAAAGCAGGCACTGTTTTCCTGCAACCGCACGGATGTCCTTTATTGCTTTCATCGTCTCTTCAGTCGAACTTGTGCTGTCGAAGAAGATGAACATCAGACAGCCTTTTCCGTCTTTGGAATAGAACACGTCCTTAATCTTGTCAGGCAGCATTGTGGAAGGGATCTCGCCGCCTGTAAGCGAACTGTAGCAGATGACGCTTGATACATGATCGACTTTGGAAAGTTTCTCTTCAAGCTTGATCTGGTCTGCAGTGGATAGATCATCACAGACGAAGATCCCGTATGCACCCTTTCCAAAATCTTCAAGAAGGATATCCTGCCCCTTCATCGTTTCTATGTCTTTAGGAAGGTAATACAGAATGTCGTAATTAATCCGCGTATTTAAGTATCCTATGACAGAAGGGATCAACAGGAGTACCGAAAGCGCAAGGATAAACCAGCGAAGTTTTACAACTCCTTTTCCGAACCTCAGCATTGAATCTCACCTCTTCATTTTTTGACCATCGGTCAGTTATTTCGTCATAACTATAACACTTTTTGACCGTTAGTCAATAATTTTCCGACAATTTATTGACCGCAAGTCATTTTTTGTGTATAGTGCTATCAACTGATAAATGTGAGGTTTACGGCTTTGGGCAAAGCAGAAGAAAACAAAAGGCTGAAGCTTAATTCGCTTCTTTCTCACTCGTATAAGCTCTTTACCACGAAGGGTATTACCGATACGTCCATTTCAGATATCACGAACAGCGCGGGTGTCGCCAAGGGAACCTTTTATTTCTACTTCCATGACAAACAGGACATTATCGACCACCTGATCGCGCGCAAATCGGAAAGCCTTTTAAAGAAGGCCAGTGACAGACTGAAAACTCACGAGTCAGCCAATCCCGATCTTCCGGTCGAAGAAAAGATCATAATCATCGCGGACAGCATAATTACTGACCTTGATAAAGATCCGAGGCTCGCCAAGTTCTTAAACCGCAATCTTAACTTCGGATTCTACATGAAGGCTTATACTGACGAAAGCCTCATACAGTCCGTAAACATCAGGGAAGACTACGACAGGATCATCAATTCCAACGGTGATGTCTGGAAGGATTCCGCACTCATGCTCTACACGATAATAGAGCTCATCTCGAGCAGCGTTCACAACATCATAATCAATGGCACGCCTTGTGACCTCAAAACATATAAGCCGTTTCTTTTCGATTCGATAAGAGCGATAGTAAACTCGTTCAGGGCATGACAGCATGATAGGATGATCCATATTAAGCGGCCTGTTTTATGCCGGCCGTTTTTTGTTTTTTCAGGAAAATCAAAATCTTTTTTCGGCTTTGTCGACACTTGTTGCCCCGGTTGTTGTTTAAGCATCTAACAGGCACTTGATTGCCCATGGTTTTACCCCCTTGCCGGCATGATAATGAAGCCATCAACCAAACAACCAAACAACCAAACACAAAACAGATCGGGAGGTACAAAAAATGAAAAAGGTATCAAAGACAAACAAATCCAAGAAGGGCTTTTCACTCGTAGAGACGATCATGGTAATCGCCATCATCGTAATCATTCTTTCAGCAACTGCATTCAGCCTGCTTAAGATCGTTAAGAATCTTCCCTGGGAAGAGATCGTCGGTGAAAATCCTTTCACAGTAAGCGCAACTAAGTAATCCACACTACCCCCATAAAACAAAGAAGGGGCTGTCTCACAAGTGATCTGTTCACTTCAAGAGGCAGCCCCTCATTTTTCAAAACAAATCGGGAATGTCCCGGCTGCGGACTGCACCCGGGAAAAAAGCAACGTAAACTTAAGCGTAAACTTTTGTGCTCAAAAAGTTTACGTTTGAGTTTATTTTTTTGAAAAGTAAAGTTTTTCGTAAACATTTCGGCCGGTTTTGTTTACGAAAATGTTTACGCAACAACAAAAGCTGATCCGGCGTTCCGCGCCGGGCGTGAAGATGCGCCTCCAAGCAAAATGAGACAACTCCTTTCTTATTCACATTAATCAGGAACTATTGTTTTCTGCGGGCAGTGCCGGTCAGCAATACCTGAAGAGATCACTTGTACTTTCTGATCATGTCCAGGATCTGAGCGTGGGTGTAGTCACCGTATTCGTAAATGTTGCAGTCCCTGCCCGTGCCGGTGCAGATGTCCCAGACCTGATAGAGAACGTCTGCGCAGATCCACCAGTCATCACCTTCGTTCATGGGATCAGCCATGCATCTGTTCCACAGATCGCTTAGGTGCGGATTTTTGAGGATCGCTGCCTTGAGTTCCGCTGTCTCGGATTCGATGCTTCCACCGGTGACATTAGCCAACATATCGATATCTAATTCTTTTCTGTTCATTTTTATTCTCCTGTGCGGTTTATGATGTGATTCTAATATTGTGCAGTGAGGAGAACAATTACCGATATGGGCGGTTTATGTTGCTTAAGCAACAAACGACGGAGTGTATGGTCAGTTAAATCGATATGGCGGCTTAATCTTTCTTCTGCGAATCGAACGGCTGAAGCGAGATCCTCTTGCCGTCACGCAGTTCATAAAGGACATCCATGTGCGAACTGTAGCCGCGGATCCTCTCCGGATATTCATCGTCATCAAGCTCGAAGAATTCCGGCTCCGTGCAGAGACAGTAGTCCGGACCGAGCATCGGGATGTCAGCGCAGTTGCTGATGCCTTTCTCGAAGAAGTCTTCCTTTTTCCCGGCGATGGACAGCGGAATCTGCATACGCTGGAAGAATATGTCCATTATGCTCTTCTGAAGTGTATCGAAATACGAATTCCTGATGGCGTCGAAACGGTTCTTCAAGGCCTCTTCGGATGCAGCACAGCCGCAGCTTTCAGACGGAACGAAATAAGACTCGTACTCCTGTGTAAAGCGTTCGTCAGGGTTTTGCATCTGATATTTGAGCTTGTCGTAAGCGATCTCGCCAAATCTGTTCCAGCCTCTTGAGACCGTGGAAAGAATGGGGAAGGTGTGCTGTCCGATCTTCATCATGTCGAAACCGGTCAGTAAGACATCATCTGTTCTGGAGCTCGTTGTCGTTTGCGGAACAATAGGTAACGAAAACAAAGACATCCACACCGTCTTTGGCGGCTTTTCTCTGAATGCCCGTAACTACATGTTCTATGAATTCGTTGCTGAATCCGTTGGTGAAAACAGCTATCCGGTTGTTCATCTCCAAGTCCCCGTACTCATTAGAACGTGATCAGACTTATATTGTATTATATTTGACAGTTACTTTTCAGGTTTGGGAAAGGTGCCATTCCAGAAGATGTTATACTTCTAATGTCAAAGGGATCTTCTGCGGAACAACGGTGATGGAGCATGTTGACAAAAAACATCTATACATTAAAAGTAACTGACACTGACGGCCTTCCTGAGCTTCTTAAAGGGAAGGCGGGAAAACCTGATTGGGTCGTTTTGCTCACGGAAGATGCCCAATGGTCGGCGGAAACGGTGATCCCCGATTTCTCAGTCGCTGACAGCTTTGACCTGGACATAATATTTGACGATGACTTCAGGAAAACGGCCGATGTGAACATAGGAGACAGATTCATCATCAGGTTTAGCCTGGAAGATAAAGCCGGAAGCATACGTGAAGCTGTCGTGACTAATATCCGGAAGGATAAGCCCATAAATCATCTTCAGAATAAAGACGGCTCAAACTGACGGGAGGAATGCTTTTGTATCTCTATCACTACTATGACAGGCGTTCAGGACCGTTTAAGAGCCTTACGGCACTGTCAGAGGCCAAGGCTCTGGAAGTCCTCGAAAAGATAAAGAGTGACCGCCCGGATTCGTTCACGGCGCAAAGAGACGCGGAATATGTCTCCAGGCGCATGAACTGCGAAAGGATAGTGCGCGAAGAAGCCATGAAGAAAGGGATCCTCATGGATAGCCCGTCGCCTCACTATCTTGTTGTTGAAGACAGCCCGTGGCTTGGCACATGGTTCGAGAAACCCGGCGTTATTAAGATCCCCGTAGACGAGTTTGATACGCGCAAGATCTCCTTCACTTACGGTGATTCCATGCCCACGTTCAGTCCGAGGGTAACGGACGGCAAGGAATACAGGAGAAAGGTCTATACATTTGAAGAGATACTGGATGTCATCGCCAGATACGGCCTTCCGCAGGAATGGAATGACGACGGTTCAAAAGGTCCGGAACGGTATATCGAAGCACAGGTGTGGACTGATGAACCCATAATGAAATATGCCACGGGAGAGAACAGATGATCTTAAGGCAGGCAGTAAAAGAAGACGTAAGACAGATAGCCGGTATCCTCGTTGAGGACTGGCAGACCGCGTATAGGGGTATAATCGACAGCTCATATCTGGATTCGATGAACGTTGACCAAAGGTATGAGATAGAGATCAAAAGATACGATCAGTATATGGTTGCCGTTGAAGGCGATGAAGTACTGGGCTATTCATGGAACGTGATGTCGGACGGGGAAGATTCCGACTGCGAGATAATCGCTTTGTATGTCAGATATTCAAAGAGAAAGAGCGGGATAGGAAGAAGCCTGATGGAAAACGCCATGGAATCCTTCAGGAAAGCCGGAAAGAAGTCCATGATCATCTGGTGCCTTGAAGATAATCTCGAATCGAGAAAATTCTACGAGAAGATGGGCGGTAATCTGCACGGAACCGGCACTCACAGATGGGGAGACAGGGACTATAACATGGTTTCCTATCTCTACAAACTGTAAGAAGAAATTTACAAAGATATAAAAACAATGGCTTATTTATTTAATATTCAGAGAAGATAATTGAATCAGCATGATAATGCCTAAATGTTTTTCCTGCGGATGAAAGGCTATGTGTAAACGCAAAAAGATCGCTGTTTTTTCTTCGAGTATCTACGAACCAATGGTCCGTACGATGGTCAACGGCATAATCAAGGCGGCTGAAGAGACGGGCGATAAGATAATCTGCTTTACGAGCTTTTCCGATTCATACAGCAGCAAGGTCTACGACAAGTTCAATCTCTACGATAAAGGCGATGTCGTCGCAATAGAGCTTCCCGATCTTAATGATTTCGACGGCATAATCAAGGTCGACCAGTCGATGAACGGTCATGCGCACAGCTACCTTATGAAGAGGCTCAGCAATACTACTCTTCCCGTGATAAATGTCGGAAGCAAGGAAGACGGACTGATCAATATCCTGAACGATGAAGTAGCGACTTTCAGCGATGTCGTGGAGCACGTCATTACCGTTCACGGATGCAAGGATATCTATCATCTTGCCGGCATTGAAGGCAAGTACTTTACGGTTGAAAGAGCAGAGGCATACAAGAATACACTGATAAAGCACGGCATTGAATATGATCCCGAAAAGATCTATTACGGCACTCTCTGGAGAGACTGCGGTGAAGCGGCTCTCGACTATTTCATCGAGCAGAGCAACAAGCGTGGTCACAAGTACCCCGAAGCGATAATCTGCGCTAACGACTATTCTGCAATGGGCTTGGTTGCCGCATGCAGGGACAGAGGCATCGAAGTACCCGGAGACATAATAATCACGGGTTACGACGGTGTTGAGGAAGCATACCAGGGATATCCGTCTATTACCACGTCAGCGCAGCCGTTCTATGAATCCGGCTATGAGAGCGTTTATGCGCTCCACAGGATCTGGGACGGTGAGAATATTGAGGGTAACATCAGGATCCGCGGAAAACTCATGCGCAAGCAGTCGTGCGGCTGTGAGCCACTGTCGGTCAATGCGGTCGATGACATAAGGAAGACTTTCCAGGGAAGACTGGACGGAGCATCTTATCTGTCCCAGTCCATGATAAACCTCTCGCTCGGAGTATCAGGTGCTGATACGATCGAAGACTGTTTCCGCGAAATATCAGAGAATGCTGCCGTTGACACGGGCTTTGAAGACATGCTCTTATGCCTGCCCAATGACTGGAACAAGAAGAGGATCATTGACGAACATTTTCATGAAGTTGATGAAGAAATGACCGTGGCCGCAGGATTCATCGGAAAGGATCCTGTCGAAAAACAGAAATTCATGAAAAAGGAGATACTTCCCAAAGCTCTGATGGATTCACCGAAGCCGTACTTCATCTATCCGGTACACCATCTCCAGTACTACATGGGTTACATGATAGTCTCGCCCGAAGACAAGACATATAACAAGCTCACGATGTTCGCGTGGATAGTAAACCTCGGATGCATGCTCGATAACTGGAGAGTAAGGCAGGAACTCAGTTCCGCCGTAAGGCACATGGAAAATCTCTATAACAGGGACATGCTCACGAACCTCTATAACAGGCGCGGGTTTGAGCTGTTCTTCGATGAGATCTGCACTGAAGGCATTCTCCAGAAGAAACCGGTCGCAGTGCTCATAATCGACATGGATGACTTAAAGATAATCAACGATGAATACGGTCATGCAGAAGGCGACTACAGCCTCTGTGCGATAGCCGAATCGATGAATTACGCCGCAAAGAACGGTGAGATATGCGTAAGGTCAGGCGGTGACGAGTTCACCATGATCGCCCGTGATTACACGGAAGAAATGGTCATGGAATTTGTCGGCAAGATGAGAGAGCACTTAAGCCTGATCAGCAAGCGCGACAAAAAACCTTATACGGTCAACTTCAGCATGGGCTGCTGCATAGAGGTACCCACTCCCGGTATGGGAAGCATAACCGAGATATCCGAGAAGTACCTCAGGGCCGCCGACGAAAAGATGTACGAAGACAAGAAGAGGCACAAGGCCGGACGGTAGGCTGATTCTTACTAAAGATCCGTCAGATCAGGTATTAACTGTTGCTTAAGCGTCATTTAGGCGGTACATTATCGCTTGGTTTTCCATCCTTATCGGCTGATAATAATGTCATTGAAACACAGGCAGCATAAGGAGAAAACAAAATGAGACCTGATTCTGATAATAAGAGGGAACTGACTCTTGACGAACTTGAGAAGATCGATGGCGGTTATGTCATGGATCACAAGGGAGTATACCTCCTGATCCACGATGGCAACGGCTCGATCAAAGGTCAGCTCAGCAACAAAGCTTCCGGCTACGAGATCAATTCGATCCTGACACAGTCCAAGTATCAGGGTGTTTCAAATAAGAAGATAACTTTGGAAGAGTACCGCAAAAAGTTCTCCAAGGGGATCTGATCTATCCTGCAGTCCAAATATCAAACATAAATCCGATAAGAACGTCTCCAAAGCCAGGGAGGCGTTTTTATTTTACTGCCTTGAACGTGGCATTCTTCAATGTCACATATTCATTGTCACCTTCCTTGTAAGTTGTGAAGGTGCCTGCTTGTCAATGCGTTCTTGGGGCAGGAAAGGGGCGGCTTCTTGTCATTTACCGCCCGAAAAGCCCTTCCAATTGATATAATTGTCTTATCCGTGGGAAACCGGGAAATAAAGTGACTGATCGAAAGTAGATATTGAACATGGTTTTTGAGATTCTTTACCGTCATTGGGTAACCATATTCACGGTCCTGATTTTTGCCATCAAGCTGTGGCCGAGGAAGAGATTCAGAAATACCGAGACCAGGTATTTCTGGCTGACCACTTTAAGCATACTCATCCTTGTGGCAGAAGACATCATAGAGGTTCTATGCTCGGAAGACCCTTCACTTCGGACCGGAAGGATCTTCGTTTCCGTGATCGGCTATACGATGCGCTCCGTTGCAGCACTCAGCCTGCTTCTGGTAGTAATTCCACACAAAAAGAACAAGTTCATTTACTGGATCCCTGCTCTTGCTACGCTTGCTACGAGCAGCACGGCATTCTTCAGCGACATAGCTTTCGGATACGACAAGAATTACGATTTCTACAGAGGTCCTTTGGGCTATGTTGCTTTCATAGTCCCCATTCTCTATGTCATCATTCTCTGGGTGATCGTCTTCAAGAACTTCTATGAAAGAAACAGCATCGAGAGATTCATCATGCCGATCTGCGCCGTATTCTGCCTGTCGGCTTCTTTCCTGGATGCCATGTATGGCGGAGTCAGGCTCAACGAAGCGATAATCATCAGCGGAGTCTTCTTCTATCTGGTTCTTTATTCAAACGACATAAGAAGAGACACACTGACAAGTCTTCTAAACAGGCAGGCGTTCTACGACGACTGCAATCTTTATAACAAGAGCATAGAAGCGGCTGCCTCGCTGGACATGAACGGCCTTAAGGATCTGAACGATTCCTTGGGACATGAGGCAGGAGACAAAGCACTCAAGGAGATCGGCGAGTGCATGTTCAAGGCATCCAATGAAAAGACTCTGGTCTACAGAGTAGGCGGTGACGAGTTCATAATACTGTTCATGCATTCGGATGAGAAGGTCATCAAGGATGCCGTTAAGAAGATCGCCTCTGATGTAGCTGAGGCAGGCTACAGCCTTTCGACGGGATATGCCCTGAGAGGTCCCAAGGACACCATAGAAGATGTCGTAAGAGAATCGGACAAGCTGATGTATCAGGAAAAAGCAGACTACTACCGCTCAAAGGGAATGGAACAGAGAGTCAGCCACTATCAGGCCCCTGAAGAGTAAAAGATCCGCTTAATAAACGGAGAACAGGCTTATATGGAAGTAATTAGAGCGGAAGAAGAGTGGCAGAGGGCCGGTGCATACTCGGTAAGGATCGAGGGCATGAACCGACAGCATCACATATCACTCCGGGATGAGTTTGACGAACACGACTGTGATGGAACAAAATACATCGTCCTTTTAGATGACGGTTACCCGGTCGCAACCTGCAGATTCTATGAGACATCAGAAACCGCGGTAACCCTCGGACGTGTGGTAGTCCTTCCCGAATACAGAGACCATAAGCTGGGCAGCATGGTCGTTACCGAAGCAGAGAAATGGATCAAGGAATTGGGATACAAAGAAGTCGACATTGACAGCAGGGTTGAAGTCGTTGATTTCTATTCCAAGCTCGGCTATTCGCATCTTGACGGCAGCGTTTGCAAGAGCGGAAGCTTTGACTGCGTGAAGATGAACAAGATGCTTTAAACAGCGTGAAAGAGTGACCGCATGAGTCAGCCTCAGACTGAAAGTTACACGGCGGCATGACCAGGCAGATGATCTACCACGGCGAACACGGATGGACTTTTGAAGGGTAATCAACTTTCCTTCTGGACTTTACCGTAAAGGAAAGGCTTTGCAAGTTTGCTTGCAAAGAAATCAACGAGCGGCCCCATGAAGAATGCTGTGATCACCGTGCCTGCTCCGATCACTGCACCGATACCGTCAAGCTTGCCGCCGGAGAGGAAGTAGAGACCTACTCCCAGGGCAACGCAGACGCAGTCCGTGATTATCCTTACATACTTGAATTTCCAAACGTGCCAGGTGTTGGAGATTATGAGAGCTACCGCATCGTATGTTGATACGCCGATGTCGGCGGTCATGTAGAACGATGAAGCCACGCAGATTATCAGTATTCCGATGAGAAGGCAGACTGATCTGCCCACAAGACCCAGGTCAGGGAAGAAGTTCTTAAGTGTATTCAAAGAGAACTCGGCTATGTATCCGATCAGGAACAGATTGATGAATGTGGCGAGTCCTATGTAGTGTCTGTCGAATATGAGGCTGAACAGGAGCATTATCATGTTTACTATCACGTAGAGGGTGCCGAAGTCTATCGGGATTACGCAGTCAAGTCCTGCCATCAGTGACTGGAAAGGATCGACACCGAACATTGCACGCTTGAAAAAGCCTACCGCGATACCGCAGATGAGCACGCCGAAAACGCTCATCAGTATGCGTTTGACCATATGGTCCTTCTTGAAAAAGCTCTTTAATTTATCCATGGGGATAATCATAGAACAAACGCCCTATGGGGGCATTCAAGCAGATTGTTTTTTTATCAATTAACAGACGTGTTTTCCTGATTGTTTCTCACTTTGTTATATGTGGCTCTCGAAAAGTTCATGCAGAGTTCAGCCATTTCGGCTTCGTTCTCTTTCATGCCGTTTCTAAACCATTCACGTGCGATGGCATGTGCGGCAGCTATGGAAGCGACGATGCTGTAATGAATCTCGTGGTTTGTTGTGCCCAAATGGCTTTCGATGTATGAGGGCACCCTTTCGAATATGGTTATGAAAAGATCGGACTTTTGGAGCAGGGTAACGGCAACGGTGTTTTCCCTGACTACCGAGAAGAATTCGATAAACCACTTCTTGGGGTTGTTGATATAGCTCGGGTCATTCATCTTTTCGATCAGGCGCGTACCGATGGTCTTCTCGATCTCCAAGACGATGTCTTCCTTTGTTTTGTAGTTGCGGTAGAAAGACTGCCTTGAGACACCGGCGCGTCTGACGAGTTCAGATACGGATATATCCTTAAAATCCTTGGTCTTCAGGAGTTCCAGCAGAGCCGTGCAGATAGATTCCCGGGTGATCTTATTGGCTTCATTGTTTGAAAGATTGCGTGGATGGTTTGATGCAGTCTGAGGCATATTAATTACTCCTTCCGGACCGTCCGGCGTTACAAATCAAGTTGAGACTGTAACACTTGGCAGCACGCGAATTGACTTGATATATGGGCGGTGTTAGAGTCAGATAATCACCTAGATGTTACAGGTGTGACACCGCCCTTGTCAATCAGTTGTTTGCCTGTGTTTTAAGATGCGGTCCGAACAAATCAGATCCTGGATGGAACTTATGGAATTAAATGAGAAAAAAGCTCTGGTAATAGTTAACGAAGCTGCCGGCACCGGCAAACCCGATGCCTCTGAAAACACTGTCATCGATGCGCTCATCTCCAACGGATATGAGGTAAGCCTGTCCAAGATAAAGCCTGAGGAGAACCTCATATGGGGCACAGGGTTCCCTGATGATTCGGGAACAGTCGTATGCTGCGGCGGAGACGGAACGTTTAATCAGGTCATTAACAGATACATAGGCTCTGATGAGATCCCCAAGTTCTCATATGTTCCCTGCGGTCATACAAACAGTTTTGCAAGATCGCTGGGCATACCCGAAGAAACGGGAGCAGCGATCGATACGGTAATAAAAGGCAAGTCTTACAAATGTGATCTCGGAAAAGTCGATGAGCACATATTTAACTATACGGCTTCATTCGGTTCCGCCTCCACGATGAGCTTCGTTACGAGCCAGCAGATGAAGAAAGTCTTCGAGTATTCAAAACACATACTGAGGGCAATAGGCGAATTGAACATGAATATGGGAGACAGCTTCCATATGGCAATTGAAACGGATTCAGGATCATTTGAAGATGATTATATTTTCGGAGCCGTATCCAATTTAAGCACGGTTGACGCAGCATATTTCGGCAAGAATGATCCTTTCAGGAACAACGACGGTGTCATGGAAATGATGTTGATCAAAAAGCCCGAAACACGCGCGCAGGCCAAGGAAGTCCTTAATGTCCTCAGGGAAGGCGCAATAGATCACCCCTTGATCCGGATCACGCGCATATCAAAGGGCTCATTCGTTTCAAATTCTGACATCGCATGGTCGTTTGACGGAGAATACGGCGGGATAAAAAGAGAAGCAGAACTTCAGGTGTTTAAAGAAGCGCTGACTGTAAAGATCCCCGGATGATTCCTGATCGGATAGAAAAGCATCGAAATCAGGATTGCAGCATAAAAGATCCAAGGCGGCTGTTGCACATCCTTAAAAGGTTCAGCAGAAGAAAACATCAAGGATATCCTCGTCGACGAGGAATTCCTTGAAGACTTCAACAAGCGCGAAATGGATATGCAGGAGACGCTGGCTTATGGGCCGCAGGCTTTGGATTCTGTCGCAAGATGCTTAGCTTTGAGTCATATCAGCATCCGTGAGCTTATCGAAAACGAGCAGAAAAGACGTATCGAAAAAGAACGTCAGGCCAGAAACAATCCCGTTAGAGTTTGATGTTACGGGGGGAGAATCCACAAGGGTTCTCCCCTTTTCTGTTGCCGTTTCCAATGTTGCCGATACCTTATAGCAATTTTCCTTCTTATCCATCTCTATTAATTACTCATATTGCTAATTGTCCTTTTCTTTTTTAGAATCCAGATATCGAACATAGGGGGTACGATATGAAGAAAACTATCTTATCTGCATTACTCATAACAACGATGCTGTTTCTATCAGCATGCAATTCCTCTGCCGCTTCTACAACCAAAGGTTCAGAAGGACCTGGGAAATCGACAATTGAAACGACTAACGAAGCAAATGAAACTTCTAAGCAATCAGAAAATGAAAAGGGCACTACTCCTGCTAATTCCGGCAAATATACATACACTGTGTATGCCGGTACGCAGTATGAGACAACGTTGACGATGGATGTAAACATTGACGACTATCTCGTCGATAAGGGAGAAGGAGTCTTGTTCTTCAGGATAGATCAGATGGCGAAGGATTTAGGATGGTATCTAAATGGAGACCCGAACTTCGATGGACTGTCTAGCGTATATTATCGTTCGTACGTTTACGGAGATACCCAGATGGTTTATACTTGTGGAGACATTTATTCGGGATCCAATAATCCTACAGGATACCCGCAGATTGGTTCTTTTACCTATCATCTTGCTCCTATTAGCAATTATGACGCAGATGCAAGAACGAAAGAAGAGATTCAGTCTTCCGAAAAGAACTACGGCATATCCGTAACTTTTAGTCAGCACTCTGACAGCCTATGCTATTCGATGGTAAATAGCGGCACTCGTGTCGGAGTTTCTAGGGACGATATTGTCGTTCTAACTTATGTCCTTTCTTCTGCAGTTTCTCATCCCGGCGAAAACCCTTTCTACGGGACAAACCTGGCTAAGGCAAAGTCTAGCGTTGCTGACAGATATATTCTGTACACTTTACCTTAAAGCTTCAAGGGGCTGTCGCAAAAGTGAAGTAAATTCACTTAGCGGCGCCCCTTTTTCATGCTAATCGACAGAAAGACTTTCAGATGTTGCTTAAGCATCGGAATCGGCATTCATTAATGATTGGTTTGGTGCGCGGTTCTTGGAATAATGGAGCCATCAAACCAAACCTATCAAGGAGGCTTTTACAATGAAAAACGAAGTTATGGGAATGAAGGAGGTGGATATCAATGAACTCGACGTTGTAAGCGGCGGCGTTCTGACAGAAGAAGAAAAAGAAGATATCCGTTTCACGATCAGAGAGTGCAAGAAGAACCATGTGGATCCCGTTGAGCTGATCAAGACGCTTTCAGACGTCCTGGCTCAGTACGGTGATAACGAGTTTTGGAATCAGGACAAGCTCTGCTTCCTGATCACCGAATGGAATTTTGTTAAAGCATAAATAAACATACACGAAAGGATAACAATATGAAAGAATTAAATGAGAACGAATTGATCGCTGTTACAGGCGGAGCTTCCAAAGGCGGCAAGATCCCTCCCACATACACTGTAGTTGCAGGGGATAATCTTTCGACAATAGCTGCGAAGTTTAACACTACGTGGAAGAAGATCTACGATCTTAACAAGGAACTGATCGATAAGACAGCTAAGTCTCACGGGATAAAGGCTCATTTCGAGAACTATATCTATCCCGGCCAGGTTCTAAAGCTTAAGTAAACGGCCCGAAGCAACGCCAATCAGACCCCGGAAGTTTTGTCCTGCTTCCGGGGTTATATTTTGCAATTTATCAGACTGTATGAAAAAATGATTGCGGTATCCGGGAATGTAAGATGGAATAGCAGAAGGGGAGATTTTATGGAGAACGGCGGCATCCTTTTTAAGCCTGCTTCTGAGCTGAATGGCGAAGACATAGCTGCGATCAGGAACGGATATGCCCGCGGAGCACTTTTGCGCGACTTGCTGATAACCGTCATATCGCTTGCATTGGTCGGCGTTACATGCTTTTTCTTCAATATCGTTCCGGTAAAGATCTCTGTGATAGTCTTATGCATTTTCGGAGTCATAGGTCTTTTCAGCCTGGCAGGTTTCATTACGGAACTGGTGATACTCGGCCTTATCGGCAGGCGCGACTTCACATGGATAACCGGAGAAGTGAAATACTATACCCTTCACACAATACGCAGGACGACATATTTTTATGCCGTGGTCGACAACAACTACTGCAACACATGGGCAAATCCCCTGTACAGTAAAGGAACAGAGGTATATCTTCTCGAAGTCGGATCGGGTCTTGCAAAGCAGATGGTCATGGTATCCAAGTAACAGCAGAAATCACGGGATTGATAAAAAACTGCTGTGGTATAATATGCAAGCAATATAAGGAGGTAGTAATAATGTTTTGTCCTAATTGTGGAACTCAAAATGCTGACGGAGCCAAGTTTTGCTCCGGATGCGGAAATACCCTTACACCTGACGTAAATGCGGCACCCGTACAGCCTCAGGCTCCGTATGCGGCACCTGCACAGCCCGTGGCACCCATAACCGCAATGCCCCCGCAGAAGACCAATGTTCTGTGCATCGTCGGTTTGATCACATCGTTGGCTTCGATCATTTTCCTGGGAACGACTTCGCTCATCAGCTTGATCCTGTCTGTCATCGGATTGATCAATGCAGGCAAGAAGAACGAGAGGGGCAAAGGCCAGGCGATTGCCGGAATCATCATTTCCTCAGTGCTGCTCGTTGCCATTCTGTGTGGTGTTATCTTTGGATTAAGTGACCTCAACAGGTCGAGGAGAAGATACGACGATCTTCCCCGCAGGACGACCGAGGATGAGGATTACACCGAGAGAACGACCAGAGAGACGACTGAGAGAACAACAAGAGAAACAACAACCGAAGAAGCGACAAGAGAGACGACAAGGGAGACGACTGAAGAAACAGAGAAGGCCACTTCTGAAACTTCCGCGTCCGAATCCAAGACCGGCTTGTATATGACATCAGTCGGTAATACCAAGACCGGTACGGTCCCTCTGACTTCAGGCAAGTGGATCGAGTTCCGCGAAGCCGGCGGATTCTCCAGCGAAGTCGTAGAACATCAGCAGGCTGAGGATATTTCCACACGTTCCATCATCGGTCTGTTTGTCCTCAAAACTGACAGGGATCCCGAGGAGATCGGCAAAGCCCAGATGGCATCAATGGATCAGGCCGGAGCCAAGAATATTACCGGTGCGCGCGTTAAGATCGGCGGTTATAATGCCGTTCAGTGCTACGGTACATATCCTGACGGAGTGATCCTTGTTTGCTGGTATTTCAGAGGTGACGACGGACTTGTGAGAAAGATAACCGTTGAGTTCCCTTCAAACAATACTTATGCATTCAAAATGGTAGAAGACGGCTATAAGCTCGACAGATAATCTACTTTAAGCAGATCAAAACTACCGCCACGAAACTGAATTGTCTCGTGGCGGTTTTATTTTTCTGAAGATCAAGGTGTGTGGAGATCCTTGGCGTATACGTCAAACTGTGAACCCACTGTTTTGGGGTTAGCTGCATAGTAGAAATTGGAACAGCCGATACAGTTATAATCCTTGCTCACCATGAGTTTGTAATGTTTGGGAGACTTATAGTATTGATATGCATAATCCACGATCGAGTGATGGTATGATGTTACGGTATTTTCACCAAACCGGCCGTTTTTTGATCCCATGGCTTTGAGACAGGATGAGATCTTTTTATCGTTCTTTATGGCCCAGTCATGGGCTTTATATCCGTCGTGAGAGTTAAGATATGCCCTGTAATTCGCAAAAGAACAAAGCTCTGAATTCAGTTTGACGGCCGCAGCTTTTTTATCTTTCCTGTATTTGTTGACATGTTCAAGTTCTCTGAGCTGAAGGGCAGTATATACATAGGCATACTGCTGCTTCAGCTTTGTTTTACCGGCAGTTTTGGTGTTGACCTTTGATTCCGCAGTTTGGTTCATCAGGTAATATATGTAATATGCGGCGTAGTTGGCCTTAAAAGCATCACGTATACCGGCAGCGCAATTGATCCTGTATGCGCCGACATTGAAAGAGGCGTTCCCCTGACGGCCCTCATGGATGCCTACCGTTTGAAAGTGCCTGAGGAGCAGTGCATCGTCATTATGGTACTGCATTGCGAGCATCGGGAAAGTCTTTTTGTAGTATTTGGCATCAAATAGTTTCGACCAGTCACATGCGTCAATATAGGCCTGATATTCCTTCCCGTAATCCCAGATCACGTCGTATGGGTTCTTGGTAATTTTATCACGGGTGTCAGCTCTGCATTCTTCTATCGAAGTTTCGCAGGAAGCCTTGACGGAGCATACGCGGGCAATGTCTTCAAGCGTGCCGAAAGCGTTGTTTGCCGTTGGTTCAGGCGTGGGCGTATTGGCAGGTTTCGGGGTTGGCGTGGCCGTTGGTGAAGGAGTCGGGGTTGGAGTAGAAGTAGGGGCGGAAGTTTCTGCCTCCGTGGTTTCTTCTGTAGTAGTGGCAGCGGCCTCTGGTGCCTCTGTCGTTGTTTCGCGGGACGGCTTTGAAGTGCCCGTATTGACATACGGCTTGGTCTCTTTGATCTTGTTTGTGCTGCAGGAGATAAGACAGGACGCCAGTAATGCTGATATAAGAATAGAAGGGATGATCTTACGGTTTATTTTACATACCCACCTTTCGCATATAGTTTATGACCTTTCGAAGTTAAAGACAAATGGCCTGTCAGCTGTTGCTAAATCAACAGATCCGGTCAGCATCATCCATATTATTGTTCTCCTCCGAATGCAATACTAACAAGAAGGACATCACCCGGATCGAAATAGTCATTAAAACAGGAGAACAAGGACATGACCATCAGAAGAACGAACAAAAAAGATCTGAGACCCGAAGAACTCGCAGCAGTAACCGGCGGATTTACGGATGACTATGGTTTCTGTAAGAAATGCAATGCTGCGACCGGCTATATAGATCTCCGAAAGAACAACGGATTATGTGACGAATGTGCCGCTTCCCAACCCGGAGGACACGGCGCGACCGGAGGTTGGTAAGGCCGGTCGTCCGCAATGTGATCAACAGTACAAAGCCATTTCCCGGATGATATAATTTCTGGGACAGAGGGGTCTTTTTAACGACTCGCATAAAGGAGAATGAAGTTATGAGCCGTAGAACGAATATGATATTCCCGAAGCTTAATGACATGGATATCATTGACGGCATAAGAGACAGATTCGATCCTTTGGCTAAGCTCGTCAGACCTCATATAACGTTGGTCTTTCCCTTTGAGCATGACATGAGCAATGAAGAGCTTGAGCAGATCCTTGATTACAGGCTTAATGGGATATCTCCTTTTGACCTTGAGATGCAGGGCTTTAAAATGGCCACTCCGTCCGATAGATTTCCCTGGGCAGGTCTGGGCATTTTCATGAATGGCGAGAACAAGCTCAGCATAAGCGGATGGGGTGAGAACGGACCATCCAGACTGAAGTTCAATTACAAAACCGGAGTGTCCGCAGCCGTCATGGTCAATCAGAATCCGGGAGTTGAACAGTCAGAATCCGGTGTCGAATGGCTGATCAATAACGGATTTACGATTGAGTGATTCTGGTTCGTATTCCGGAAAAGGCTGATTATCACTCTGTTTGAGTAAAATGATTGCCTCTGCTCTTTCGGCAAAAATGACACTACATTGTTGTTTTTGCCGTAAATTCGAATTATAATCATATCAGCTAAAGAATTGGAGGTAATGACAGTGTATTATCACAGACAATTGGAAAAGACTGTTCTGAGAGCTGCCGGTGAGTTTGCATGCATTACCCTTTATGGAGCCAGACAGACCGGAAAGTCAACAATGGTGCGCACCATATTTAATAATATCGAATATGTAACTTTAGATAACAGCAGGGAGCGCGCACTTGCTAAACAAGATCCTGAACTGTTTCTTGAGTCTCACGGCATTCCATTGATCATAGATGAGATACAGAAGGCTGATGCTTTGATGGAAGCTATTAAGATCAAGATCGATGAGGAAAAGCTTAATTGCGTGAAGAACGGAAAGCCTGTCAGCCTGATGTATATTTTGACAGGCTCTAATACACATGAGATAAGGCAGAAAGCTTCAGAGACATTGGCCGGGAGAACAGCAATAATAGAAGCCGGATCACTGACTGAGTGCGAGAAAAGGCAAATCGAGGGAGAAGCTTTTGTCCCTGATATCGAAATAATTAAAAGCAAAAAACCAAAACTCTTAGCAAAAAACAGATATGAAGTATTTGAAGAGATATTCAAAGGCGGTATGCCTGAATATTGGATCAATAATATAGACAGGACTGCATTTTTCGAAAGCTACATAACAACATATCTGGAAAAAGATGTCATCAAAATGATCAATGTTGACAAACTGGATGACTTCCGCAGGTTTATGACGATTACTGCACTTAGAACAGGACAGCAGGTAGATTACACAGAAATAGGAAGAGCGGTCGGAATAGATTCCAGAACAGCGAAAGGATGGATATCCATACTTGAAGCTTCAGGAATAACAATGCTATTACAGCCATACGCGAATAATCTGGCAAAGAGGATCATCAAGACTCCTAAGTTATATTTCCTGGATACGGGATTATGTGCCTATCTTTGCGGGTGGTCTGACCCGAGAATCTTAGAGGCTTCACCAATGGCCGGAGCATTCTTTGAAACATATGTTGTGAGTGAGATCGTCAAAAGCTTGCGTAATGACGGCAAAAGAGTTGAGTATACACTGTACTATTACAGAGACAGAGATCAAAAAGAGGTGGATATCCTTTATATAAAGGATCAGACAATATATCCGATTGAAATTAAAAAGGGTATCGGAAAAGATAATGCAAACAAGAATTTCAGTATCCTTGATCAGTATAAGATGCCTGTTGCAACGGGATTGATCATCGATACGGGAGAATCAATATTACCACTGAACAGAAATGCATATTATTGTCCTGTGGGTATGATTGGGCTTTAGTTATTGGCTATAAATAGTCAATGCTCTTGGTTGGAATAATCAGCAGTAAAAGAGACATAGATCAGGTTATAAATTCAGGAGACAGATGTGAGCATTCTGCATTCGATTTTCAACGGTGAATACGATATTGGGTTCGAAGTGCGCGGTAATGGAACCGTCAGCAATGAAGCTTTTGATCTTGATGTTAACAGGGCTTTTGAAAGATACAAAGAAGAGTGCGGGGGAGAGCCGCATGATCTGTCTCTGGTTATTGAGGATACGCTCAAAAGCGGCTTTGATTACGGCTTTACCGAGGTTGAGACCGCTTTTCTTGAAAGGCTCGAAAATCTTAAGGAACTGATCCTTCCTGATTCCATAACAGAGATAAAGATGACGGACAAGCTTGAGCGGATCCTTAAAGAAAACAACACTCTGATAAGGGGCTCTCTTGATTCCTTCGCTGAAAGATTCGCAGCAGAGATGGGCCTTAATTTCAGACCGGCTGACTTTATCTTTGCAAGGCATGTTTTCGCGAAAGTTCAGGAGATCACTCTTCTTACTGTTCAGTTTAACCGTGACGGAAGTGTTCAGATCAGGTCGGATGTCGATTCGCCGGGATCATCTGCAGGCAATACTTTCGGAGGCGTCTTTTATAACGAGATCCCTTCGGATTTTTGGCTGAATACAACTGTTGAAGAGGTATCTGCCATGTATCCGGGGCTTGATGACGTGGTGGTTAAAGACGGCCGTCTGGCTGATTTTATCGAGAAGGCAAAAGAACATAAGATATTTACGGGAAAGAACTGATAACCGTCAGTACTATTCTAAAGGGTTGTAAAGCATCAGGATAATAGATTAAGACCAATCGGAATGTGTAAGACAATTATGAGAAGCGGGATGTATATTGTTAAAGCAGAAGCAGATCAGATAGAAAAAATCGTAGATATGTCTATCAGAGCTTTTGAAACAGATGTAAATGTTGGGGGAACAAAAGGTGATTGTCCGCCTGGATTTGATTCGATTGAATGGCATAAACAAATGGCCCGGGATGGGCATTTGTATCAAGCAATGATAGAAAAAGATTTGGTAGGAGCAGCCATCTTGTTCCCGGATGAAACACAGAAAAGTTTATACATTGGCAGGATTTTTATTGATAGCGTCTATCATAGAAAAGGGTACGGAATTCGTTTGATGGAATGCATAGAAAATTATTTCTCTTGTGCTACGGAGCTTAATCTGGATACACCTTGTTGGAATGAGCGGACAAATGCTTTTTACAAAAGATTAGGATACCGTATCATAAAGATTGAGGATGGCTTCGCCTTTTATCAGAAAAGAAGAATCGAAGGCTTACTCAATCAATAGAACTGATAATAGACAGGCAGCTAAACTGACCATGAGCATTTTCGATGATGTAAATAAATGGGTGAAAGTGTACAGCCCGTACTATCAGTAAAAGGGCAGGATTCCCCTAAACATGTTGTTATTCCCTTAAAATATGCTAATATTTAAGGGAATAACATGGGGGTTAAGGGAATGAGAAACTTCAATTACTCATCGATACGGGAACGGAAATGGGACTCTGAAATATTGGGTCTCATTGCTGCCATATACAAAGAAGCCGGGAAACAGGAGATGTATCTGAAGCAAAGACCGGATGAACTTGAAAAGCTCGTTGAGATTGCGAAGATACAAAGTACTGAAGCTTCTAATGCTATTGAAGGAATTGTCACTACAAGCACCAGACTCAAGCAGCTTGTAGCAGAGAAAACTACACCCAAAAACCGCAATGAACAGGAGATTGCAGGATACAGAGATGTTCTTGCGATAATACATGAGAGCTTCGATGTCATTCCAATCACGCAGAATTTCATTCTTCAGCTGCATAAGGTTTTATACAGTCATATGAGCAATCCGCTTGCAGGAAGGACAAAAAACGTTCAGAACTATATCAGTGCCACATTCCCTGACGGGCACAGAAAGATCCTGTTTACCCCGCTTTCTCCTTATGAGACACCGCAGGCTCTTGATGCAATCTGTGATGAGTACAATCTTGTTATAGGCAATATGGAGATTGAACCGCTTATAGCAATTCCTGTTTTTATACATGACTTTCTGTGTATCCATCCCTTTAATGATGGTAACGGCCGTATGAGCAGGCTGCTTACGACATTGCTCCTGTATAGAAGCGGGTTTTATGTCGGAAAGTATATTTCACTCGAGGCAAAAATCGCTGACAACAAAGATCTTTATTATGAGGCTCTGCAGGCATCACAGGATGGCTGGCATGAGGAAAAAGATGATCCGGTTCCGTTTATAAAGTATTTGCTTGGAACCATACTTGCAGCATACAAAGATTTTGACGAGCGTTTCTCTCTTGTCGAGGAAAAACGGCCTGCACTTGAGACAGTAAGACTTGCAACATTAACCAAAATCGGCAGATTCACAAAACAGGACATTCGAGAGCTCTGCCCGTCACTGAGTATCAGTTCCATTGAAGGATCATTGCGTGCTTTGGTCAAAAATGGAGAGCTGAGGCGTGAAGGATCCGGAAAGAACACCGGTTACGTTCGAATCAGGTAATACCCGGCTAAGATAAATCGGGATTTATAGAGGTGAGCATGATGTTGGAAATACTGAAAACGAGGTTTTTAGAACACAGGAATCTTCATCCGGGTCTGGAATGGTCCGAGGTGGAGCATAGGCTGCGTGAGGCTCCCGCT
>SVJC01000179.1 GCA_015069215.1 Oscillospiraceae bacterium
CTTTCTTTGCTTCTTCAGCCTGCTTCTCAGCGGCCTTTTTGGCCTCTTCAGCCTTCTTGGCTATTCTCTCGGCCTCTTTCCTTGCTTCCTCGGCAGCAGCTTCAGCGGCCTTGAGTTTCTCTTCAGCTTCCTTCATTTCAATGTTCACATCATCTGCCATAGTAAGCACACCTCCTCGTGGAATTCTGTGTCCATTATATCATAAGGCAAAAGTCATTTGGCTTTGTCGGTGCGCTTTGGTTTCTTGTGAAAAGCAAGCAAAGATCTGACTGCGCCGTCTAAAGCTGCGACTCTTCCGACCACCAGCATGTAGAACAAAAGCGTGTTCTGCGGCGCGAAAAGAATGAATATTCCGCAAGCAGCCCAAAGGACCGACATTATTATCAGGAAGATCTCACGTGGCCTCCAGTCGGCCTTTTTCGCACGGTTTACGCAGTTATAAGCTTCAGCAAGAAGGACCGTTCCGAAGATGGCGCTCGCCATTACGAAGAGCGCTCCTTCCTTGACGAACGCGATCAATGTGACAGCGGTCAGCAATATCGTCAGGATCGCATAAACGATGTGTTTGTTGAGGTTCCAGTTATCCTTCACCAGCCTTCTGATGGTGGCAAAGATAAAGAATGCCGTTATGAGTACAAGTGCCGCGCCGACCACGTAGAAAATGAAGCCTTCCGGGATAAGGCACATCGCGATGCCGATGATGATCGTCATCAAGCCTTTTGCGAGCTCTGATGACATGTATTGCTTATAAAGCTTCCATTTTCTCAGTTTCTTGCCCGCGCCCTCGAAAAGGATCTGATCAGGCAGTGACGCGATGGTGTCCCTGGCAACGGCATCGTTAACGAAAACGCCGCTCAAGACCCTTTCCCAGCCTACGCTGCCGAGCTCGGAAAACTGCTGCAGAGTCATTGTTCCGCCCTCACTCATCGAATCGAAAAGGGCATCCACGAATCTCTTTCTCTCTTCAAGGCCAATGGACTCCAGCCATCCGGCGATACCTTCATTTACCTGCTCAGCCAAAGGATCCTTTTTGAACGCGTTATCAAGATCGCCGTGATCGATCTGCCATGAACAGAGCTCATGCTGTTCGATCATTACCGCGTCGCTCTTGACCACGGTAAGATCGGTCAGATGCGGCTCAAACATGCATCCGACAATGGAAAACTGCGGGATTATCCTCGATGTTATCGGGTCGATCTTGGCGAGCATGTCCTTGGAAAGTATGTCCTCGCAAAAGCCCGGTCCGTCATTGGTAAACACATGGATAAGGTTTTTGAATCTTTCATCGTCAAGGCAGGCGGCTCCGTACATGGCGAGGTGTCCGCCCTTGGAATGGCCTCCCGTCACGATCTTTCCGCAGCGGTCTATCTCAGATGCGATATGATCTGCCGCCATCTTCTGCGATTCAGTCAGCATGAAGGAGAACATGAAATCCTCCTTCCAGCCTGCTATCGTGCTGTCAGTACCCCTGAAAGCCACGTATGACGCGCCCTCTTCATCCAAAGGACCGAATGTGGTCGTGCAGTACTGGATGGATGAGTTATCGCTGTAGACGTCCTTGAAACGCGTGATCTTCAGCGTTCCGAATCTTTTCGAAGCCACGCATGCACGGACTAGCGCGTCAAAGCGTTCGCTGTCATCCGGAGCCTGCTTCCTTATGGGGATCCCCATCTTCTTGAGAAGCATTATGCAGTCAGCCAGAGTAGGAGCTTGTCTTTCGGAATTTTCCGTATAGTCCTCGCCCAGGATGGGTTTCAGATCAAGATAGGCAAGCTGGCACAGCACGATGTTATCCACCTTGCCGAAAGGCCTGGCTTCAAAATCGAAGTCTTTGTACCAGCGGACGTAATCGGTGATATTAGCCATTGGCGCACCCGCTTCTTTCAGGACCGTCCGAACCTGATTCGTAGCGGGCTTTGAACTCCATGTTGATCTCGCGGATCTCTTTTTTGCCGTCGATATAGTCCTGGTACATCTCGGCAAGGCCTGCCATGCAGCCGTCGCACGAACCTCCGATGTATCCGATGGACTCGGCGACGATCTTCTCACGTTCTTCTTTTGTAGTGTCTTTGATAAGTATGCTCATGCGCATATTTTATCAGAAGTTACTCATTCCAACGCATATTTTGAAATTCTTCTGCTGATTTCTCCGAGTTCTTTGTTATCGTAGCAGTAACCGTTGTAAAGAACGTGTCTTTCACCGTTTTCATCGTAGAAAACAAAGGCATATGTCGTGCCGTCGCAGACATCTTCTCTGTAATCCTTGAAAGTATTGTTTTTCAATGTGTTTTTGCAGAACTTATAGATAAAAAGGTAATCCTCATCAGAGATCCCTACGCCTTCCTTGTTGACCGGATTCGGATTATAGGCAAAACCTGAATAAGTAACCTTCCTGACAGTGGTGTATTTATGGAAATCTTCATCAGTCATGGCTTCCTGAGGCGTGCCGATGATCTCAAGCATAACGCCGTCTTTCTTCTTGAGTTCGCTGATGTCGGTGCTGCCGTTTTGGCCGCATCCTGCCATTCCCATTGCCATTATCAGGACAAGAATCATACTGAATAACTTTTTCATTTCCGTACCCTCCAAAGTGTTTCTGACATTAAAACAAATGAGAATAAGAAAATGTTGCAGCGATCAGGACTAAAGTGATCAAAGGCCTCTGTTCTTAAGGTCGGACACGATCTCTACAAAGAACTCCCTGACATCGAATCCCGGGATGTTTTCGCGGTTGAGATCTATTATGTCGCCGTGAGACACGCCCCTCTTGTTATCGGGCTCGATGAAGGTGAACTTCTCTCCCCATTGAAAAGATTTCTCGCCGACAAGGCCGTCGTTCTTGCCGTCAAAAGCCTTGACCAGCATATAGCTCATGTTAAGGGGAAACCTTCCGCCCTGTGAACGGTACAGAACTGAACCGATGCTCTGCGTGTAAATGCCGTGAGCTCTCATGTCAAAGCCGCTCATAACGGCATTCAGCTCGTTGCACTTTGAAGCGGTGAGATCCGTTACTGCCGAAATGAAGTCAGGATGAAAATCCCCTATCTTGCGCAGAGCCGCATTATATCCCGCTGCAACGCTGTCCCTCAGCTTCTGCGGAGCCTTGCCGAGCAGGTAGTCAGCAAATTCACATCCTCTGTGAGGCGTGTTAACCGTAGTGATGGAAGCAACATACGGAGCGATCCCCAGCATGCTTACGGCGTATCTCGTGTCGAGTCCGCCCTTGGAATGCGCGATGATATTGACCTTGCCGCAGTTCTCTTCCCTGATTATCTGCATGACCTTATCAGCGATCTGCCTGGCGCTCTCAGGGACCGGGCTTGCGGATTCATGCTCGCCGTAGAAGATCTTCGCGCCGTTTCTTTCAAGCTCCTTGGGAGGGTGCGCAGCATATCCAAGAGCTGCCATGCCGTAAACAAGGTGGTCCGACGGAACGGAAAGCTCATCAAGCACCGCACGAATAGCGGGAACATCACATATTCCTTTAAGCTGATTAATCCAAACCGAACCGATTGAAAGTGCATTTGCCGCA
>SVJC01000180.1 GCA_015069215.1 Oscillospiraceae bacterium
CCTCACAAGGACGGCATGATTCCGCCGCGTCAGATCCTGACAAAAGCGGAAATGATCAAGGCAAGCACAGAACTTCCAAGACCTTACAGAAACATTCTTCTAACCGGCGAAACAGGGTCCGGCAAATCTACAGCTTCCGCCTTAATGGCACAGCTGTTTCATCTGCCGTATACCTTCATCACGATCAATCCGGACACTATTCTGTCTGATCTGTATGTGAATATTCTGCCGGCTACAAAAGGTGACAGCAAGGAACTGGAGGAGCTTACAGCCTCGCTCCCGAGCGCAACTGACATCACTCTGGATCCGGTGGCTTCTTATTATCAGATCACAGGCCAGGTCAGGGCCGAAGCGACCGAGGAGGATTGCGCAAAAGCGATCCAGAACAGCTATTACGACTTGCTAAACAGGTCAAACGGCTTCATCAAGGTCGAATCGCCGCTTGTACAGGCCTTCAGATACGGCTGGGTGTGTGAGATCCAGGAAGTCAATGTAGCAAACAAGCCGGGTGTCTTATCCGGTATAAACGCTGCACTTGATGATCTGGCCACGATCCAGCTTCCTGATGGGGAAGTTGTTAAGCGTCATCCGGACTGCATCGTCATCATGACGGCAAATGTTGAGTATGAGGGAACCCGCAAGATCAACCAGGCTGTCAAATCAAGATGTGCGCTAAAAGGCAGACTCAATCTGCCTGAAGATACATCGCTGATAGAAATGGTGAAGCTCGATTCGGGATACGATGACGTCGACGTGATCAAGAGAATGATTCAGGCAATGCGTGGTATTCGCAAGGTGCTCAATGAGACCGGTACGAATGATGGATCCTGCGGGGTTCGTGAGATCGTTGCCTGGGCTCAGGGCACAAAGATCCTTAACGATCCATACCGTGCCGCGATGCATACTATCGTTCCTTCGGCAACCGAAGATGACGAAGTGCTTGCAGAAGTTGTCGGAGCCCTGGAGAACTTCTTTGTAAAGAAGAACGGTTCCCTGGGCGAAGACCTCGTGTTTTAGGAGAACAAATAATGAAGTTAAGTAGAAGTGAAATAAGAAGAGAGATCGAAAAGATCTCCTCTTCTTACGATACCAAGGATATCTTTTCATCGCCTTATTTTGGCGACATCTTACAGGCTGTAGTAACGGCGGCCTGTGAAGCTTTAAAACGTATTCCAAAGGTCAATGCTTTCTGTGACGAGAACGACACATTTACTGCCTGTACCGAAGGTACAAAAGTAATAATCAATACCTTGGGTCCCCTAATCAGAGAGCGTGACACTAATTGGGAAAAGTATGTAAATTGCATAGGTCACGTGATCCATGAATGCGGCCATGTCCTGTTTACTGATTTCATCGAATTCATGAATCTGATGGACGGATGGCTGGACCGGAAATTCACTTTCTATCCAGCAAAACCGGAAGTCGAGGGAATCGATGTCGATGAGATTGCTGATTATCTTAATACGCATCCGAATTACCGGAAGATGCTTATCTGCGAAATGAAAAACATTCAGAACGTGATGGAGGATGTGTATATAGAGAATCAGCTGTTTGATCACTTTGACGGCGTTGCCACTCTGGGTTTGGCTAAATCCAGAGAGGAGCTTTATCGTCAGGGACCGGTCGACACTCAGGTCTATGATGCAGTGCTGCAGGGCCGCATCTCACCCCTGATTGCCTTTTCTCAGATCCTGCTGGCAAAACGAACCGGCTATCCGGTAAAGACTGCCGATGTTTTAAGCAAAGATCAGAAGGAGGTAAGAGATCTTCTGAACATGTATTTTGATATATGCGAAGAAGAAATCGATGCGCTCAAATGGGAAGCCGACGGCAGAGCCCGCTGTGAGATGCTCAACCGCATTCTTGTCAAGGTGAAGCCGCTTCTTCCGGAGTTTACCGATGACGAAGACGAAGAGGGTGAAGGAAAGTCATGCGGCAGTTCAGACTATTCTGTACAGGAGGCAGACAAGCAGACTTCCATGTCTTCCTCAATGTCTCAAAAGGCGGGTATTTCTGCTGTACCTCAGGGTACAACAAGACCCGTCAACGCAGATAACCCGGACAGGGATTCTGCTGAAGCAGCCAAGAAGGAAGCTAAAGAAAAATCCGAATCCGATGCTGCGGTGCAGCACAAGTTTGAGCAGGCCATCAAAGACATGGCTCAAAGGCAATTTGAAGCTCAGGACGAAGCCAATCACTCGACTGAACTGCAGAAGGAAGCCGAAGCAATAAAGGCCGACTGCGAACAGGGAAGAGGTGCAGGAGGACAATTCGGTGGCTATGTAACCAACCGCGTGGAAGTGGGAATCCATGAAAGAAGTGTTTATAACGAGGTCTATTCTGAAGTTTCTACAACGTCCAAGCACTTAGCCAAGAAGCTCTCCAATCTTCTGAAAGACAAAGAGCAGGAATCCAGTGATTCCGGCTATCTGATGGGGCAGAGGTTCAACGCAAGAGATGTCGTTCATAATGACGGCAAGTACTTCAGCCGCATATGTGCTCCTGATGGAAAACTGCGGGTATGCTTCGGCATCCTCGTAGACGAATCAGGATCCATGTACGGTGAGAAAGCCGTCAAAGCAAGAAGGGCAACGATCCTTTTGGAAGATACTCTTCGAGCCCTCAATGTTCCGTTTATGATTTGCGGTCACACGACTACAGGTTATGACAACGTGCTGATCAGAAACTTCGTTGATTTTGATACCAACGACGGCAAGGATCAGTACAGGCTTGCGGACATTTGCGGAATGAGCGGAAATATCGACGGCGCTGCCATTACCTATGTTGGTGAAAAGCTACTGAAACGTCCTGAAGAGCAGAAGGTCATGATCGTAATTTCGGACGGTCAGCCTTGCGGCGGATCGTTCTATTCCTATGACGACGACGAAGATACAGCAATGGCTGCCCAGTTCTATCGCAGGAAAGGCATCAATGTCTTTGGCGCGGTGGTTGACGACTGGGAGCTTGTAAGCCGTCTTTACGGCGAACAGTATTCATTTGATTGCCGCGAGGGAAAAGAGCTCGAACTTCAGCTTATCAGGCTGGTAAAAAGATATGTAAAAAGCTAAAAGTAAAGGATAATTATATGAATAATAGTATAGATATCAGGAAAGTCTTGAACTTCCTGTTAACAAATCTGGTTTTCTGGATGATTACGTCATTCATGGTCCAGATCGCAATCTATTTTACGTTCTGGTACATGTTGCCGTTTGAGATGTGTGCAGTGATTACAGCGGTTTCATATGGAGCCTGTCTGGTATTTGTCAGATCGTTTCTGATCATTCTGGTAATTATCAGAGATGTGTTTCGCATCCTGATCCAGTTTAGGAAGCCGTACAAAAACGGAAGGTTTAGATCACCGATCGTAATCACAAAGTTATCGTAAAGTTTGTATCATCCGCCCTTGTGCGGATGATTTTCTTGAAAGAAAGGAAGAACAAAGATAATGTTAATCATCCTAAAATACAGCATTGATCCAAGCGGAGCCGTTTCCGTTATC
>SVJC01000181.1 GCA_015069215.1 Oscillospiraceae bacterium
TTCCGGTCTGATCGAATCGATAGCCGCGCCGGTAGGAGCGGGTCTTGAAAGAGTGGGAGCTTTCTGTTTTGCTGCCTCGCCGGGACGCTGACCTACGGGTTTGTTATTGTCAGGTGCAGAAGCTTCAGCCTGAGGCGCCTTAGGCGGTTTGTGTGCTTCAGGTGCTGACTTTGACGCTACAGGCGGTGTATGTGCTTCGGGTGCCGCTTTGGCTGCTGCAGGCGGAGTATGTGCTGCAGGTGCGCCGGCGGGAGCCTTTGACTTATCGTTTTGAGCCTGCTTTGCAGCAGCAGGGGGAACGTGTGCGGCAGGAGCTGACTTGGCAGGTTCTGCTTTGGGTGCTTCTGCTTTAGGTGCCTTTGGAGCTTGATGAGCCTTTGCTTCGTGAGCGTTTGCCTCGGGAGCCTTTGCTTCCGGTGCCTTAGGTGCTGCAGGCTTAGGTGAGGGAGTAGGCCTGATGACAAAGGGTGAAGAAGCAGCGCCCTCTTCCTTTGCCTTATCGTGCTTGTCCTGGTTCTTTGCGGAACCGAAAGCGTTTACACCGGAAGAAACTGTACCGTAGGTCTTGACCTCGGGCTTCTTTTCGGCTCTCGGAACGTCTACTTCATCAGGTGTAGGCATGTCGGGACGCTTTGCGTTTGCAAAAGGACTCTTGTCCTTGTCGTGCTCGGATGTTGCATAATCCAGGTTGTTGCCTGAAGTAAAGAGCTTCTCGTCCTTTTTCTGTGCAGGGCTGACGGGCTTGACCTTGCCCTTGTCGTCACTTCCGAAAACAGGAGTGTTGGACTTGTCGGGCCCCTTAGAAACGTCATCGGAAGGCTTTCTGTCGAATGTTCCGCCGTTCTTGGGGAAAGCGGGTATACCGGAATTCTGTTTCTTCTCGGGTGCTGGCGCGGGAGCAGAGGCCTGTGCAGGTCTGACAGCCGGATTAACATGAGCAGGTCTTGCTTCAGGCTGTGCGCCGCCCTTAGGGGTGAATGCTGATTTCATTGACTCAGCGTTGTCCGCAGGCTTGAAAGCAGTGATTGACTCATCGAAAACGAAATCATCAAATTCATCTTTGAAAGCATCGAAATCGTCATGAGGCTGATTGCCTTCTTTAAGCTTGTCGGAAACCGAGTTGGCGGTATCGCCGGGTTTGAACTGAACCGCGAACGAAGAACCGACAAAATCGTCCTTGTCGTTTAACGGCTTGTTCTTGCCGTTTCCTTTGTTTTTGTTGTTCAATTCATCTGGATCTAGTGGCATAATTTTGTCCTCACAGATTTTTAAATATAACTTAATTCTATCGATAAATAGATTTCGTTCAATTATTATAACAAGACCTTATGATTAAGTTTAAATGACATTTTCCCGAATCTTGCCGTTATCTCAAAAGTCTTTGCCTTGACATTGAAAGAGTCGGGTGTTAATATCTTGTGGCATTTACGGATAGGCTCGTGTGGCGGAATTGGCAGACGCAACGGACTTAAAATCCGTCGGAGTAAAATCCGTACCGGTTCAAGTCCGGTCACGAGCACCATATTCCGGAGAATGCAAACAATCTGATATCGCGGAGTAGAGCAGTTGGTAGCTTGTCGGGCTCATAACCCGGAGGTCGTGTGGTTCGAGTCCCACCTCCGCAACCATTAGGGCAATTGCTGATCGCAGTTGCCTTTTTTATTTTTCTTATAATTATTGTATAATTATAAATTGAGTTTTTCTGACTACTCTGAGGAGAATGACTTTATGGCAAATTTAAAGACTGATAGCGCGCAGGATAAGGGCAACGTAGTTGACCGTCTTGTACGCATCGTTATACTGACGATCGTGTCGTTCATTGTGTCGATCGCGGCTGTTTCTTTCGCGGTCCACCACATGAGACTTCAGTTTGAAGGTGAGTTCAAGAGTATCTCTGACAAAAAAGTCAATCAGGTATGTGATATTGCCAGAACATGCATAGACGGTGACGATTTTAATTCGCCCACCGTGAATTCACCTCTTAAGTACGGTTCGCTCTTAAGCCTTATGCTTGCAGATACGACGGTCGAGAACCTTTCAGCTGAAGGTTACGGCCTTTTCGCATATAAGGACGGTCAGCTCTCGCTTCTCGTCAGTGAAGGCGTAGGTGACACATCCGAATTCGCCGTTGCGAACCGTGACATTTCCACATGGCTCAACGGCACATACGAACCTACTACAGTTACCGGACAGAATTATGAGAGTGTCATAGTTCCGATCACGAACAGCACCGGAATGTGCGTAGGCGTATTTGAATACAAGTGCACGTTCGACGGCCTTTATGAACTCGGAAACAAGCTCGAGGGAAGGATCCTTACTGCAGTCATCATCGCGGTCATCTTCGGCGTTGTTGTATTCATCCTTCAGGAACTTCTTATCAAGATGTTCAGAAGCAAGCAGGGAAATGCGGGAGCTCAGGTTACGGAGTCCGCAAAGGCACGTGACAAGAGGATCATATCTTCAGCCATCGGTTACTGCTTTGCCATCATCCTGGTCGTCCTCCTCGTAATGTCCGGCCAGCTTTCATCGGTCTATGTCACGGCTCTCAAGAGTGAGCGTGCCGATGCGATGCAGAAGTGTGCGGTATCTTCAGCTGCGGCACTCAGCTATACGCAGGTCTCCGAAAACATGTCATATATGTTCCCGATCTATCCTTATGCTAAGGACAAGCAGTATATGACATCCGTTTATACGATGGCCGGTGATTCATTCCTCAGACTCTATTCTTCAACGGCAGCTTCAACTTCAAATGAACAGTATTATCTTACGGGCGTTGGCGACCAGTACATCAACTGCTTCCAGCTTCAGGAGACGGCGTTCACCACGAGGAACGAAGCGAGAAAGACTTACGTATGCGCCATTGCACCGATAATCTCTTCGGAGAATACCGTTTCGGGAATCCTGGAGATCATGATGCCCAAGACTGATTTCGATGCTACCGTTAACGGAATGAGCCTTTCCTGGATATTCACGATTTTCTCGATCGCGATCTCGATGGGCATTGCGATCTTCGAGCTTAACCTCATCATCTCGACGATGTCTCACGGGATCTCCGGAAATACTCCCGTGCTCGTAATGTACGGAGAGAACGCGAACAGGTTCCTTTCGTTCTTTGCGGCTTTCGGCTCTGTCATGATGCCGATCTCATTTGCGGACTATTTCAAGGATTCGCTGAAAGACATGCCCATGATGGTGGTGCAGGCGCTCATCGCCGCATCATTGCTCTTGTACCTGTTCGGTTTCTTCGGATTCTCATCGATAAGGGTTGAGCTCAAGTCAAAACTTACCACCAAGATCGCGCTTGTCACGGTTACCGGTCTCGGATATTTCCTTGCTCTTGTAGCGGGCATCATCAACATTCCTTACGTTACCGCAGTTCTGGCGCTTCCCGTCGGTTTCTGCTTCGGTATGCCTCTCGATTTCCTGAGAGACTACAGGATCAACGCGGGCAAGCTCGGTTACAAGGACTACAGCGACAGGA
>SVJC01000182.1 GCA_015069215.1 Oscillospiraceae bacterium
GCCATTCTCGTCATCGATCCTCTGGATGTTGCAGGAGATGATCTCGATACCGAGTGCGTTCATGTCGGTCTGAGCCTTGTTCTGCATCTCGTCACCGAACTTCTTACGGTCGGTGTTGAGTTCTCTCAAACCAACGGTACCGATGATCTCACGCATGTTACCCTGAAGGGAATCGGTGAGTGCTGCGCAGATCCTTTCCTCGTTCATGTTGAGGAAGTTCTTCATTGCGAGCTCGATGCCTTCCGGATCGGTCTTTACACGTACCTTTGCGACTGCGTCGATGTCGACACCGATGAAGTCATTTGTAGGTACGAAGCCGTTTGTCTTGATATCGATGCTGATCTGCTTGAGAAGGAGGATATCCTTTCTTTCGATGAAGGGAATCCTTACTCCTGCGCGGCCGATGAGGATCTTCTTTTTCTTCCTCGGTCCTGAGATGATGAATGCTACATCCGGCGGTGCCTTAACGTAACCTGAAAGTACGATGACGATCACAAAGATCAGGATCGCGATTCCGATTCCGATCGGAAGTGCATACTGTGATAAATCTGGCATAATCTTAATCCATCCTTTCCTTTATAATTGCTAAAATCTTAAGATTTTTTTTTGTAAAAATCAATATCATCTGACATTGTCCACTTGTATGAACCGGAATATCCGGGGAGACACAAAACTGTTCAAACGTATCAAATCGCGGTATTACACCAATTTGATAGGTTACTTATTGACAGTAACAGATAGAAGGAGTACAATTCGAACAAATGAACATATGAATAATCGTTCATATGAAAGGAGAACAAAATGCCGCAAGATCTGAATGAAAAGCAGAACAGCAAGAACCGTGAACTGCCGCCCGAAGAATTGCTCCAGGATCTTGGAGATCTTTTCAAGATATTCGGTGATACCACAAGGATCAGGATCATGTTTGCTCTTTATGAAGGCGAGATGAGCGTTTCGGCGATATCTGAACTGCTCAACATGACCCAGCCGGCAATCTCACACCAGCTGAAGACTTTGAAGGCTGCAAACCTTGTAGCCACCAGAAGGCAGGGCAAGGAGATCTTTTACCATCTTTCCGATGAGCATGTCAAATCGATTATCGCTGCCGGATTCGAACACATCATTGAATAACAATTTGGAGGTTTCACATATGAAAAAAACATTTGAACTTGAAGATCTTGATTGCGCAAACTGCGCCATGAAGATGCAGGAAGCGATCGAAAAGATCCCAGGTGTAATTTCCTGCTCTGTCAACTTCATGACTCAGAAGATGATCCTTGAAGCTGACGACGCTGAATTCGACAAGATCCTTAAGCAGGCCGTAAAGGCAATCGCAAAGGTAGAGCCTGACTGCACGGTGGTTCTCTGATATGAAATACAAACTCACCAAAAAGCAAAAGAAAATGCTGATCCGGATAATCATTTCGGCAGCACTTTTGGCGGTGTTTCTGCCTTTGGAGCATCTCCTCGAAATGCCTTGGTGGGTTGAGCTCATTATTTTTGTAATTCCTTATGTTATCGCAGGTTATGATGTATTAAGGTCTGCAGCGGTCAACATCATACACGGACGTATCTTTGATGAGAAATTCCTCATGATGATCGCGACTGTCGGTGCTTTTGCCACCGGTGAATATCCGGAGGCTTCCGCAGTAATGCTTTTCTATCAGGTAGGAGAACTATTCCAGAGCATTGCAGTCGGAAGATCGAGAAAATCGATCGCGAAGCTCATGGACATCAGGCCTGATTATGCGGTCGTGATAAGGGACGGTAAAGAAGAGAGAGTTTCTCCTGATGAAGTAGAAGTAGGAGAGACGATAATCATACGTCCGGGTGAGAAGATCCCGCTTGACGGCGTCATCACCGAAGGATCGAGCTCCGTAAACACGGCTGCTCTCACGGGAGAATCTGCGCCTGTTGATCTCGGGATGAGTGATACCGTAATCTCTGGTACTTTGAATCTTACCGGCGTGATCAAGGTAAAGACTACTTCTTCGTTCGGTCAGAGCACGGTTTCCAAGATATTGGAACTTGTCGAAAACGCATCGGACAAGAAGGCAAAAGTAGAAAACTTCATTACGAAATTTGCAAGATGGTACACCCCTGCAGTCGTTATCGCCGCAGTGCTTCTCGCAGTAGTTCCGCCGCTCTTCACCGGAGCCGGAAGCTGGGCAGTCTGGAAAGTTTGGCTTATCAGGGCGTGCGTATTCCTTGTAGTCTCGTGTCCTTGTGCACTGGTCGTGTCTGTGCCCCTGTCTTTCTTCGGCGGTGTCGGCGCCGCTTCGAAGCGCGGCATCCTTATCAAGGGTGCAGGATATATGGAGGTCCTGTCCAAGATCGATACGGTCGTGTTTGATAAGACGGGAACGCTTACCAAAGGCGTGTTCGCGGTTGAAGACATTCATGCGAGCAACATTGATAAGCCTGAACTTCTTGATATAGCTGCCGCATGCGAGAGCTTTTCGAGCCATCCTGTTGCACAGTCGATCGTAAGGGCTCATGAAGATCATATCGATAAGAGCAGGATCTCTGACGTTGAAGAGATAGCCGGAAAAGGTGTAAAGGCAGTCGTTGACGGTCACACATACTATGTTGGAAACGGCCAGCTTATGGACCTTTGCGGTGCCAAGTGGCATGACTGCCATCTGACCGGGACGATCATCCATATTGCGTGTGATACGGCCCAAGGTCCGGAATACCTCGGACATATCGTTATCAACGATGAGATAAAGGAAGATTCCGCTTCGGCTATTAAAGAACTTAAGACTCTCGGCGTTAAGGAACTGATAATGCTGACAGGCGATAAGGCGAAGGTCGCACAGAGCGTAGCTGAAAAGATCGGTCTTACGGGCCATCACGCTGAACTCCTACCTGCAGATAAGGTAGCCAAAGTTGAAGAACTGCTTGAGAAGAGCGGTGCCAAGCTTGTTTTTGTCGGTGACGGCATAAACGATGCGCCCGTGCTCATGCGTGCTGATGTCGGTATCGCAATGGGAGCTATGGGTTCTGATGCAGCTATCGAATCAGCTGATGTCGTCCTTATGGATGACCAGCCCTCGAAGATCGCAGAAGCGATAAAGATATCAAGAAAGACCATGCGCATTGTATGGGAGAACATCGTTTTCGCGCTTGCGGTCAAGGTTCTGATCCTGGTCCTGGGTGCTCTTGGTATCGCAAATATGTGGCTTGCGGTATTTGGTGATGTCGGAGTTTTGGTCATCGCGATCCTGAATGCAGTCAGATGCATGAGAGTTAAAAAGAAGGCTGACTGAAGGTATCGGGATCTGTCCTGATAAACGGCTCTTTCCTAGAAATTGACTGATAACCATTCGTTTCTAAAGAACGGAATTGCCGCCCGGCTTGAAAGATCACAATTACGCACTTTCTTTAGAGTGCT
>SVJC01000018.1 GCA_015069215.1 Oscillospiraceae bacterium
AGGCAATTCTCGCTTTGTGTCGTGTTATTTCCCCGAAGGACATCTTATCCTTAAACCGTTCGAAAGGAGGCGCACCCTTGGATCAGAAAAAGACAGGACTATTTTTAAAGACTCTTCGTAATGAGAAAGGACTTACCCAGGAACAGCTGGCAAAGCACTTTAATGTGACCAACAGGTCTGTTTCGCGCTGGGAGACCGGAAGCAATCTTCCTGATATCTCATTACTGGTCGAGATAGCCGATTTCTATGATGTCGACGTAAGAGAGATCATAGACGGAGAAAGGAAAAGCGAGATGATGGATAACGAAACAAGAGAGGTCGCCGGTAAGATGGCGGTCTATGCAGGCAACGAAAAGAGCAATCTTTTAAGATTCATACAGGTGGCGAGCATTGCAGGAGTGTTCTTATCACTCCTTGCAATGGTACTCCAGGGATTATCGTATGAACCTGACTTGAGGCGCTCGGGCGCGATGTTCGCGACATTTGCGGTCTTCATCGTGATGTGCGTGACATCGCTTTACGTAACGGGACTTCTGCAGAGGATCTCCAAGCACAGAAAAGCGGTAAAAGCGGTCAAGATAATCACGATAGTCGCCATGGCGGCAGGCACACACTATCTCATTATGGGCGGCCTGATAGTGACGCTTTTCAGCGCCTCGTTCTTGCTGTCGCCCATCAAGGTCACCCATGACACGGCCGATTACAACACATATATCCACAACGTCAAGCCGGCGGGGGTTTCAAATGAATACTCGATGGGCACCAGGCCGATGTTCGACGTTTTCCCGCAGAAGATCGAAGTGCCCGCGACCGAATTCCAGATAATGTATTACAACCCCTGGGACTCCCAATACATTTGTTACATGACCCTGGATCACGGCGAAAAATACGATGATGAGATCAAAAGGCTCAAAGCAATCGGCGTTGACGATTATAAAGGCATCTACACGGTGACGGACGAACCTGACGGTTATGACATCATAGCAATGGATTCCGATGAATACTTTGGATTCGTCTATGCCATGATCCCCGAAGGCGCCTCAGGCAACACAAAGATCACCTACTGTGCGGTCGTTTTCTGCAACTATGCGCCTGACGTGGACGTACATAAATACATGCCGGACAAATACCTGCTCAAAGGCTTTGACGCATCTGACAACTCGCCTTACAGGAAAAAGATGTTGAAAAGTGATCAGCAGTAAAAGCTTTCAGTCTTTGGATCCCGTTTTATATAGGCATAGAACTTTTCGCCAAAGATAACTGCAACTTCGGTCTGCGGCTCGAACCTGAAGAAGTTTACACAGCCGCAGTATCCGAAATGTTCTTCTTTGCCGTCTAAGATCCATCCGCCTTCGGCTTTCTCATAAACGACGTACCGGATCAATGCGACATCACACTCAAGATCCAACGGAAGCAGCATCTTCAGTTGTTGGGAGTAATGCTGCTCCTTGGCTTTTTTGAAGTTCCTGTCGTCTAAAACAAAGTACAGAACAGGAAGAAAGCCACTCGCCAGCACCAGGGCTATGCATCCCACTGCCGCGAAAACTGTCGGGTGCTCATTAATGAAATCGGGACAAAGAAAGCCCCAGAGAAAAAAGACTATTCCGGTTAACGCCGGCATAATGAGAGACTTGCCCAATGATGCGCGGTGAACCTTCATCGCGCTGTAAGGCTCGAACATGACCAGTTCGGGATTTTCAAGAAGGATGGTTCTTTCTTCTGCTGTGACCTTGCGTCTCATCTTAGATCAGATGCTCTTGCAGAAGTCTTTGATCTCCTGCATTCTCGGCTCAACATCTTCTTTAAATTCTATTGAAGTCAGGCCAAGGTGACCTGCACATTCAATTTCAAGATGGCCATAAAAATGTTCTATGCTGCCTATGAGCCTTTCGCATTCGGGCATGTTGGGACCGGTCCTCAAGGCAACCGCATAGCCCTTCTTCCCTGCTTTGATCTTTGCGTGCGGCTCGTGTGTATTACACCATGGCGTAACCCTGTCGATGAAGGACTTAAACTGCCCGGGAATGTCAGCCCAATAAGACGGGGCAACTGACACGATGATGTCAGCCATATCAAATTCATTCATTATCCCGCGGATGACATCAGCATCGTTCATGACGCACGAAGCAGTCTTATGGCACGCCCTGCAGCCTTTACAGAAAGCAAAAGAATAATCATCTATGCAGATACTCTTTGTATCGTATCGCGACTCCAACTCGGAACTTATGATCTTGACGATCTCAGCCGTTGCGCCGGTCCTTACGGGACTGCAGTTGATGACCAGTGCCTTCATATATCACCTGTCCTTCTGAATATCCATGAAGATATCCTTTTCGGTGCGCTTGTATTCGGTAAAGCCGCAAGCTTCATAAACGTGGCAGGCACGTGCATTGTCCCTGTAAACTTCAAGATAGATACGGTCCAGACCGGCTTCGTTAAAACCGTATTCGATCATGCGCAGGAGCGCTTCCTTGCCATAACCCTTGTTCTGCATGGATGCCGTGATCACTATGCCCCATTCAGCTTCTTTATAGTTAAAGTTAAAGAACTCGGTATTACCTATGAACTTGCCGGTCGACTTCTCGATCATCGAGAATATCATCGCGTTGTTATCGATCTTATCCTTAATGTAATCCGTTTCTTCCTCAAGAGTATACGGCTCACGTCTGTCGCTGATATACTTAGCCACACGTTCGATGTCGTTGACCATCTCAAGATAGTCCGGCACGAGGTCCAGCGTAGCTTTGACAAATCTTATCCGTTCCGATTCAAATACTGTTTCCATGATTAACGTATTATACCAATAACAAATCCGGGCCGCATATGCAGCCCGGTTAATTATTTTAAGCTTTACTTGCAGGTAACTCCTTCTTTTTTGCAGATGCGCCATGCTGCAAACTTTCCCTGAACTGCTGCCGGCGGAAGTCCTCCGGAACCCATGTTCCACTGTCCTGCGAGGAAAACATTCTTCAGCTGCTTGATAACACCGGGTGTGGTAATCGTCTTGGAATTCTTGTCAGCGACGAATGACATGTATGCGCCGTTATATGAATTGCAGCGGGAAGCGTATGTGGCAGGTGTCCATGTGTCAATTAAGCGGATCTTTCCTTCAGCCTCGGGATAACGCTTGACGATCTCAGCCATGAGCATGTCTGCATACTCCTTACGTCTTGCTTCGTATGCTTCCTTGTCCTTTGATGCAAGATCGATCCACTCAAGGCAGTCTTCAAGATACTGGATAACCTTGACCTGGATCAATGTCTGATCTTTCGTGGGATATGTCGTAGGATCGTAATCGTAGCAGAGAGTTCCCAATGCGTTCAGCTTCGTACGCCCGATCATCGGGCCGTCGCATTTCCAGAAAGAAGTATCAGCGGGGATTCCGCACTTGCCGTCGATCAGGTAAATGGCATGGAATTTAGAGAATGTCGTATAGTGCTCTTTGTCATTGAAAACAGCCTTCATCTTTTTAGGCATGTATTCAGCGGGCAGGAGCTTTGTGAACGCATGGTTGGCATCGGTAGCAACGATTACGTAATCAGCATTCTCTTCCGTTCCGTCCTCCAGGACGATCCCGGAAGCCTGATTGCCTGCGATAACAACTTTCTTGATGGGGCTGTTAAGGTGGAGCTTCCCTCCAACTTCCTTGTATCTTTCAACGATCCTCATAGCTGCTGCAAGAGATCCGCCCTCAGGAATGTCACCGCTGCCTGAAGTGATCGTTGCATATGAGACGATGAACGAGAATGCCTGTGTATTGGCAGGATGCATCATGGTAAATGCCTTGCCGATGACCGGGCTCTTGAAAGAATCAGCCAGGTCCTGAAGGCTCATGCCGGCATATGCTTTTCTTATCGCACCCATACCCTTAAGGAAAGGCATGAACTTTTTAAGTTCTTTAAGACCGAACTTATCCATCGGCTTGTTTGCCGGAACAGTGAACACTTCACCGATCTTTACGGTATTTATAAACTTTTCGATATTCTCCTTATCTTCAGGAGAGATCTCGAGCATTTCTTTTCTTGTTCTTTCAAGATCACGCCAGAAAGTGACAGTCTTTCCGTCTGCGGTATATGAGAAGAACTTGTCCTTGGAACACATCTTAATATTGTCACCAAGCATTCCGATGTCTTTCCAGAGCGCATACATCTCACTGTCATCAGCCTTACTGTTGGTAAGCCAGTCGATACAGTTGTCAATATAGATACCTTCGCGCTTCCAGCCCGTAAGTTCGCCGCCGGCGATCGGATTCTTCTCATAAATGTGCGTCTCAAAACCGGACTTCTGCAAAACTATGCCTGCAGTAAGACCGGAGATTCCGCCGCCTGCTATGATTACCTTCTTCATGAGTTCACCTCTCCTAAGTTCAATGTATAAAAGACTATCATATTTAATTCGATAATCAAACAAAAATAAATAATTAATAAAATGAAACTGCTGCCAAGATTTTCACACATTTTTGCCCCCGGATTCACGAAGTCAGAAAACTTATGAACGATATAGTTTAAATATCAACAACAGAAAGGACGTGATCTAAGACAAAAATTAACAATCTGTAAACGATCAAGACACGTTTTTCGGTGTCAGATCAACCTAACATTCAAAATCTTTCCTTTGTGTGGGGCTGATATTTCAAGGTATCAGCCCCGTTTTTATGCATTTTAATCAACTAAAGAAGATTGTCATTGTGCAAAATATAAAAAATACAAAATTGTTCAAAATTGTGAAGCATTTGTGAACAAAATATGTTATAACTATTTCGTAAGCGTAAATAACTACATCAGGAGGTAGGGTATGAAAAAGTTATATAAGACACGTAAAGGTTTCACATTGGTAGAAATGGTTCTCGTCATCGCAATTATCGTTATCCTCGCAGCTGTCCTGGTACTCGGAATCGGTCAATACCTCAACAAGGCTAAGGCTGCAGCTTCTTCAGTAACGAATCACAATTCTTCGATTTCAATACTGAACAGCGAGATCGATGGCGCACTTTAATATCTGACAAATATCAGATCCATCTGAACAAAGGAAGGGCTGCAGTTTGCAGCCCTTTCTTTTGTTTGTTCACATTTAATGTTTTTACTTGGCTATCGGGGCACTCCAGGCCATCTTCCCGTCTTCACTGACGAGCTCGACCCTGACATATTTGTCAACTGATGAGAAAGTGTATCTGGCAAATCCGTTCGTACAATCCTGGACTCTCTGTGAATCCCATACGCAGTTAGAAAGGAACAGGATCTTTGAAGCTCCTCTGCACTCAACCGCTATCGTATCGCCGGCACGTCTTATCGCCTTGAACTCAGGACCCTGGCTTGCATAGAAATCACCTTTACGTATCGCCGTGATTATCGCATCACGAGTAAGCTCCGGTGCTTTTACCATTATGAAATTCTGTGTCTGCTCTCCCTTGTACATATGGCTGTCATCAGATGCGAACGGCCTTATCAGATGTCCGTTATCAGCCCAGATGTCGAAATAGTGAGACGCATCTGAACGTCTGCCATTGCCGAACTGCATGCTGGAGACCGTATTGAAGATCTCGGCACCGGCAATGCCTTCACATTTCTCAATGTCTTCAGGGTTCATTATCGACCAGGCGGGATGTGCAAGTATCGCGATTCCGCCCGCGGCATTTATTGCCTTGATTATCTCCTGCGGAGGAATGTTATGGTCAACCTTATCAAACGCCGGACGGTCCATGCCGATGCCGAGAATGTGGAAGATCTTTGTGTTGATCATGTCTCCGGTATCGTATTCCACGCCTGAGAGCTCAAGCATGCCGCCGTCCCTGGAGGGGACATTTCCGCTCAAGCGCCAGTGATCGGTTACGGCTATGAAATCAAATCCGCGCTTCCGGTATTCCTCGCGGGCTGAAACCGGATCGAGCCTTCCGTCCGAATCGGTCGTGTGCATATGAAGGTTCCCTTTGAACCATTTTCCTTCGTTCTCAAACATATGAGTTCCTCCGTCCGGAGATAATTATACTATTTTCCTTTAAAGGCATTTAGCCTGGTTTTCACATTGTCCTGAAGATTCCTGAAAAAGAACTTGTAGTCATAGACATGGTACTCACCCTCACTAAAGCACGAAGGTCCCGGAGGATAATCGTCCTTTGTTACATCAGTAACTTTCAGCGTCCCTCTTACAGGATCAATGTAACAGCCTGTCATATTAGCCTTCTCGCTTCCGTCATTCATCAGAGAGCCCTTGTTAAGTGACTTATCTGCAGGAGTCTGATCCGTTTTCCAGTTCAAAGGATTGATCGACCTGGTCTTCTTTCCTTCCGGCACGACCAGGGAACTTTTGACGTCTTCGGCTTCACAATCGTAAGCGATTATGACCCCCGTATCAGTTTCACCCTGCGCCGTTTTAAGATGCGGATACTTTGCCAGATCCTCTTCTGTCACCCGCCATCCGATGGCATAACAGGCGACCAATCTTTTCACGACTTCGGGATCATTGCCATGGTCCTTCAGGAGCCTTATGCACATGTCAGCACCCTGTGAGAATCCCGCCAGCACAAACGGGCGTTTGCCGTCGGTGTTTTTCAGAAAATACACAAACGCATTCTCAATGTCTGCGTATGCCGTTTCGAAAAAGCTTTCGGCTTCAGATTCCGACATATCGTAAACCTCAATGGCAGCCTGGCCGTAGAACGGAGCATATACCGCGCAGGTATCAGAGTAGAGCTTTTTCTGATCGTTTATGGCATTGGTAAATGATGGCCTTACCGTCGGGTCGCTGACTGTCATGTTCTTGCTTTTCCCCATGGAAACATATACCGTCGGGCAGATAAGAAAACAGTCGGCCTCCTTAGGGTTCCCGCCATCATCGTTAAAACAGGCCCACGTTGAAGGCTTGGAATAATCGGTATTACTCTTGTGCTTTGCTTCAACAGCGGATTTTCCCGAACATGATGTAATGAAAAGACATACTGCTGCCACTAACGCAGTAAGTCTCAGCGCATATATCAACGTTTTGTTTCCGGCTAATTTACGCATATACAGATTTTATACTTCTTTTCGTTAAGGACAATAAGAAACCGCCGCAGGAATTCCCGCGGCGGCCAGCTACAATAATTATTTAGTGAGCAGGCAAATAATTACTGTTTCCTGTTTCCTTTCTTTGACAGGATGTCGAAGACGACTGCTCCGAGAAGGACGACGCCCTTAACGACTTTCTGCCAGTTCTGGTCGATACCCATGAGTGACATTCCGAGGTTGATGACACCGATGAGGGTAGCACCGATTACCATTCCCATAACCGTTCCGGATCCGCCGTAAGCGGAAACGCCGCCGACGATGCAGGCAGAGATAGCGTCCATCTCGAAGTTAGTACCCGAGCTGGAGTTTGCAGCCTGGAATCTCGAAGTAACGAGCAGTGATGCGATTACGGTGAGGACTGCCATATTGAGGTATGCACCAAACATGACGAGTTTGTTGTTGATACCGGAAAGTCTTGCGGTCTCAGCGTTGCCGCCGACTGTCATGAAGTGTCTTCCGATCGTAGTCTTTCCACAGACGAATCCGTAGATGACCATGATGACTGCAACCCAGATGAGCGCTACCGGAATACCGCCATCAAATGAGAGCATTATCATTACGAGCATGATGACCGAAGCCTCAATTACGCTCTTCGAGATCATGAGCCACTGGGGATCAGCCTCATAACCCTTTGCGATCTTACCTTTTCTGGTGATGACGTTCATTATCACGACGCCGACTGCAGCGACAGCACCTAATAATACGCACGGGATGTTTACAACGCCGCTTTCCGTCTTAAAGATCGTTCCGGAGAAGATCGCAAGGAGCGACGGAGGGAAGTTCGTAATTGCGCTGGTTGTTGACGCTTTGGTAAGGAGCTCGGTACCGAGGCCTCTGAAGGCGAGGTATCCGGCGAGGGTCGCAATCCACGGAGGTATTTTGAGGAATGCGATCATGCCGCCGAGAACCACGCCGTAGATGATGCCGATGCCGAAAACGATAAGAAGCGTCAGCGGAGTGTTAAGGACAAATGATTTGTTGATCTGATTCTCTACGGATAAGAGTCCTGCAACTGCGCCGAGAACGCAGACAAAAGAACCGCAGGACAGATCGATGTTACCGCCCGTCAGCATACACATCAGCATGCCGACACCGAGAATGAATACGTAAGCATTCTGTGCTATAAGGTTGTTGAAGTTTTCAGGTGAAAAGATCCTGCCGTTCGTCGTGGCGATAAAGAAGATGTAAACAACGACCAGCACGACCGTCATCATATTCTTCTTGAGAACTGATTTCAGATCTGTGGATTTCATGATTTAGCTCCTCCCTTCTTTAACATCTTCGAAGCGACGTCGAAGAAGACTGCGCCAAGGAGTACGATACCTTTTACCACTACCTGAATGTTCGTGGATGTACCCATGATGACCATGCCCTGGTTGATAACGCCCATAAGCGTAGCGCCGATGATGACACCGCCTATCGTACCAGTTCCGCCGTATGCGGAAGCGCCGCCGATGAAGCATGCCGCGATAGCATCCATCTCATAGCCCTCACCGTATGTAGGCTGTGCACCTACAAATCTTGCGATGTTAAGGACTCCTGTGAAACCTGCGAGGAAACCCATCAGCGTATAAGCAAGGAACATGACTCTGTTGGTGTTGATACCTGAAAGCCTGGTAGCCTTCTCGTTACCGCCGACGGCATAAAGGTTACGTCCGAGAGTCGTCTTTGTGGTTACATAAGCAAATACGCCAAGGACTAGAATGACCCAGATAAGAGCCGTGGGAATGCCCTTGTAGTTTGCGAGCTTAAACGAGATCCAGATAATGACTATGCAGATGAGGATCGTCTTTGCGAGAACAGCGATCAACGGATCGAGTGTGTAGCCGTTTTTTCTGAGACGACCGCGGTTTATGAACGTCCATACTATGAAAGCAACAGCTGCAAGGATACCGACTGTCAAGCAGGTCCAGTTGAAAGGATATTCCGTAAGGGGAATTACGTTTCCTTCAACATCATGGAACTGTATTCCCATGCTGTTAAGGGTGTTGCCGATGGAAGCAACAAGGCTTTCATTTCTTATCAGATCAGGGATGTAGCAGTCAGCACCGCCGCCGAAGATATTAAGGAAAGCCTTATCGGTAACAGTGTACTGATAGCCGCCCATGACTACATTGGAAAGTCCTCTGAATGCGAGCATGCCCGCGAGCGTTGCAATAAACGGAGGAACCTTGACGTAAGCAATCCAGAATCCCTGCCACATACCTACCAGAAGACCGATGACAAGCATTACTATGGTAGCTACCGGCCAGGGTATGTTCTTATCCATCATTACGGCTCCGACGCCGCCTGCAAAGCAGACAACGGATCCGACTGCGAGGTCGATGTTACCTCCGGTCAGGATGCAAAGGAGCATACCTGTCGCAAGAACGAAAACGTACGCGTACTGTGCAATAAGGTTGTTGATATTCTGCGGGTTGAGTGTCTTTCCGTCTGTTGCGAAATAGAAGAAAAGCACGACCACAACAAGAGCCATCAACATGGTGTACTTCTTAAGGACACCAGATAATTTACCGGATGATCCCATGTCACTCTCCTCTTCCTGACTTGACAATGCAAGCCATGATGTTTTCTTGTGTTGCTTCAGATGCAGGCATTTCGCCGACGATCTTCGCAGCGTTCATGATGTAGATACGGTCACTCATACCAAGGACTTCGGGAAGCTCGGAAGAGATCAGGATGACTGATTTTCCGGCTGCGGCAAGATCGTTGATAATGCAGTAGATCTCGTATTTAGCACCTACGTCGATACCTCTTGTGGGTTCGTCGAGGATGAGAACATCAGGATCTGCGAACATCCACTTTGCAAGAAGGACTTTCTGCTGGTTACCGCCTGAAAGATTACCGACGTTCTGCTCAACTGAAGGTGTCTTCGTTCTGAGCTTCTTGACGTACTCTACGGCAACCTCATATTCCTTATCCTGGTCGATGACTTTGTTCTTGCTCAGTGCATCGAGATTTGCAAGGGTTGTGTTGATCTTGATCGAATTCGTGAGAACCAGGCCGTTGCCTTTTCTGTCCTCAGTAACATATGCGAGCTTGTGTTCGATGGCATTCTTCGGGCTCGTGAGGTGAACCGGTGTGCCGTTGAGAATAAGTTCACCGGTAATGCCGATGCCGTAAGATCTTCCGAAGATGCTCATCGCGAGCTCCGTACGTCCTGCGCCCATGAGTCCGTAGATTCCTACGACTTCGCCCTTGCGCACATTGATCGAAACATCATCTACGACCTTACGCTCTGTAAACTCGGGATGATATACGGTCCAGTTTTTGACCTCCATCATCGTGTCACCGATCTTGACATCTTTCCTCTTAGGGAAACGGTCTGTCATTTCACGTGCAACCATTCCTTTTATGATACGGTCCTCTGAGATATCGTCCTTCTTGCAGTCAAGGGTTTCGATGGTTGAACCGTCTCTTATGATCGTGATCTTGTCTGCAACGTAAGCTACTTCGTTGAGCTTATGTGAGATGATGATCATCGTCATTCCATTCTTCTTGAATTCAAGCATCAGATCAAGGAGAGCTCTTGAATCAGTCTCGTTGAGTGATGATGTAGGCTCGTCGAGGATAAGCAGCTTAGCATTCTTCGCAAGTGCCTTCGCGATCTCGACCAGCTGCTGTTTGCCGGTACCGATGTCCTTGACCAGTGTCTTGGATGAATCGGTAAGACCGACCATCTTAAGATATTTGTCAGCTTCGGAATACGTCAGATTCCAATCGATGTTGTATTTCTTACCACGTTCATTTCCCAGGAACATGTTCTCGCCGATTGTCATGTAAGGGACCAGAGCCAGTTCCTGATGAATGATTACTATTCCTTTGCTTTCGGAATCCTTAATCTTATGGAATTGGCAGACTTCACCGTTGTAAATGATGTCTCCGTCATACGTACCATACGGGTATATGCCGCTCAATACGTTCATGAGTGTTGATTTTCCGGCGCCGTTCTCACCTACCAGAGCATGTATCTCGCCCTGTTCAACTTTCAAATTGACATTATCGAGTGCTTTAACGCCCGGAAAAGTTTTGGTTATACTTTTCATTTCAAGCAAAACTTCTGCCATTTGATTTCCTCTTTCTATTTGTGTGGGGTTAAGTTAAGTAAACAAACATACAGGCGGGATGTACCCGCCTGTATGCTGTGATTTAGCAGGTCTTATGCAATATCTTCAGCCTTGTAGTAGCCGGAGTCGATGAGAATCTGCTTGTAGTTATTTGCATCAGCAAATACAGGGTCGCAGAGGTAAGAAGGAACTACAACCTTACCGTTGTTGTAAGACTTGGTGTCGTTAACGTCAACCTTTTCACCCTTGAGGATCTGGGTAACCATCTTAACAACCTGGTCAGCGAGAGTACGTGTATCCTTGAATACGGACATTGACTGCTTGCCTTCGAGCATGTTCTTAACGTTAGCCTTGTCGCAGTCCTGACCTGTGATTACAGGATACTTGCCTTTGTAGTTAGCGCCGAGAGCGTTTGTTACGCCGAGAGCTGTTGAGTCGTTGGAGCAGAGCCATACGTCAACATTGGAACCGTCAGAATAGAAAGATGAGAGAATGTTCTCTGCTCTCTTCTGAGCTTCCTCTGTCTTCCACTTAGCTGTAGCAACCTTGGAGAACTCAACCTGACCTGACTTGATTACGAGCTTGCCGGAATCGATGTAAGGCTTAAGAACGTCATAAGCACCCTGATAGAAGAGGCCTGCGTTGTTGTCGCCAGGGTCACCGGCTGTGATCTCGAGGTTGAACGGACCAGCTGCTTCGTCGAGCTTAAGGGTATCCTTAACATAAGTACCCTGGATAGTACCAACCTTGTAGTTGTCGAATGTTGCATAGTAATCAACTGTGGCAGAGTCCATAAGGAGACGGTCATAAGCGATTACAGGGATCTTCTTAGCTTCAGCCTTATCAAGAGCCGAATTGAGGGAAGAACCTTCGATTGCTGCGATAACAAGAACGTTGCAGCCGTTGGAGATCATGTTCTCAACCTGAGAGAGCTGAGTAGCAACATCGTTGGAAGCGTACTGAAGGTCTACATCATAACCAGCAGCCTTGAGCTTTGTCTCCATGTTGGCACCGTCCTGGTTCCATCTCTGGAGATCCTTTGTAGGCATTGAAACGCCAACCTTCTTCTTGCCGGAACCAGCGCCGTTACAACCGGCGAGGCATCCAACAGCCATCGCGGACAACATAAGTCCAGCAATTAACTTTTTCATTCAAAATTCCTCCTTTGAGTGAATAATGTGTGTGAACGATTACTCGTTGTTACAATTAAGTTAACACTCACCTGATAGGAGAAACATATCGTCTTTCTTGAAATTTTGGCTTATTGCTCAAAGCTTAAGGATGGTTTAGCACATTTTTGCTTCACTTGTAACAAAAATGTTAAATATATGCTATTTTTTGCTGTTACCTGCGTTCCTGTACACCTCTTCATACTGGTGGAAGCCGCTATTTATTATAATATCATCAATATTTTCCTTATATACGGATACCGGTTTGATGGCTATATAAGGTATCTCGTGCTTACCGTCATTGAACTTGGAAACGTTCTCCAAAGGCTGGTGTTTGGCAAGCTTTACCGTGCATTCCGCTGCAAGGACAGCCAGTTTTTCAACGGGCTTGTAAACGGTCATGAGCTGGGTTCCCTCAACTATTCTCTGGCATGCTTCGAGATCCGCATCCTGGCCGACAGTGAAGATCTTGCGTGAAAGCCCGCGCTCCGCAAGCGCGTGTATTACCTCACCGGCAAGGGCATCGTTACCGCACATTATTGCTTCAGCTTCCTTTATCGTATCGAAATTGTTATTAATAAATTCGTATGCGATCTCAGGCTTCCACTCATCGCAGTTGCACTCTGCAAGAACATTGAGCTTGTGATCCTTGCACGCCTTATCGAAACCTGCCATGACCTGATCTACGTTGTAGTCGGTCTTTGGACCCATTACCTTGACTATGTTGGCGCCGTTGCTGACCTTTCCGCAGATGCTCGTTCCCATTGCTTTTCCGACGGCTTCATTATCGAATGAGATATAAAGGCTGCAGCCCGCGTTCCTTACGATTCTGTCGTAGCAGACTACCGGAATTCCCGCGCTTTCAGCCTCTTCTATTGCAGGCGTCAGCGCATCAGAATCGATGGTAACGATTACGATTGCGTCCACTTTGCTCTTAATAAAATATTTGATCTGCGAGATCTGTGTCTCCACGTCACCGTTTGCAGACTGGACGTTTACTTCCGCTCCGAGGCCGTTGGCAGTCGAAACGAAAACGTCGCGGTCTCTTATCCATCTCTCGATAACGAAGGAGTCAAAGCTCATTCCAATGGTAAGACCGTTTTCTTTGGTAGGCTTATTGTCACCGGACTTATTTGGTTCAGTCCTGCACGCGGTCAGGAGCAATGCCATTATCAGCAGGAGTACTGCAAAAAACTTCTTTCTCATTTATGTGTCATCTCCTTATATTCCGTCGGCGTGACTCCGGTTACCTTCTTGAAGATCCTGGAGAAATAGTTCGGATCCGAATAGCCTACCTCCGAACAGATCTCCTTGATCGAAACATCGGAATCGGCAAGAAATTCTTTTGCCCTGTCGATCCTGATATTCGTCAGATAGTCAATGAAGTTAACGCCTGTCTTATTCTTGAAGAGCTTCGAAAAATAGTAAGGACTTATGTCGAACTTTCTCGAAATATCATCAAGGGAAAGATCCTTGCTGTAATTGGCATCGATATAATCCTTAGCCTTATCGACAGCGCTGACGGTCTTATCCTCATGAGCGGAGTTGATCATGGTGACGGCCTTTTCGATGTGCTTTATGAACCAGAGCCTCAATTCATTTGAGTTCTCGATCGAGCATACCTCAGGCAGATATTCCGATCTTGAACGGAAGTGATATACATGTCCGCCCCTGCTGTATGCAAGACGTTCAGCCCACAAAACGAACTCAAGGACCTTGAGCCTGATGTCTGAAACGGTTCCTCCCGAGCTGTTGTTCATCCAGTCGAAGAATCTTGTGGCTTCATCCGTCGCTTCACGTACCTGGCCCGCCTCAACTGCCGCAAAGAGTCTCTTCTCATACTGGAGAGGGTAGCTTTCATCGTATTCGCAGCTGACGCTGACATCGTTGGCGTGAGCAACTCTTTCCTCCGAACGGACGAGCACCGCGACCGCCTCACTGTAAGATTCCGAAACGCTGGCGATCGGGCGGACGGATCCGATTCCGATCCTGAACTTGATGCCGAAACGGTGATCGAGCTTATGGGACATCTGTCTTGCCTTTTCGACGATCTCAGTCCTCTTGTTATACGAGAGATCACCCTTCTCATAAGGGATCAGGATCGGCAGCTTATTGCCCATGACGGAGCCGATGACTCCGTGGAAATAGTCTTCTATTACGAGCCTTATGTCAGAGTAATTGTTCTGAAGTTCGATGGATGCCGGAACTGCGCCTTTCATGTAGTTTCCGACCTGCTCGCTTCCGCTGATGATTACCATCATGTAGCCGAACTGCTCAGTTATTCCGAGCAGGTTCATGTAGTTGTCGATGTCTTCCCTGAAGTGCTCGCGGAACAAGAGATTTTGGATGAGACCGTTCTCGATGATAGGCATGACGGTCTCGAATTTCTCCTTGATCTCCAACTCCTCACGTCTCGTCTTCCTCTCGGAATCCACGGCAGCCATTGCCTTTTCGAGGACTTCCACTATGCGCGCCTTGTCAAACGGCTTATTGATATATTCCAGAACGCCCAGGTTGATGGCTTCCTTTGCATAGTCGAACTTGTCATATGCGGAAAGAACGATGAAGACGATATTTGAATTGTTTTTCTTGATCTCCTTCATTGCATCGATGCCGTTGATGCCCGGCATCCTGATATCCATGAAAGCTATGTCGGGGCGGAATGTCTCAGCTAATTCGATCACGCTCCTTCCGGTCTTGGCCGACTGGATCTCACATTCACCCGGGAAATTCTTCTCGATGATGAACTTAAGAGAATCTATGACTATTCCTTCGTCGTCTGCAAGCATTATCCTGTACATATCTTTCACTCCATTGGGATCTTGATCACTATTCTTGTTCCTTCACCGCTGCCACTGATGATGTCGATGCCTTCTTTGCGGTCGTAGAAAAGATCGAGCCTTGAGATAACGTTATTGAGTCCAATGCCCTTGGTCTCATCCGTATCGGTTCCGACGCTCTTCTCTCTTGCGAGGATCCTGTTTACCGTCTCCTGATCCATTCCGGGTCCGTTGTCGCCTACTTCTATGCAAGCCATGTCTTCCTTCTTGTAAAGCGACAGGACAACCTCTCCTCTGCTCTCACCTTCCTCGGGATCAGTCCTTCCGTACTTGATCGAGTTTTCGACAAGAGGCTGGATTATCATGCTCGGGACATGAACGTCGAGAAGCGTCTCATCTATTACCTTGCGGAATCTGATGTCGCCCGAGAACCTTACGTTCAGGATATAGATATAGCTGTCAACGAGTCCTATTTCTTCGGCTATCGTAACGACCTCATTGTCCTTTTTGACGTTATATCTGAAGAAGTCCGCCATGTTCCTGATGTACTCGTTGGTACGGTCAGCACCTTCCATCATTGCAAGCTGGGCACCTGCATTCAAAGTGTTGAACAGGAAATGAGGATTGATCTGCGCCTGAAGATATTTGAGCTGGGCATCCTTCAGGTGGTTTTCCATCAGAAGGCTCTTCTCCTTCATCGCACTCTCGGTAACCATCTGTTCCCTGATCCTTCGGATGTATTCCTTAATGCTCAAGAGCATCTGGTTGAACGCCTTGGTAACTGTACCGATCTCATCGTTGTATCTGATATCCAAAGGTTCAACCGTTTCAGGGCTCTTCTTTGAGATCTCGTTCGCCTTCTCGGACAGCGTGGTCAACGGCATAGTGATCCTTCCGGTCATGATAACGATGAGCAGAACGTTCATTACCGATACGATCGCGAATATAGACAAGCACAGTATTTCCGAGTACTGGAGCGAGACCATCAAGGTCTTATAGTTATCAGAGTTGTTCTTGAACTGTTCGTTGTTGAGGCTGTAGATGTAGGCATTCAGGTAGTTATAGAGCTTCTGGCATTCTTCATAGCGCCTCGTGTACTCCATTATGTTCCTGCCTCGCTTGGCGGTAACTGCAGCTTCAGTGACCTTGAGGTAGTTGTCAGCCATCATCCTGATGTTGCGCTCGGTAAGCTTGCTCGTGTTATCAGTAGGCATGCTGTTGAGTTCAAACAGCTGGTTGGTCATCTCCTGCGAATACTTGTAGTAAGTCTCGAGTTCATTGGTTCCTTTCGTTTCAAGATAACCGGTAAGGCTCGTCTGGATCCTCTCCAGGTTGTCCGAAATGCTGTTGAGGCTGATGTTACTCGAATAGACAATGTCCATCTTGTGAAGGACCGTATTGAGGTTCATGTAGACCAGGATGTTGATCCCCAGAGAAGCAAGCGACGTCAAGAGGAACACAAGGACCAGCTTGTGCCTGAGTTTGAGATTCCTGAAGTAATAGTTAATCTTCCTCATTCTTGTCCTTGCCGTTACCCTGCTGTTTTACGAGCAGTGTGTCTATCGTGATGAGTTCATAGTTCGTACTGAAGTATTCGCTTACATTGCCCATGTTCTTGTATTCATTGAGCGCATCGACGCAGTACTTCGCCATCTGATCCGTAGCGACCGTGAACGTTGCATATACGGATCCTCTTTCGATCGCCTTGATGACAGTATCCGAATCGTAGTATCCCAATATCCTGGTGCTGCCTACGCGGTTGCTCTCGACGATGCACTGGTAAACGCTTCTGGTATTGATATCGCTCAGGCATACGATTATGTCAGGAAGCGTGGTGTAGCTGTCCAAAAGGTCTTTAACATTCTCCTGGATACTGAAAGCCGTGCTGCTGGAGATCGTCTCCGTCGTAAGCTTTATCGACGGTCCTGCGGGATTGGCCGAGGCTACTCTTTCCTGTATAGCCGAAAGGATCGTGTTCTGGTTGGAATCTTGCGAATTCATCAGGATGAGTACCGTAACGGTATCTCCCGCCTCCTTTAATCCGCCTTTAGCCGCACTGACGATCTGCTTGCCGTATTCTGTACCGACACTGAAATCGTTCATTCCGACGAAGCTCTTTCTTGCGGAATTCTTGTTGTCGGTAAGAACCGTTATAACAGGGATCCCTGCGTTGTCGGCCCTTGATATCAGCTCATCGGTCTCTTTGCTGCCGTCGCCCTGAACGATTATTCCGTCGACCTTTGAATAGATTGCGATATTGAAAAGTTCCTGTTTGGAGTATTCGGACGCAAGGCCGCTTCCGACTCTTTCGACATAGCAGTCATTTGCCTTTCCGTATTCGACCATGTCCTTGTAAAGGCTGTCCGAAAGCGAGTCATCAGTATCATCGGCTATAAATGCATAGACATACCTGAACTTGTTTATCTGTTCATTGCCGCCTGAACTGAGCACTTCGATCCTGTTATTGTAATAGAGGAGGCCGATAACGGTCGCAAACAGCAGCGCCAGCGAAGTAAACGCCAGTACCGTCAGAATTAATCTGTTCCTGTCTATGCTCTTGTGCTTCATCCCGGCCCCTATTTTGCGCGCATACGCGACTATATATTTTAATTTACAAAAAGTTGTTAGGCAAGGTATGCTAAAATACACTTCAGACTGAGCGAAAAGGAGACCTGCCGAAAATGGACAACAGATTTGTCTTTCTGGTTGAAGACAAGTTCAACTATAATCTCGATTCAGACGATCTGACTATCGTAACCGGAACCGTTCACGGAACAGTCCATAAGGACGATGAAGTCTTTGTTCTTGATCAATCAGGCAGATCGTTCCTTACCAAAGTGAGACTCCTTGAGAACGGGGATGAGCATCCGGATTCGTGCACTGATTCAGCCACCGCTCTCGTGCTGGAGATATCCCCCTCCGAACTGGATAAATACAGTGTCGTAACCAGCATACGTACCTGGGAAAGCGAAGACATAAATTCTGCCGTGGAGAATCCTTATCTCGCCGGAATGCTTTACGGCAAAGACTTCAAGGATGATTCGTTATTCTTCAGCAAATTCGTTTTCGCGCTCGCACACTCGCGTCTGCTTGCGCCCGTCGTACTCAGCAAGAGGCCGGAAGACAACGGAAACGGTACGGCAACATTGACCGAACATACGCAGATAAGTTTCCCCACCCTGGCAAATCCCGCATTCCCGGGAAAAGCCACGCTTGCGGTATATACGGACTGGCCCGAACTCAATAAATGGCCAGATGCGCCAAAAGACGAGAACGGGACCGTTCAGACGATAATCCTCAAGTTCCCGGACATCGTGCATCTGACGGCAGAACCCGGCATCAACGGATGCGTGATCAATGCTTTCGGACCCACGAGCTTCTTCATGCCAACATCCATGATCGACATGATAACCTCACTCGAAGGTTACAAAAGAGAATTCGGTGATTCACCCAAAACAGATAACTGAGATAATTACTGTCCCTGCTGGTCGGTATATGTGAAAAGGACTCTGTCTGCTTTCCGGGGATCTATTCCCTTTCTCAGGAAAAGCTGTTCAAGGGTAACGAATTCGTATCCCTGCTCCAAAAGCTCAGGAACGATTATGTCTAAAGCCTTGACCGTATTGAAGTTTCCTTCGAAATCGTGGAGAAGAACGAGCGCGCCGTCCCTCATCCCTTCAAAAGTCTTTTGAGCGCGGTGTTCCGGAGTCGTGTCAGAGATCCAGTCCTCACTGCCTATCCCGCAGATGAACGTAAGATCTATGACATCAAACATATCGTCATTGACGCAGATGTAAGGAGGCCTGAAGAATACGGGCTCCCTGCCGGTGACCGAGGTTATGATTTCGCTCGTCCTGGATATCTCATCTCTCATCTGTTCCTTGGTGAACTTGGTCATGTCAGAGTGCGTCCACGAGTGGTTTTCGATCTCACATCCGAGAGACAGCTCTCGTTCTATTACCCTGATGCGTTCAGGAGTTATCTGCTCTCCGATAAGGAAAAACGTTGCCGGAATATTGTATTTTTCGAGCTGGTCCATGACAAGGTCAGACATCGTATCTGACGGGCCGTCATCAAAAGTCAGAGCAACAAGTTTCTTCTCCATGCTATTCATCCTCTGAATCAAAATAATCGATTCCGTAATCTATCAGTTCAGCAACTTCCTCGTTGGTCTTCCAGCCGCCTTTCTTGCGGTTGCAGCGCCAGCAAAGACATTGAAGATTATCTATGTCATCGCCCGAACCGCCCTGGGATACCGACTGGATGTGGTCAGCCTCAAGCAGCAGATAGTCGCCCAATCCCTCACAATAACTGTCAAAGAAATCCCTTGAGATCCCGCAGATCTGACACGTATAATTGTCACGCTCAAAGACTGCTCTTTTGTCAGCAGCCCTGATCCTTCTTCTGCCAGCGACCTCCCTGTACAACTGGTCCTGGCGTCTTAACTCATACTGCTGCCTTTTGTACAAAAAGGCAACCACTGCCAGCACAAGAACTGCAAAGGCAAGAAGAAAAGCCAATGTGAGTATGATGATCGTTGATCCGCCTGTCATAGAATCCGGTGAAAACATTTATCCTTCCTTTAAGTCATTACTTCCAAAGATTCACGATTATGCATATCGCAATGGTAACACCCAAAATAACTCCCGGCGCGGACAAGATAACTATCGAAAGCTTGGTATAACGTTTTTCCTTAAAGCATGCTATCACGGCAGAAACGACATCCAGACAGAAAAACATCTGCATGATGCTTCCGACAATCGCAAAGGCTATACCGCCTTTCATGCCGGTTTTCTTTCCTGAAAGGGCGCCCTCTTTTGCCGCTTTGACAAAGTAGACGATCATGAACGGAGCGCTCTCAGACATCGAGATCCAACCGATGACCGATAGTGCGATTATTATCGGCGGTGACACGAATATCATTATTACGACAGGCGTGAATATAAGCAGGAAAAAGATCGCGATAAGCAATCCTCCGACGATGAAATAAGGGATAAGCCCGTATTTGATTATAATGCTCGCCCCGAGAAAATACCTTCTGTCGATCTTCCTGCCGCATAGAATCGCGATCACCGTGTTGACTATGGTCAGGATCAGCGGGAAGAACAATACGGCGGTCTGAATCGCATCCAAACCGGAAGAACCATAACTGTCCCTCAGGAAATTACTCATAATGGCAAAGATAACCACATATCCATATGTCAGGACAAGGCATGCTATAGCCCAGATATAGACAGGATGGAATCCGCCTTTGAATCCGTCATTGGACATAGTAGTTCTTTCCTGAACAGGCAGCTGCTGCGCAGGAAACTGACTTTGAAGTTGATATCCCGGCTGTTGATAAGACACGAACCTTCTCCTTAATCAGAAAAACTGGAACGGTGACATATCCCTCTGATGGCCCGCATATGAATTGTAAGTCATGTTCGTCACGGCGATCATGACCCAACCGACGCAGGGCAGGAGAAACAGATATATGATCCCCCACGACAGCTCCTTACCGAACTTTTTGGCGAGCGATATGGCAGTCAACGCACCGAGGACCAGACCTATCATCTGGCCTATAGTCGGTATCAGTGTCAGGAAGAACCACCAGCCTTTGAAGCCGGAGATCTCGTAAAGCGTATAGTTGCTGTAAAAAGGCACCAGAGCCTTCCAGGGGCTCTCTCCCGCCTTGTCGAAGACAGGCCACAGCAAAAGTGCGGAAATGAGATATGCGCACAGGCTCAAAAGCGTGCACCACAAAGGAAGGAGCTTGAACTTGTTCACGACCATCAATATAAGGATCAGCGTAAATGCAATGCCCGCAACACCTGCGCAGAGTATCGGCCACCATAGCGTAAGATCAATGTCCTTAAACGAAAAAGATCTTTGGCGTTTTGGAGAATAAACCTTCTGGCGGGGCTCTTTTTTCTTCTTCTCTTTCTTTACTTTCTGAGCCTTCTGTGCTTTCTTCGGAGGCTCATTCTCAGTTTCAAAACTCTGGTAGCTCCAATCGGATCCGGAGTTGGAATTGCCGGTATCCGCGGAAGGCTCAGAAAAGCTCTCATAGCTCCAGTCCGAGCTCTGGCTTGAATTACCGCCATCAGAAGTGTTCTCGAAGATAACCTCGCTCTCGGAGATAGCGTTGCCGCACTGAGAGCAGATGTATTTTCCTGCAACCTTGTTATGTATCGTTCCGCCGCAATGCGGACATTTCTTGATCTCAGCCATACTATTCCTTTCCTTCGGACATTATACAGATAATAACACTTGATATCCCTTAAAGCTTATGCCTTTCCTTCTTTTCTTGACACAATTGTAGCATGATGTAAAATTTGGCATATATTTTTATTAATTAATATTAAGGCATTTTGCCGGTGGAAATACCTTGAACCGTAAGCATTTGGGAACATTTTTAAAGGCCGCTTATTGCGCAGGGATAGTCGTCCTGACTGTCCTTATGTCGTTCCGCGATTCCAAGGCCAATGTAAAAAAAGAAGCCGTAATAGAAGCAGGCTCTCCCATAAAGATCGGCGACTTCTTCTCAAAGACCCCGGATGACGCAAGTTTCGTTACGGATATCTCTTCGATCGACACGTCGGTTCCCGCGGTATACAAGCTTAAGGTCCATTATGATTATGTTTTAACTGAAACGGTCTCACTCAGGATAGAAGATACCGTAGCTCCTACTGGAGACGGTCTCACAAAGAGCATCCTTTCTTACGAAAAACTCCCTGCTGCCTCCGAACTGGTCAGCAATGCGTATGATCTGAGCGGAATAGCTTCCATCGAATACGCAGTCACACCGGACACCACGGAAGGCGGAGACATATACGCGCCCATACGTCTGACAGACAGTTACGGCAATTCTTCGGTGATTCCCGCAAAGCTTGTTGTCATCAGGGACTCATCCTCCCCTGTCATTCACGGCATCACTGACAAGAGCATCGTGCAGGGCGAGACACCCGATCTTTCAAAAGGCGTTTATGCAACGGATGACATTTCAAACAACATACCGGTCCGGATCGACGCCAGCAAGCTGAAGACGGACGTTCCGGGCAAATACGAGATCATCTATAAAGCTCAGGACGATGCAGGTAACACAACGACCGGGGTTTCGACAGTTACGGTTAACGCTAAACCGCAGCCGAAAACAAAAAAGAAAGCCACAGTCAAAAACAGAAGCACTAATTACGGCCAGGCCGACAAGCTCGCTGAAGCTCTTTTGAAAAAGCTTAAGAGAGGCAGTAAGACCGAGACTGCACGTGCGATATTCAAGTGGGTCCATAACAATATCCACTATGTCCATTCGGCTTCAAAACTTAAGGGTAAGAGAGCCGCATATCAGGGCCTGACCAGACACAGCGGAAACTGCCGCGTATTTGCTTATACGTGTCAGCTCCTCCTCAACAAGGCAGGCATACGGAACATGATCGTTTCACGTTATCCCGTAACCACGCATCACTATTGGAATCTCGTATACTTGGACGGAGGCTGGTATCATTGTGACGCAACTCCGTTCAGGAGCCACAAGGGTATTTATTTCAAGCTTACCGATGCAAAGCTCGATAAGCATCACAAGTTCAAAAAAGACAAATACCCGGCCCGTGCGACCAGTTGATCAAGGAGGAAACCAAATGAAAAGACTTATACCCGCGGCGATCGCGCTCGCAATCGTGCTGTCAATGACATCCTGTGCCGCATCAAACGATACAACGCCGGAGCTCATATCAGGCGGGCAGACAAAGATCGCGGAAACCGGAGGTTCAGGAGCTTCTGACAACGCTCAGACCGAAGACAAATACTATCTGACATATAACGGCGTTAAGATCGTTTTGGGAGCCGAGACAGCCCCCGTCGTAAAGGCCATAGGAAAAGAATACGTTTATACCGAGAACCCTTCATGCGCGTATGTGGGCATTGATTACACTTACGATTACAAGTCGTTCATCATCTACGCACAATCAAAAGACGGCAAGGAATTCATCAACACCGTGGAAGTCCGTGATAACACCGTAGGCTGCGGAGGTGTAAAGGTCGGACAGACATTGGATGATGCGAAGAAAGTATTCGGAACACCTTCTTCAGACGCCGAATACGGCATCGTCTACGTCAAGAACGGAACAGAGATCCAGTTCATAACCGACGGCTCCGGCAAGATAATCTACATCCTTTACACAAACGAGACCAAGGATTGATCTGACAGTCATCTGAATAAAGACAAAATAAAAGGCTCCGTAAAAGGAGCCTTGTTATTTAAGTTTCAAGCGGTGTCGTCGTATCTTCGAGTGAAGGCAGCGGGTGCTTGAATTCCTGTGATGTCATCTTGTTTGTCACAGGATCCACAAGCGTGAAGAACCTTACCCTTGTCGTGGTCAGAAGATAAGAATAGTAGACCTTGTACAATCCTCCGCTCTCCTTGTCCCAAAGGATCAGCATGTAACTGCCGTCCCAGTTGTACTCAACGTTATAAAGAAGATCGACCTTACCACGGTTCTCCTTCTTCTTGTCATTGGGAAGATAACTAGTGTACTTTGCGGTGTTATCCTCGTAGATCTCCAATCGTTCGTCCTCGGTATTTGCAACCTTCTTGTTGTTTGTGCCGTAGAAGACCCACTCGCCGAAAAGGTTAGTATCCCTGGACTTCGAAGCGGAATCTATGCTGTTGTTGTAGAAATCGAAATGCATTCCTTCTGCAGCATATGGAAGTCCCGTGATCCTGAGCTTATGGCCGTCAACCTTGCACTCGATCTGCTTGAACTTGGTCTCTCCGCTTGCTGCGAGATCAACGGTGCAGGTATGTTCATCCTTATTGGTTGCCGTATAAGTTGTCCTGATATCAAGCGAAGGATCAACTTCCGTGCCGGCCTTTTTTCTCAGTTCTCTGTAAACAAAAGAACCGTCACTCTTGAATTCAAGAATTCCGCCGGGATATGCATTATACGTCGCACCGATCCAAACACCGACAAGGCTTTCACTTGCGGTCTTGGGCTCTTTAGTCGTCGGACTGGTCTCTGTGGACGGTTTGGTGGATTTCGTCGTCGTAAGTTCAGTCGTGACAACTGTCGACTCGGTAGTCAGCGCTGTGGCACGGGGCGGCAATAACTTGTCGCATCCGGCAAGCGAAGCAGCCATGGCAATTACCATGAAACCGGCAGCTATCCTCATTTTCTTCATCGGCTCTCCTCCAAATCGAGTCATTTTATTACTCATTGATAATAACTCAAAAATTTATACACAGTAATTCAAAATATGTCAAGGAAACCAATCGTTATCAATATGTAATATGCCTGTAAAACAAAGAAAGGGACCGCAGCTGCAGTCCCTTTCTAAGATCTTTTTGGATTATTCCTTATGCCGCATCAGCAGGAGTGGACTCGTTCGTCTCGGAAGGAGTTGTATCCTGAGGCTGGCCGGGTGTTGAGTTGTTGCTGTCAAACTTTGAATAATCGACCTTGTCGAATACATTGTACTTGTCAACATAAGGCTCAACCAGATTGCCCTTGAGCTTATCAAGGTTCTGATAGCCGTGATACCACCAGCTCTTGTAACCGACATTGGTTGTGTATCTCAAAGATGCATTGGTAAGTGCAGTCATCTTGGTAAGATCGATTCCGCTTGAACCGTCAGCATTTACGGAAAGGTTGTTGATGTTGCAGACAGAGTAGAATACGAGGTCTGAAACATAATTCTTCTTATTGTAAGTAAATGCGTGATGTACCTTGTTACGGAAAATGATGAACAGCATGTTGTTCCTTGAGCTGTTTGAAGAAGACTTGTTTGCAAGGAAGTAATATCCGGCAAATTCAGTGCTTGTAAGAGACTGGTCGGTACCGGTGATGTCCTTGGCAAGACGTGCCCTGTTTGCAGCCTCAGCCTGCTCGATGAGCTGTGTCATGAGTGATGACGGGATCTCATCAGGTGACATGATGATAGATGCAAGACCTGATACCGTGATCGTCTTTGAAGTTGTCTCCGGAATTACACCGTAATTCTCAAGGAGATAATTCATGAGGTCTTCGCCTCTGGAAGTCGTGATCGTAATGGTATCGCCATTCTTAAGCTGGTTGCTCTTATCCAGGCGGAAACGCAGATTATACTGATTGCTTCCGGACTTGAGCGTAGCAGTAGCGAAAGGCGCAGTGCCTTTGAATTCAACTTCAACGTCTTTGAAGACATCAACTTTAGATGCTTCCTTGAGGCCGGAAACCTTTCCGGTAAACTTGTCTTCTACGATCTCTACCTTGAAATAGCTCTCAAGACTCGTGATGAGAGCGCTGCTCCACTTGAACTCAACTTCGTCACCGTTTGAAAGCTTTCTTCCGACAACACGGCCGTCTCTGGCTGATGTCTTAAGGAGCTTCTCGAAAGCTTCATAAGGAGTGTTATCAGGGAAGAAAATCTTACCGGCATTGGTAAATCTGATCTTCTTGCCGTACTTCTCTTCCAGCTTTTCATAGTCGTAGTCCAATTTAGCCTGGCCGACTGTCTCGTAACCGGAATACTCAAAGGAAGCGAACTCATTGAGGTCGATCTTCGTTATACGGTTAGCAAGCAAAACGGCAATGACGATAACTGCGATCACAACGAACAGGAATGCAGATCCGCCGATGATGACAGGCAGAAGCCACTTGTTCTTCTTGGGAGCGCCGGCAGGTGCGGGAGCGACAGGTGCACCGGGCATGGGTGCAACAGGCGGCATCTGTGAAGGCATGGCATCTACGGGGCCGGATGCAACAGGAACTGCCTCGACAGGCACCGGTGCCGCAACAGGTACAGCCTCAACAGGTGCTACAGGTGCAGCAGCCTCTACAGGTGCAACGGGC
>SVJC01000183.1 GCA_015069215.1 Oscillospiraceae bacterium
TTGTATTCTTGAGGTCATTGAAAACGGAAAGATCCGGATACCACTGATAGCCTGCGTACTTGGGGTTGATGATGGTAGCGTCAAAGCCGGCATTGGTGAAGATCGTGGGCATGAGCTTCAGTGCTTCCATGTGGTCTTCAGCCAGAGTCTTGTCGGTACGTGAGTTCATCTGCTCAGGCGTATATTCATAGCCTCCGAGCAGAGACGGAACGCCGAAGTTGGTGTGCGTGCCGAACGAAGCGGTGTTGTGATAGTAGGTGAATCCGTCGTAAACGTTCTTAAGCTCTTTCTTCTCGTTGAAGATGTAAGGGAGCATCGGTCCGATCGCTCTGTCCGTCATGATGACCACGACGTTCTTTCCGGTCTTGGAAAGAGGCAGCTCTGCCTTGGAGGTATCAGATCTCAAGTCTTCCCTGTATCCCGCATCGATCTTGCCGATGTTGGTCAGGCCGAGCACTGCGAAAGCAATGACTGCTGAGAAAGCAATGACCGGTGTCAGGTTCTTTCCGAAACGTACGAGAAGGAATCCGACCACAACAGCGCCGAGCGTTACGCCAAGGCTGATGAGGATCGTCTGCGTGGTGATCTTGAGTGAAGTGTCCTTATAGATCAGCGTGTTGGACATGTCGCCCGAACCGCTGCTGAAGAGCTTGGAGTTGAGGATCGCTGCAATGGCGCCGATGAACATGACGTAAGCCCAGATCTTCTTTGCCTTGACCGAAGACATTGCGTAGAAGATCGACGGCCAGAGAAGGAAGAGTCCCAGTCCCTTTGCCGCTGCCTCAAGGACATCCCACATCGGGTGTGTCATGGAGTAGAGGTTAACGAATTCCTCAGGTGCGGAAGAGACGGTGATCATCGGGAGATAGAAGCCGATGTAGATGGCGCATGTAAGAGCGGAGAATACGAAAATGTACTTGTATCTCGAATCGGGCTTCTTTTCCTCAGCCTTCTTCGCGTCCTTCTCAGCCTTAGCCTTTTTCCCGGAAGAAACGAGCTTGACGATAACGTTCTTTACGAGCGAGAAAATGTTGTTTGCGGTCCAGTAGATGACCATTCCCGAAGGAGAGTTATAAAGGAGCGCAAGGAACAGGAAAGCCATGACCCAGAGCTGAACCTTGGACTTCATGGGCATCTTGTCCGCGTAGATCGCAGCCGAGATCAGGTTGATGGCCGTCATGATAAAAGGCAGAACGTTGACCGCAATGCCTCCGACCGTGAGGAGCGCGTCAGGGCTGTTGAGGTCAGCTATCGGGCCGAAGCCTTTTCCCTGAAGAAATGTGTTGTTGTGGAGCATCCTGTAAGCCGCGAGGAAGAAAGGAACCTGCAGAAGGAGCGAAACGGAGCTGCGGAGAACGCCAAGGGGGCTGTAGTTGTTCTGACGGTAGAACGTCTGAAGGATCATGAAGCGCTCGTCGCCCTTGAAGTACTTCTTGATGTGCTTAATCGTGGGCCCAAGGCGCTCCTCGTCTTCCTTCGCCTCTTCCTGGATCTTGTCCGCGCGCATGTAGAGCGGCAGTACGAGCAGGCTGAATACGAGGCTTAAGAGCAGAATGCATACTCCGGTTACCGGAATATAATTGTTGAGCTGTGAAAATATGATCTTAAAGACCAGTTCGATCGGTCCTATAACCAATGCGTAAAGATATTGAAAGAATCCCATGCCGTCTTTTGCTTTCTCCTGTGCGTTTAACCTAATAATTTTAGACTTCTTTGCGCGATAAAGCAAATAATAAATATATAAATAAAGAGGCAATCAGGTGACTATCTATGTAACTTTTAACGGCTAAAACGCCCCGCCGTACCTGTAAGCTCCTCCGTTCGGAGCAAAAGTGAGGAGATAACGGGTACTCACCGCCCCCAAAAGCCCCGCCCGCGAAAAACAAGCCCGAAGCTCAGTGCGTGCCCAGGTACTTCCAGTTTTCTTTCTTCCAGAGATTGTCCTTAACGCTGATCCAGTCGCCTTCGGCGTAAACGGGACCCAGGTTGTTCCAGGGATTCCAGTGATCGGAACGGTAGATGACGGCGCCGTTCTTCTTGCCTTCATCGGTGATCGCCTTGCCCGTGAACGGGTTGACGGGGTTGTTCACAACGTCCTTCAGCGCAAGATAAGGCGTGTCTGCATTGGTCATGAACTCTTCGGAGGTCCGGATCTCGCCGTGGCTGCCGAAGTCCTTGACCATGAGGATCGGCGTGTAGGCCTCGCCGTCTAATTTCATGCCGATGTCGTACTGGATGATGTCAGTGAAGTTCTCGAGGTGGAAGCCGTGGTCAGACACGATGATTATCTTCGTGTTGTCATAGCAGCCGCTGGCCTTGAGGTATTTGAGCCACTCGCCTATTATCTCGTAGTTTGCGACGTTGCACTGGTAATGCCTGTAGTCCATGGCATCCCTGACCCACATCATCCGGCCCTTTAAGAGGAACCTTGCCTGGCCCTGGGCGGACTTGTCGTACTTGGAATTGTTGACGACGTCAGCGGGCTCGTAAGCAGGCTCTTGCAGGAACTGCGTGTCGTGCGTCAGGTGGGTTCCGAAATAGACGTAGTGGTTGCCGCCATTATCCTCGACGGTCGTCATTTCGCTCATCGCCTTCATGGTGTAGTAATCCCAGATGAAAGCCTGTGAATGGCCCTCCGACTTGGAGTTTCCGCTCCTCTTCTGGTCAACGAGCCGTGAAGGATCGACTATCCTTGTGTCGTTGTAATTGCCGTCATCGTAGAGCGCTTCCTGGAAAAGGACCGGTGCGCACTTGTAGATCGAATAAGCGAAAAGATTATACCTGAAGCATTCCGTAAACTCGTTGCTGTAGCCTTCCTTCAGGTCTTCCGGCAGATACGCAAACTTCGTACTGTATGCCTTGAGGTTTTCCATTCCGTTGTAGATCGAAAGGTCCGGATACCACTTGTAGCCTGCGTAGGACGGGTTGATTATCGTGGTATCAAAGCCGTTCTTGTTGAAGATCGCCGGAAGGACCTTGTGCGCCTCGTCGAGCTTTTCGGAGATGAGCTTGTCGGTGCGCTTGTTCATCTCTTCAGGCGAATACTCGTAGCCTCCGATGATGCCCGGGATCCCTGCGTTTGTGTGCGCCGCAAGGGATACCGTGTTGTGGTAGTAAACGAAGCCATCGTAGGTCTTTTTGAGCTCGGGTTTCTCGTTGAAGATGTACGGCAGCATCGGGCCTACCGCCCTGTCCGCCATTATCACGACCACGTTCTTTCCGTTCTTTGAGAGCGTCATGGAAGCCTTGGAGGTCTCTGACTTACAGGCGTCCCTGTGACCC
>SVJC01000184.1 GCA_015069215.1 Oscillospiraceae bacterium
AGGATCTCAGAAGCCATAGCAGCGGAGTGTGTCATACCGGAGCAGCCGATAGTCTCTACCAGAGCCTCCTGGATGATGCCGTCCTTTACGTTGAGAGACAGCTTGCAGGCACCCTGCTGAGGAGCGCACCAGCCGATACCGTGTGTATAGCCGGAGATGTCCTTGATCTCCTTGGAGCTAACCCACTTTGCTTCCTCAGGGATCGGTGCAGCACCGTGATGAACACCCTGATGAACAGAGCACATGTTCTTGATCTCTGTTGAATAAATCATGTTATTTCTCCTTTCCTTTCAAGGAATTTGTAGGTGGAATTTTAATTGGATTTCCGAATTGTAATTATATAAAAGCAAAAGGGGCTTTTCAACACAAAATCGTTCAAAGCCCCTATATATTATTTTTTTGTTTGTCAAACCGCGATCGAAAGCAGGTGTGTTACGAGCCCGAAGTAGATAAGAAGGGACACTGCGTCAACGATGGTGGTGATCAGAGGAGATGCCATGACCGCCGGGTCGAGCTTGATCTTGGATGCCACCATAGGCAGCGTGCAGCCGATGGATTTCGCGAAAATAACTACGAGAACGAGTGTTATGCAAATGATTCCCGCGATATTCATCGGAATCTTGTCCAAGAGCATAAGCTTGACGAAATTGGCTGCCGAAAGCACTGTTCCGCAGATCGCGGCGACGCGGACTTCTTTCCAAAGGACCTTGAAGAAATCCCTGAACTGGATCTCCCTGAGCGAAAGGCCACGAATTATCGAAACGCTTGCCTGTGAACCGGCGTTTCCTCCCGTATCCATCAGCATTGGGATGTAGGCCGTCAGCGTAACATAATGCGACAACGCATTTTCATAATTGGTGATTATCGCTCCGGTAAAGGTTGCGGAAACCATGAGGAACAAAAGCCATGGCATTCTGCTCTTGAAGGTTTCAAGGATGCCTATCTTGAGGTACGGCCTGTCGGTCTGGTCAGGGATGATAGCGGCCATCTTCTCGATATCCTCCGTGGCCTCTTCTTCCATGATGTCCATGACGTCGTCGACCGTGATGATGCCGACGAGACGGTCTTCATTGTCAACGACAGGCATCGCCGTAAAGTCGTATTTCTGGAAAACACGGGCCGCTTCTTCCTGGTCGTCCGTCGTCTTGATCGAGATGACATTGTCATTCATTATGTCCCCGATGACCTCGTCGGGCTGCCTTATGAGCAGGTACCTGAGGGCAACGGTTCCGACCAGGAGCCTCTTTTTATCGAGAACGTAGCAGATATTGGTGGTCTCGGCGTCAAGACCGATCTCCCTTATTCGCAGGATCGCGTCAGCCACGGTCATGTCACGCTTGAGATCAACATACTCGACCGTCATGACTGAACCTGCGGAATCGTCAGGATACTTCAAAAGGTGGTTTACGTCTTTTCTCTGTTCGGGGCTTGCGTTAGCAAGGATCCTTTTAACGACGTTAGCCGGCATTTCCTCGAGGAAATCGGCAGCATCGTCCGCCATGAGGTTATCGATGATGTTCGAAGCCTCGTTGGTGGACAGTGACATGATGATGTATTTCTGGTCGTCGACTTCAAGCTCGGCGAAAACGTCCGCAGCCATAGCTTTAGGAAGAATTCGGAAAATCTTAAGACTGTCCTCATTCTCCATGGAATCCATAATGGACGCGATATCGACTTCCATCATGTCAGATAGTTTTAAACGGAGCTCTTTATAACGCTTCTCTTCAAGAAGAGCTAAGATCTCTTCCTTAACAGATGCCATCTCTTCCATAGCAAATCTCCCTAAGTGGTGAATTTATGATGCATAATCGCGATCGGGGATTGTCAGAATCGCTTCGTGTCATAAAATCACCTCCCTTGCCATGGAATTCCAAAAGATTATAGCACAGAGGTTTTGGAATTTGTAGGAAAAAGTCTGTCAGATAACAACTTTGTTGCGGCCGCTCTGTTTGCCCAGATAAAGCTTCTGGTCAGCCTCCGAAATAGCCTCGTTTATGCGCTTTTCGATATCACGTTCCCTGTCAGAGGAAGATGTCATTACGTTAATGTCGGTCACGCCGAAGGTCATGGTCACGGAAATCCTTTGTCCGTTCCACGGGATCTCGAGCGTTGATATCTTGAGCCTTAACCCATCCAACGCGACAAAGGCATCGTCCAGGTTCATGTCTTCAAATACGAACAGGAACTCCTCACCGCCCCATCTAATGGCAATACCGTACTGCTGCATGAATTCCTTAAACAGCCTGGAAAGGCTCTTTAAGACCTGGTCTCCGGCATCGTGGCCTAAGGTATCGTTGATCTTCTTGAAGAAATCGATGTCGCCGATCGCTATGCTCATGCCGGTCGAAAAGCTTCCGTTCATAATCTTCTCCACCGTATCAGCCATTCCGCTCTGTCTGTTGAGAAGGCCGGTCAGGTGATCGTGCTCCGCAACGGCCTTGAGCTGGCGGTTGTACTGGGCAAGCTTGGCTTCAGTCTCGAGCTTGTCGCGTGAGAATATGGTCAGGATGACAATGAGCGAAAGGAATATCGAGACGATGTTGATTATCTGGAAAGTAACTGAAATGGGTCTTGAAAGTACTTCAAACGGTTCATGATTGATGTGCCAAAGATAAAGCACCATTCTTATCGCAAAAACGACTATGCTGGCAAGTATCTTCTCTTTAAATGAGCGGTACGTGCCTACATATACAAGGACCAGAAGGACAAATACGAAATGCTGTATACCGCATTCCCATCCCCACTGGATGACAAACCTGAACATCCACAAGACGGTTACCGCCGTGTAGAGCATCAGCGCCGCGGTATTTTTGTTCTTGTACGTAAGATATGTAGAAAAAGCATAAGCAGACATTCCGACAAAGCAAATACCCGCATTGAGATATCTCGCTCCGATCCCGAATACGGAGATCCAGATGAGGAAATAAACACACATCATCAGGGAATTGATCCTGACGATGTATGAGACGCGGTTGGATTCATTCGCGCCGGTTACGTCCTTAAAGAGAAAACTGGTGATCTTGCTTGCCATGACTAAATTCTATCACGATAAGCAAGAGATAAAGTAAACTTTCTATTATTTCATTTCCTTATTTTTGACAAAAATCAGGATGTCAGACCGCTTTCCCGATGCCCATCTTTACTGTCAGGTCACCAAGGCTCTTATCGTACTGTTCTTTTGAAATGGCGTGACGCTCGAGAAAAGAATCAAGCGTAAATTTCTGCTCGCGGTAGAGTTCGATCTTCTTTTCTTCAGGTG
>SVJC01000185.1 GCA_015069215.1 Oscillospiraceae bacterium
TTCGGATGGCAGACTCACGAATGGCTGTGGCGTTACCACGGAGTCGTGGACAAGAGCAATGACAAGCTCGTTGCAGATCCTGACAACGACGTCTGGGAGAAGCTCATAGCTCCGCGCCAGAGAGAAGTAGATACCATTTATGAGGAATACGATGAAGCCGCAGTAAGGGCTTTGATCGACAAATACAAGATCGAATACATCGTCATCGGAAGCATGGAATATGCAAAATTCGGCAACGAAAACGTTGACCTCTTCTACCAGATGTTCGGTGAGCCGGTATTCACTTACGAGGACCTCATGATCTTCAAGACCACCCCTTCACAGGGTGCTAACTGAAGAATAGATCCTGAATCTTATCCCAGAACGTAACCGCTCACGGAGTCTCCTGTGATCGTGCAGAGTGCGCCTACTGCCCTGAGCTTGTTGCGCAGATAACTGATGTAGACGTCTACCACCTTAGGTGATGTCTGGGGTTCATCTCGCCAGAGTTTTCCGAAGAGCTCATCGCCCGTAAAGGCTTTGCCCTTTGAGCCTGCCAGGATCTCCAAAAGCTTCATTTCCCTGGCAGCAAGGCTGATCGAATTAACAGCAGAAAGCTCGGCACTTGAAGTGTTGAGACTTACGTTCGAGAAAGTGATTATCGCAGGTGCCTGCACATCATTTGTCTGTGCGCCTCTTCTTGCCGCTGCCCTGATCCTTGCAAGGAGCTCACCCATGGATATGGGCTTTGTCAGATAATCGTCAGCTCCGGAATCCAGGCCGTTGATCTTATCGTCGATCTCGGACATCGCGGTAAGGAGTATTACCGGTGTGAGGATCCCTTTTGACCTGATCTCCTTAAGCGCATCGATGCCTGATTTTCTCGGCATCATGACATCGAATATCATCACGTCGAATTCCTTTTCCGACGCGGCTTCAACGGCTTCCTGGCCGTCGCAGACCGCCGTTACCTCATATCCGTCGTGCTTGATTATCGCCGCGAGAGCATTTCTGAGATTGGTCTCATCGTCGGCCAGTAAGATCTTCATTCCATTTTCTTTGTTAGGCATTGTTCATCATTTCCCTTATAGTCTGCATCGAAACATCGCAGGCAGCGAGTTCATCGGCGCATCTTCTAAGCTCGTCAACGATAAGGTTGTTGTCATATATCGTCTTCTTGTATTTAAGCTTATGCTCCAATGCTGCCCATGAATCCATTGCGATGGTCCGAAGCTGTATTTCTGCGTACCATATCCCGGGGTTGTTTCCCAAAGCGTCCTCATAAGGTTCCTCAACGGAGATTATCAGGTGATAGCTCCTGTATCCGTTGGGTTTTGCCTGGGTGATGTAGTCCTTCTCGCGGACAACCTTAACGCCGGGGAATTCCTTGATCCTTTTTATGTTCTCGAAAATATCGTTGATGAAGCAACATACTATCCTGATCCCGCAGGCATCGAAAACACTGCCTGAAAGCGCTTCCTGAGGGGTGTGAGAAAGGCCCCTCGCGTCAAGCTTTGCTATCATGCTCTCTTCGCTTTTTACCCTTGTGATCAGATGCTCATACAGAGGTTCATTGCCCGCTGCCACGTGAGCTTTGTTATATTGCTTTATGCGTACCGTCAGGTCATCAAGCGTCCTGACAAGGCCGTCACGATATTTGCCGTAGATTGATTCCATATTTAAAAAATAAAGATTTTTAACGGTCAGCTCAATATGTTAATGAGGTAATTCATCGGCAGCGAAAAGATTCCATGGCCAGATCCGCTCAGGCATCCTAACGATGGTCTCGGCTTCCTTTTCCGCGCCCGCCTTATAGGTCAGCTCGCCGCAAGTCAAAGCCACAGGGCATTTTACCCTGCTTCCGTATTTCCCGTCTCCTGCCAGGGGATGACGGCGCGCGGCAAACTGCGCCCTGATCTGGTGCGTCCTTCCGGTATCCAGGACCGCGCTCACAAACGACAGGTCCTCTTTTTCGTCGTAACCCAGGACTTCATAGCTGAGTTTGGCTTCTTTCACGCCTTTCCTCAGCTTCTTGACCGGGAATGTACGGTTGCTCCGGGGATCGTGATAAAGGAAGTCCTCCATCGTACCGGAATCAGGATCGATCTTCCCTGAGCAGACGAGGAAATATTTCTTGGAAACTATCTCAAATCCGGATCCCGGTGCAGCAGCAGCGATAAGACCCGCAACCGGCATGTCGAGACGGTATGAAATGCCCATTCCGGAAGGAGCGGTCTTCTCGCTGTCCTCCCCGGCTTCTTTATACATGACGGCAAAACCGTTGCCCTTTACCAATATCTTTGCCATATGCTTAACAGATGAACATGCTTATGTTTTCGTGCCCGCCGTCGATAAACAGCTCGACGGTTCCGACGTCTTCAAGTACTGAGTATTCAGGCTCCGATGCATAGGCCTTGGAAAACAATGTCTTCCCCTCGAACCTTACGCAGAGCCTTCCCTCTTCATACATGACGAACCTGCTGTCAGTAATGGCAAAGTCGCGGAGGACTTCCGCAGGCTGCATTACGAGCCTGTCAGCCAGATCGAAGTAAAGCTCCCTGGGAGCCGAAAGGACCGATGAACCGGCCAGCTTCGTGCTGTAAAGCCATGAGATCAGGATGCGTCTTCCGTCCCTGTCTTCAAACGTCACCGGGTTGTAGAAGTCAGAACCCGTCTCGATCGGGAAGAACGGATCGAATTCGTCGTCAAATATGAACCTCTTGCCGTCAAATTCTCCGCTTGCGAAAAGCACTTTCGTCGGAAGATGCTTTTCGGACTGGATAATGAAGACCCACCTTCCGTCAAGCTCGAAAAGTCCGGGTGATTCGATCACGCTGCCGTATCTGGAATCGGACAGGAGTTCGCCTACGTATTCCCATGAGACAAGGTCCCGTGATTCATACAAAAGGACCTTTGCGATGCCTGCTGCACCTGCTCCCACTGCCATGCGGTAAGATCCTCCGTATCTGAAAACGATAGGATCCCTGAGCTTGATGTTTGAGCCTTCAAAAGGTGGTCTCAAGATGGGATTTGTTTCAAGCTTAGTGAATCTGATGCCGTCTTCCGAACATGCCGCGGAGACTGTTTCCCCGCCTGTGGAAGACATCGAATTATAGAACAGCCAAAGCTTTCCTTCCGCTTCGATGGCAGATCCCGACATGCAGCCGTTGCCGTCCTCGTAAGGCTTTTCGGGAGCCAGGGCAACGGGCAGTTCTTCCCATTCGACAAGGTCGTCCGATACAGCGTGTCCCCAGTGCATGTTT
>SVJC01000186.1 GCA_015069215.1 Oscillospiraceae bacterium
CCGGGTTTTCTTCCAGGTATCTGTTCACGGCGCAGGCAATGTTGTCGGTCTGCTCCAGATTAGTTACCTCTCCGAACGTTAGATGCACGACCTTCATTCTCAGATCTATCTTTTTGTATTCCACGGTCAGCTTTTCGTTTTCGGCATTTTTCTTTATGTAACTTACAAAAACATCAAGCTCTTTATCCATTGGTGTCTTAAACTCGTAATAGCACGCTGAGAACGCCGCAGTAAGACACAGGACAAGTATCAACGTCCATGTCTTCAGAATAATGCCGTTTATTTTGTTATCACCCTTGTTCATATGCTTTCATTATACCAATCGAAGGATAACCCTGAAAACGAAAAGCCGTGCCCTGAAGTATGGCTTTATAGTTTAGCCGTCAGCTCATCAGGGGGCGCCTTCATACTCACAATACTTTTTCTTATGTTTTTTATCCCTGAAGTATTCAACAAAGTAATTGCCTACGTCATCAATGGTTGAGTATTTTTGGTAAAGCCTGACCCACTTGCCGTTATACCACCCCTTATACGAATCGCCGGATCCGATAACGTAAGCTTTTTTTCCTTTATACTTTATTCCCCATGCATCATCTTCTTTGTACCAGCCCTTAGGTATGTAAGTAGGCTTTGAAGAAACTTTTGCAGGCTTCTTGGTCGGAACCGGCGTAGCTTTTGTTTCGGGAGTTGTCTCTACCGTTGTTGTCGTCGTGGTCGTCTCCGATTCGGTAGTAGTGGTCTCTTCAGTGGTTGTTTCCACTGTTGCAGTTGTCTCTTCTGACGTGGTGGTCACTTCAACAGCAGTCGTCACAGAAGTGGCCGTTGTCTCTTCTTTGTTTGTGTTGATCAGTAAACCGGAAGTGTCACATGCCGCAAATGAGAACAGCACGAACAAAGATGCAGCAGCTGTAATCAGTCTTTTCTTAATTTTCATGTCACTCTCTCCTTCGCGAAAATCATAAAAAAAGAAAACAGATCTGACATCTTGATTGTACACCCAAATCATCAGCATTGAATCTGATAATTATTCCGTGAAATGAAAAAGGGCTGCCATATGGCAGCCCTGATAAGCATTGACTGTTTATCTATCAGCCTTCAGAGATAGCTCCGACAGGGCAGCTTGCAGCACAAGCACCGCAAGAAACGCATGCATCAGCGTCGATTACATACTGAGTATCGCCCTGAGAAATAGCACCGACAGGGCAACCGTCAGCACATGTTCCGCAAGAAGCGCAAGCATCAGAAATTACATAAGCCATGGTAGTTTCCTCCTAAGTTCCAATTGTTTTTCCACGTTGCGGATCTTTCGATCCGACACATATATTATACAAAATAATACATTTTCACACAAATAAAATTAGCTTTCGCTATCTTCAGCAGAAGGATCGCCTGTCTCATCGTCATCGCGGGCATCTTTCTTCTTTCCGCGGTTCTTGGCTGCTTCGCAGTTAGCACAGCGTCTTTCGCAGATCTCGGGATTGAGAGGTTCGATGTCTGCCCAGGCATAACGCTCGATGTTCGTCTCGTTATCATTGGTAAACTTTACCGAGAGCTGCTCTTCGATAAAGTTGACATCAGAGACGATTCCGACGCCGTCAGGTGTCCTTACGCGGTCTCCGGTATCGGGAAGACGCCTTCTGGCATCCTCATATGCTTCTTTCTCAAACTGGAGGCAGCACATGAGCCTTCCGCATGCACCGTTGAGTTTGCCCGGATTAAGTGACAGTCCCTGGCATCTTGCGAGCTTGAGGTTTACGGGAGCGAACTTATCAAGGAATGTGCAGCAGCAAAGCTCTCTGCCGCAAAGGCCTATGCCTCCGACGAGTTTCGCCTGGTCTCTTGAGCCGATCTGTCTCAATTCGATCCTGGTCCTGAATGCATAAGCGAGATCCTTAACGAGTTCCCTGAAGTCTACTCTTCCCTCTGCCGTGAAGAAGAATGTAAGTTTCTTGCCGTCAAACGAATAGGTGCAGTCTACAAGGTTCATCTCAAGGCCGCGCATGTCGATCAATTCGCGGCACTTTACAAAAGCTTCCTTCTCTTCCGCGCATTTCTGATCGTAACGGTTGATCTCGGCTTCCGTTGCCTTGTGAAGGATCGGCGTGATGTCCTCGTCCGCTGTATCTGTCTCATAAGGTTCTTCACAGACATGCGCAAGATCAAGGCCAAGAGAGGTCTCAACCATTACCGCATCACCGATCCCGAGAGTAACTCCGTCACAGCTGAACCTGTATGTCTTTCCCGCATCGCGGAAACGTACATTTACTATCTTTGTCATTATTTCAACTCCTCATGTATCTTCAGCAGCATCGCAGACGAAGCCGCATCATAGTTTGCGTTAACATCAAGTGCCTTGAGAAAATCCTTAACGGCTCCCGCGCACTTGCCGAGCTTGATGGCATCGATCTTAGGGGATGCCGCAATCTTTTCGAGCTTTAATCTTTGTTCCTCGTAAGTTATCTTCTTGTATCCCGGTATTCCCTTGAGCCTCATGAGATCGTCGATCAGGAGGAGTATGTCAACGGCCAGCGTGACTGCGTCCTCCTTGTGCTCGTTCATGAAATCTGAATCATCTTTTAAGATCTCACAGTAAGAAGCTTCAGGGATCGCAAGAAAGACCTCTGCGATCTTTCTTTTAAGGTCGATGTCCTCTCCTTGCTTAGCGATCGTGATCGCTTTTCCGGGAACGCCGCCACAGTTGTCAGCAGCGATCCGGGCTGTCTCGTCCGTACAGTCGGGAAGGTTCGCCTTCAATATCTCAAGGATCTCTTCCCCCGTATAAGGCTCGATCTTTATCTCCGTAGCCCTCGAAATAACGGTATCCAGGACCATGTCTCGGTTAGAGCTCAAAAGGATGAACACAACGTGTCTGGGCGGTTCCTCAAGAGATTTCAGGAGAGCGTTCTGGCTTTCCGTTCCGAGATAATCGCAATCGATTATGAAGACCTTTGTCTTGGCAAACTGGGGCTTCAGTATCGCTTCAGGAACGATCGTGTCCTTGATGTAGCTGACCTTGATGTTCTTTGAGTCAGTGGGCTTATAGACCCTTACGATGTCAGGCGTCGTTCCCGCATCGTAATACTTGCAGCAATTGCATTTTCCGCAGGCTCCGTCCTCCTTGGGATCATCGCACATGAGTGCCTTGGCGAATTCCTCTGCGAAAGCGTGACGGCCGGATCCTACGGGACCCGTAAACATAAAAGTCCCGTTCTGCCTTTCACTCAGGGCAGCAGCGAGTCTTT
>SVJC01000187.1 GCA_015069215.1 Oscillospiraceae bacterium
GGGTTATCTATGATTTCTCGGAGATCGACAGACTGCAGCAGAACGACATCCTCGTTACGAGATTTACTGATACCGGATGGACTCCGAAGTTCGCGATCCTTTCGGGGATCGTAACCGAGTACGGCGGAATTCTTTGCCACGCGGCCATCGTTTCGCGCGAATACGGAATACCTGCAATAGTCAACTGCCACGATGCGCTTACAAAGATTAAGGACGGACAGACCATCACCATTGACGGTGCCACCGGCATCGTTACGATTAACGGGGAGAAATGATATGATCGGCAAGTGGAACAGATCGGTTATCGCTACATATGCCGGAATGCTCTTTGCATTAGCAGCGGTATTCCTCACTCTGGCGGATCTCTACGGTTATGCGATGATGTGCTTCATGGCAGCCGGCATCTGTGACCTTTTCGACGGTACGATCGCAAGGATGTGCAAGCGTACCGAGGAAGAAAAGAATTTCGGCATCCAGCTCGATTCACTTGTTGATGTCGTCAGCTTTATCGCACTTCCGGTTGTTTTCGTTATCAAGTACACGGGGATCACTTGGTATGCGGCCATAGCATCTGCGATGTATGCGCTATTCGGCGTTGCAAGGCTTGCTTATTTCAATGTCTGCCAGGAAGAAAACGAGGATAAGGATTCACCGATAAAATACTATACCGGAATGCCTGTCACATACGCGGCGCTTATTTTCCCGATCCTTTACCTTCTTCATAGATTCTTCAATGCGGAAGTTACTGCGATGATCATGTGCATCGCAATGGGAATAATGGCAATACTGTTCATTCTTAAGATCAAGTTCATCAAGCCGGGGAAGAAGGGCTATATCTTCCTCATGCTCCTTGCAATAGCGCTGTTTGTACTCTACATACTTTTCGGAAGATGAAGATCTATGTAAGACAGGATAACAGCTTTATCGAAGACCGCCAGTACGGCGGAAAATCTTTGGAGAAGCTTTATAACACGTGGTACGGAAGAGTGCTTTCCAAGTTCATTCTTCTGCCTGTTTTCTCAACGATGGCGACAGCAAAGGACCGGAAGAGAGCCAGCGTCAAAAAGATCGCTCCGTTCATCGAAGAGTATAAGATCAACATGGATGATTTCGAGGAACGTGAATATGGTTCCTTCTCAGATTTCTTCACCCACAGCATCAGGCCGGGCAAACGTCCCGTTGATCCGGATCCTTCGGTGATCGTATCTCCCGCGGATTCGAAAGTCCTTTGTTATGACATCGGTGACGACCTTAAGTTTACGGTCAAGGGCAGCGTCTACACGCCTGATGAGATCGTCGGAAACAATCCCGAGCTCAGGCATTTCGCAGGCGGGAAGGCCCTTGTGTTCAGGCTTTCGATGGACGACTATCACCACTACTGCCACATCGATTCGGGCAAGATCGCCGATTCATATGAGATAAAGGGTAAGCTTCACACTGTCAGCTCGATATCTTCAAAGTACAAGATCTACAAGGAGAATCACCGCATCGTGAACATCTTGGAGACTGATCACTTCGGAAGAGTCGTTTACATCGAAGTCGGTGCGCTCCTTGTCGGCCGGATTAAGAACAACGGACGCACGGTATTCGGGAAGGGTCAGGAAAAAGGCTATTTCGAGCAGGGAGGATCGACCATCGTTCTGTTCTTCGAGAATGGCAGGATAAAGGTGGACGCAGACATCCTCGAAATGAGTGGAAACGGGATAGAGACTAAGGTTAAAATGGGAGAACGTATCGGGGTTGCTGAATATGTTTAAGAGACTGTACATCTACTATAAAGAGAGATATCCGCTGCTTGCCAGGCTCCTTCTCGGCATGATCATTTTCGGCGAGATATATTTCATAATCCTTCTCAACTACGGAGTTTTGGAATTCAGGCTCGGAATGCAGGAAGTCACGGGCGCATATACCGTGTTCGCGTTCCTTTTGTGGCTGCGTGTCGCAGACGACTTAAAGGATTACGAGACCGACAAAAAGCTTTTCCCGGACAGGCCTCTTGCATCCGGAAGAGTCTATAAGAAGGACATAATCATATCCTGCATCTTTTTCCAGGCCATTGCGGTCGTTCTGAACATCATCTTCATGAACAATCTGATATTCTGCGCGATCCTTTACGCGTACGGATTCCTCATGAGGAACTGGTTCTTCCAGAAGGCGAAGATCCAGCCGAATCTTTTCGCGGCGCTCGTCACGCATAACCCCGTGCAGATGATAATCAACCTTTACATCATCTCGTTCACGGTCATCAAATATCAGCTCAATCCGTTCTCGATCACGACTCTCATGACGCTCTGGACGCTTTATTTCCCGGCTCTCATCTGGGAGGTGTCAAGAAAGATCAGGGCACCGAAGGACGAGACGGAATACGTCACTTATTCCAAGCTCTGGGGCTACAAGAAAGCGATCTGGTTCGTGCTCGTTCTTACGATCGTTGATATTCTTACCAACATCGTTCTCGTATGGAATCTCAGCAAGCCCACGGTCGTGTTCTTCTGCGGACTTACGACCTGGATGACCATCAAGTTCTTACAGTTCAAGAAGGACCCGGAAAGATTCGTCATCGTCGAAAAGGTCGAACGCTATACATACATCCAGGAAAGTGCGATGCTCATTACCGTTGCAGGCTACATCTTCTGTAAGTGGAGAGGGATCATCTGATGTACGGAGGCAAGGCCGACAATCTGCTCCTTCTAAGAGACGGCGGAATTCCCGTTCCGGAGTTTGTTGTCGTTACTGACGGAAAGGCTCCCGAAATACAGTGGGAGATGAGTTCTGTCAGGTCTTCGGCTGATGTCGAGGACGGTTCCATGGACAGCTTTGCGGGGCAGTTTGACACATACCTTAACGTGCCTAAAGCTGACCTTCAGGAAAAGATCGATCTTTGCATCGCATCGGCATCAAACAGCGGCGCCGCAGAGTACATAAAGCAGCGTGAGATCGGAACTGACGGCGTGAAGATGAGCGTCATCGTGCAGAAAATGATCGATGCGGACCTGGCAGGAATTATGTTTACCGCAAATCCGCAGGGCATAATGAACGAATGTGTCATAACTGTCGGAAAGGGAACAGGCGACAAGGTCGTCTCTGACAGGACCGATACGACGAGCTACTACTACACGAA
>SVJC01000019.1 GCA_015069215.1 Oscillospiraceae bacterium
AAGCAGCATAAATCCATTAATGCTAAAACAAAGACCGGATTTGACTCCGGTCTGTTTGCTGTGCCTAAAATGCACCAAAGAAAAACCTGCCAACAAACTCTTGATTTTTGTTAGCAGGTTTTTGTGTGCTCATAGAAAAATGTAATATTACATTTTCATAATTATCGCTAAAAGCGGGGGGTCAAAACGGGGGTCAATGTCCAGTAATAGTGAAGGGAACATTTTGACACATTTTTCTACAGAAAGACCACATAATTTTGACCTCTCCCATTTCTAGTTAATGAAGGGGCATGTAACCTTCATCGATCTTTGACAATTGAATAAACTCCCGCAAAAGCCGACGGCATAAACAGGGTTTCAGGGACTCCCCTGACAAGCAGTTTTTGTCTTTGTGCGTACAAAGACGTTGCTTGCTGCTCCGTTATCCATTTTGCAGGCACCACCCGACCTGAACCTCAAGCGTCGCATGAACCCGACGCTTTACATTCCCGATAACAGGGAAAATTTGATTTAAGGAGGTCATCTTATGACTGACACAGATAATTTTATGGCTCCCCCAAAAGGAGAACAGGTCAAAGCGGTTTCGGGTTCAAGCAACAGGAAGGAAGTGCCTATCTCCGACAAGGCTCTCCTTACTCTGGAAGAGGCGGCGGTGTACTTCAACATCGGAATGCAGAAACTCCGTGAGCTTACGGGTGATGATCACTGTCCCTATGTCTTATGGAACGGCAGTAAGAGACTCATCAAGCGCAAACCGTTTGAAGAGTACCTGTTCAGACAGTTTTCGGTCTGACACTGGTTTTTCCTTCAAGAAAGGTGTTCCCGGGTTTATAATGAACCTGGGACATCTTCTGGGAAACTAACGGAGGTTCATAGAAGATGAAGAATAAAAGATATACCCAAAACAAAACTAAACTAAGAAACGGAGAGTATCAAAGAAGCAACAAGACTTTTCAGTACAGTTGGTACGATAAAAGCGGCAAACGGCATTATCTATATGCCAAGACCCTTCCCGAGCTGAGGAAGAAAGAGGAAGAACTCTTAAGAGACACCTTAGACGGTATCGACTATACAAAGCTCAATGCCACCATAAACTCGTATTTCGAGCTGTGGAAGAAGGTTAAGACCGGTATAAGGGAAACAACCTTTGCCTCTTACGTCAGGTATTACAAGCGATATGTAGAGCCTGAATTCGGCAGGATGAAGCTGAGGGATGTAACCTACAGCAGCATCGTAATGTTCCTCAAGGACACGGCAACCAAGCGCAACCTGAGCTTTGGCAGCATAAGAAACATCAAGGTAGTTCTCTCAATGGTCATTGATGTAGCCGTCAAAGATGATGTTCTAAAGGGCAATCCCTGCAGAGGAGTCCTAAGAGAGTTCCAGAGAGAGTATGAGAAAGACACCAAAGAGGTTCGGGCTCTTACCCTCAAAGAACAGAAGACCTTTGAGTCCTTCTTAGCCAAGCCGGGTAAATACCACAGATACTATCCTGTATTTACAGTGATGTTATGGACCGGTATGAGAGTCGGCGAAGTACTGGGATTAAGGTGGGAAGACATCGATTTCGAGAATAACGAGATCAATATCAACCATACACTCCTGTACTACGACAAGGGAAAGGGTGACGGAAGTGATTACAAGATCAATCCGCCTAAGACCAAGAACAGCAAGCGTACCGTACCAATGCTACCGGTAGTCAGAGAAGCTTTGCAAAAGGAAAAAGAGTTTCAGGACCTTTTCGGGATCAAGTGCGAATCAGTTATAGACGGTTATACAGACTTTGTATTCCTCAACAGCAAGGGACATGTCTGGCACCACAAGAAACTGAACTACAAGCTCACAAAGATCTGCGAAGCAATAAATGCGGAGATGCAAGGAACAGGGGATGAGTTCCCCCACGTACACAACCACATGCTCAGGCACACATTCGCTACAAGGATGAGGGAAGCAGGAGCAGATATGAAAGCAGTATCCGACATGATGGGCCACGAAGGCATCCTGATAACACTAAAAACCTATACAGATGCTTCGCGCGAGTTCAAGAACAGAGAGATTGCAGTCCTCAAGGATTATTACGAGACCGCAATCTAAGGAAACCGAGCTTACCACTAAACTTACCACTAATTACGGCAGTATCAGGAAGATTTTTAACACATCACAAAAACGGCAGAATCGCCTGAAAGCCCTATAACAGAGGCACTTTTAGAGAGTTGGGCAGTATTACAAAACATAAAAGATTACTGCCCCCCTTCTACGCCAGACGAAAAGACTCAACCGTTCCGGTATGTTAAGCGGACGATTGAGTCTTTTTTATTACTATGAAATCTATAACTATATATAGATTAAACTTCTCCCGTGATGATCCAGAAACCGAGCGTCAGGAATATCTCACCGTCATTGAACTTTTCTTCATACTGACGGTATGCCTTTTTGCATTCCAGGTACCTTTCGTATGCGTCCGGCCTGACATAATCGTTCTCCGATGAAGCACTCCAATAATTCACGTTAAAGAATATGTCCCAGAGGAGCTTTGCAAACCTGCCGCCTTCATCAGCGGTGGTTGCTGCGGTCGAAACGATATCCACGTTTTCGAAGCCGCATCTTTTGAGAAGTCCGGGTATCTTTCTGGCCATAAACCTGTCGCCGCTCTCATTGGAATATCTCCATACATAAAAAGCATCCGCAAAGAAATCATCCCACGGGTGGGCAACGCTGGTGGCATCATCGACCTCGTTGATCAGGATCTTTCCGCCTTTACGCATGCATTTCCTGATTGCCGAAAGCACACGCTCAGGATGTTTCAGATGAAGCAGGACAAACGAAACTGTAACCAGATCAAATCCTTCGGCTTCGTTCTCGATCAGATATCCCTTAAGCAACAACTCAAAGTCATCGGATTCGATATCGCAGCTTAAGTAGTAATTCCTGCCGTTGTCCGAATGCTCACTGTTCGCTTTTTCAACCACGTCCTCATTGTGATCCACGCCCAGCAGATGTCCGTAATTGCGTCCGTCAAGGAACTTGGTAATGAGGGTACCGTCTGAGCAGCCGACATCCAGAACAAGTCCGATCTCGTTTTCGAAAATGGCATCCAGTGTTTTTTTGTTCCGGTTTGCAATCAGCTCATCCTGCTTGGCAAGTCTTGTCTTTTCCGAAAAACTTTCTGCGCTGTATCTGCTGTCCTCACCTTCAATAAAGCTGCCGAGCTCGGCGTCATCAAAAATGGCTTTTACCAGCTGATTGGTATCTTTGTAATTTGCGGCTTTGATCCAATTGAACGTAGCGAGTAAGGCTCTGGCCTTCAGGGAATACATCGGCTTCATTTCTTTTAACATTACCGGTACGATCTTATAGTCAGGATCTTCATTCCTTCTGGAGATCGCGGTGTTTATCTCGTTACATACATATATGGAACTCATGCTGTCATCCGACAACAAGACTACAAACACAGAAGAATTTGCCAATCCTTCAGCTATCTTTTCAGCGAAATCGCCTCTGCTGTCATTAAGCTGGAACCAGCAGCCTATTCCTCGTTCCTCAATGCAATCGACTATCTTCTTAGCTTCTTCGACATCGCGCTTGTTGTATGAAAGAAATATCTGTTTGCGCACCAGTACTAAGTCTCCATTAAATTGCTAAACGTTTATTGCCGGCAGCCCGAGATTGACCCGGCCGGTCAGACGTCCTTATAGTTCTCTGTGATCACTTTGCATGTCTTAAGGAAATCTACGTTGAGCTTTCTCAATCTGTAAGACATGTCGCGGAGGATCATGAAGACCTTCTGCGGGCACTTGTTGATCATTACCTGCAGATCTTCAGGAGAGATCGCTTCAACAGTTGCTCCGTTGGATTCAACGACCGCTGTCGCATTTCTCGGCTCATCGGAAATGATGCCCATCTCACCGAAGAAGGAAACTGCTTCAAGTTCGGAGAGCAATACTTCTTCCTTACTGCGGTAATTGGTATACATACCGACCTTACCGTTATGGAGTATGTACATGCAGTTCTCTTCTTTGCCTTCTCTGAAGATGAACATGCCCTTTCTCAGAGTCTTAAGTTCGCCGGAGTTATCGTCCTTGTACTTGTCGAGTTCCGCTTTGAGCTTATCCTTTGAAGGTTCATCAAGCTGATTCTTGTTTGCCTGATATGTATCCATGTGTTTCTTTATCTTCGAGAAAAGAGACTTCTTCTTTTTCTCATCGGCATCACGCAGCTGCTTCAGGAGGACCTGGGATTCGATGTAATCGGAAGCCATGGTCTGGATCCTGTTTCCGAGGAGCTTCATGAGCTCGATTATCTGGTCAGGATTCTCAGAGAAGAATGCACCCATGTCGTCACCCGGGATCTCGATCGCGGTAACGTTCTTCTCTGCAACAACAGTGGCACTCCTCGGATATGCTTCAAGGATGGCCATCTCGCCGAAAAACTCTCCCGATTCAACAAAGCCAAGTCTGAAAGGATTCTTCTTACCGTAATCAACATAGACTCCGGCTTTGCCCTCAGTAACATAGAACAATGTCTTTCCGACGTCGCCCTCTTTGATAATGATCTCGCCTTTTTTGAAAGTCTTTTCAGCAAGTCCCATAGTGTCACCCTCCCTATTTGGATCTATTAAGATTTATTGGCCTTTCTCTTTTCGCATTCGGGACAATAAGCGATCGGCGGAGCCGAGAAAACCGATTCCTTCTTATATCCGCATTTGGAACATATAAATACATACTTAGTGAAAACGCTGCCCATCGTGGTGCTGACCAGCCATGTGCCTTCGGAATCATCTTCCGCCTGATTCTGCTGCTGGTTAGCAGCGGTAAAGAACACGGGCGTGCTCCCTGTAGTCTTTGCAGGTTTTGCGGGAGCCTTGATCTCGATGGTCTCCTCATCAAACCATGTCTTGGGTTTGGGTTCGCCAAAGGTACACTTGGCGATATAGAAGGGACATCCGTTACAGTCGTCCCTGTTAACGCACATTCTGTAAACGCCTCTTAAAAGCTGGTCAACCTGTTGTTCCTTTGATTCACTGCTCATAGGTTAAACTCCTCTTTTTGAGATCGTGAAAAATACACCCGGATTCATTATAACACTCAGAGCACCCGAATGGGTTTCTGGTCATTCAAGTATCTTTTTTGCCTTCCGGAATCACAGGTTTTTTCAGTTAATCAACATAAGGGAAGATATGTGTCGCTTAAGCATCACTCGCCTGAAACATTGCTGATTGTTTGCTTACAGGGCTCTTGCAATAATGAAGCCATCAACCAAACAACCAAAACAACCAGACTCATAAACAAATCGGGAGGACAAGAAAATGAGAAAGGTATCCAAGACAAACAATTCCAAGAAGGGTTTTTCACTCGTAGAAACTATCATGGTAATCGCCATCATCGTAATCATTCTCTCAGCAACGGCGTTCAGCCTTCTCAAGATCGTTAAGAATCTTCCCTGGGAAGAGATCGTCGGTGAAAATCCTTTCACAGTAAGCGCAACTAAGTAATTAACACATAACACGGAGAACAAACAACAATGATCGGAACCAAAGAACTTAACGCGACCGGATTAAGGCACGTTACCGGCGGCTTTTCCGAAAAGCGCATCTATGAGATCAGGTTCATAAAAGACGGCATCATTCATGTCGCAGGACCTTTCGCAAGTGAGCGCGAAGCGGACTACAGAGCAGTCGAACTGTCAAACCTTGACCCCCTCACGGAATATAACGTTTATATCCATGGTTAAGGACGGTACCGCTCATGGCTGAAAATATAAAACCAGACCCCAAAATGCTGGAATTATTATCAGGCGAGAATTCCTCACAGGAAGACATCTGCTATACGATCGAATATGACAGCGAGATCATGTCCGGGCCGTTCAAAACGCTCGGAGAAGCCAAGGACAAACTCGGCATAATCAGGAAAAAGACCTGGCTCTACGGCAACAAGGATTACTACATCGGTATCCGTTCAAGAGGCTGGGCAAAGCATCACTAACAGCAAATTACCCGACGTTGATACCTCCCGACCAAAAACATTAACGTCATATATAGATCCATCCCGAAAAGAGACTGCCTCGAAAGTGTTTTTACCTTTACTTCCGAGGCATCTCTTTGTTTTTGTTTTTTCAGTTCATTGCCGGAACCGGAGCTATGGTCTTAGGGCAACCGCAGTTCCCGCAGAAATTATAAGTCGAGAGCGTTCCGCATTTAGGACAGTTCCATGCTGCGATGGTCGGACGGTGTTTGCCGCATTTAGGACAGAAGTTCAGATAATTGACGCTTCCGCAGCTGCATGTCCAATTGCCTGCAACCTGAGGCCTGTAGATCGTCTGCACCTTTTCGGGAAGATTAACGATGCAGAAATCGCGTTTCGAAGAAATGATGACGAGAATGAAAGACACGACGAACATTGCGATGACAAAGAGCACCCAGGCAATGAGCGATATTCCTGCGAGAACATCGATCGATGTCGCGCCTGCGCCCATGATGATGGCGTCATAAATTCCGTGGACAAGTATCGGGACCAGCAAAGCGAGAGCCTTGAAGCCGGCGCACTTTCCTTTTTTATTTGTAAGAGCTGCGTGCTTAGCCTTGCTGTAGAAGAATCCCATGAATACAGCGAAGCATGCGTGACCGGGGATGGCTGTTATCATGCGGGCCAAAGCAGTTCCGACCCCGCCGCTTCCGAATACGTAAACGATATTCTCCAGCGCGGCAAAGCCGAGAGAAACAAATACCGCATAGACAATGGCATCATAGCTGTAATCGAAATGCTTGCTCTTCCACGTCATGATCCTTAAGACAAGATACTTTCCGACCTCTTCTGCAGGACCGACGATCAGCATCGCATCGAGTACCTGCTTGAATGCGGACTCTCCCGGCATGATGGCATCTAGTACCAATTGGCCTAAGGTCTCTGCTATGATCGCGGTGATTATCGTGCCCATTCCTGCAAAGAACAATGCAACGAGGAACCCGAACGGTTCTTTCTCTTTTCTGTCTCTGAAATAGATGAATAACAAAAGTCCGACTACCGGAATCAATGCAAGAACAAATGCCATGGTGCCTCCTAATTAACCTGTCATGATTCTGACAGTTATTCAGAATAGCATTTTTATCATTCCGTGTCACTTAGGGTTATTTTCCCACTCAGACTTCAGCAATCCGTAATAGCATGCATCGCAGAGCCCCTGGTTGTTATGATCGGAACTTCTTAAAGTCCCTTCATAGATAAGTCCGCACTTCATCATGACCTTTCCGGAATTCGGATTTCTCGGATCATGTCTGGATTCGATGCGGTTAGCTCCGATCTCATTGAAAAAGAACTCGATCACTGCAGCCAGAGCTTCACTCGTATATCCCTGATGCCACCACTTGCGTCCGATGCAGTAACCGATGTGGACCATGTCAACGCTTTCATCCATCCCGACCGCAGCCATGCTCCCTATCGGTTCGTTCAGTTCTTTGGGAACGATGGCCCACTGATAGTACTTTTCGTCAGAATAATTCCTTACCCACTGTTCTACTATCCGTGCTGACTCATCAGCATCCGCATGAGTCTTCCACATCAAAAATCTGGTGACCTCATCGTCAGATGCCCAGTTCCTGTACATGGGTTCAGCATCTTTCAATTCAAATCTTCTGAGTATCAAGCGCTCTGTTTCCAACGGCTTTGTTCCGGAGTGATGCATATTATCTGTTACCTTCGTTTTTTAACTGAAAAGTTTCTCGTAATCTTCAGCCGTCGATTTGCCGAACCAGTAGATCTCGATGATGCTCATCAGATTATCATCGAGTTTTCTTGCGTAGGTGCAGACTGTCTGCGTGCCTTCGTTTCCTGACAGCGTAAAGGTGTCTCTTACATACTCCTTGCCGCTCAGGACCACCTTGACTCTTTCCTTATGTTCGACCGTGACGGGCAGGCCTTTCCATATTTCCTGCATGAAGTTTCCGTAATCATCAAGGAACTTATTCTCGTCATAAGCAGGATCATCGGGCGCTGCAAGCTTTGTGTTCACGAACCTGAACTCGAATGACTTCATTGAGTCCGAGAAAACGGCATCGTAGAAAGTCGCATTTTCGCGTGCCTTATCCTTGGAAGTCTTGCACAGTGAAAGGTTATATTCCTTGTTCTCTTTCAACTCACTCTCTGACATCTGCGTTAATCCGGAGATCTTTGCAGAGATGCCTGCATAGTCATTTACATACACGTTGTCCTTAAAAAGTCCCTTGGTGTATTTCGTTCCGTCAGCAGGATTGGGAGCTTCTTTGGCAGGAACATCCAAAACAGTCTCAGGTTCAGTGCGCGCGGTAAAACCATCGCCGTAAGAAAGGCCGAAGCCCTTCTTCAGGAAGCACTTATCCGTGCCGATCTGATCGAGCGCGCCATACCAGGGCGAAGGTAATTTCCCCGAGAAATCCGCACAGCCGCAGAGAACGTCAGAGATGCCCTTGCCCTCCGAGCCGGGCAGATAGCACATTACGACGCTGTCCCATTTTTTGTAGTCTGCATCGTCCAAGATGACATGTCTGCCCGCCACGATGCAGGTGACAATGGGCTTGCCGAGTTTCTCCGCTTCGCTCATTGCCTGCCTGTTATCGGCAAGTCCGAGTTTGCCCGTAAGGCTTAAGTCTTCAGTATCACCGTTCCATTCTGCGTATGCCTGCTCGCCTACGCAGAGCAGCACGACATCAGCCTTTGAAGCTTCCTTGGAATCCGTGATGACTTCGATCCCATATTCTTTTGCATATCTTTCAAAAGCCTCTTTGATCGTCGTTACGCCCTTGATCTCAGATGTCGTTGCGCTGTTCCAGTCGAGCGTCCATCCGCCGCACTGGACTGCGCCGTCATCTGACGCGGGGCCCGTGATATAAACCTTCGTGCCCTGCTTGAGAGGCAGTGTGTTCCTGTCGTTCTTGAGAAGGACGAGACTCTTTTCGACCAGCTGCTCGGCAACTTTCCTGTACTCGAGAGAACCGGTCTCTGTCTGATCGGTCTTCATGCCGGTAAGCATCGGATCCTTGAAAAGCCCTGCGTCCATCTTTACCTTGACGATCCTTGCAACTGCATCATTCACGCGTTCTTCGGGGATCTCTTTGTTGTTTACCGCATCGATGATTATCCGTCTTGCCTCTTCGAAATGATCTGTCTCCATCAGCATGTCGATGCCTGCGTTGACGCTCTTGATGACCTTTTCTTTGTAAGATTCACCCGTGATGTTTTCAACGGAGCCCCAGTCGCTTACGATAAATCCCTTGAAGCCCATCTCGTTCTTGAGCTTCATGATGTACTCTTTGTTCTCGTGCATCTTAACGCCGTTAAGTGACGAGTGGCTGATCATGATCGTCTGCACACCAGCATCGATCTGCGCCTGATATACCTTGAGGAGTTCGTTGATCTCAGCTTCAGTGAGCTTGGCGTCTCCTCTGTCGATCAGCATAGGAGTGCTGCCCTGCTCACCCGTTCCGTAAACAACGTTTCCGTCAGCGAAAAAGTGCTTCGCGCACGCAACGAGTCCCTTGTCGATCAGACCCTTTGTATACGCAGTTGAAAGCTTCTTGATCATCTCCAGGTCAGAGCCGTAAGACTCATATGTCCTGCCCCATCTGGGATCAACGGACTGTGCAACTACCGGCGAGAAGTTCCACATCATGTGGCAGTTCTTTGCTTCATCAGCGGTTATCTGACCCATCTTAAAAGTCAGCTCTTCATCGTTCGCCGCGCCTATTCCGATGTTGTGCGGGAAATACACTGCGTTAACGCAGTAGTTTACGCCGTGGACGTCGTCCTGACCGTATATGAAAGGAATGCCTGAAGGGGATTCGAGCGAAGCCTGCTGGAAACCGTCAACGATCATTTTCCACTGCTCGGCGTCAGTGTGACCCGCTGTCGAAAGCACGCTTCCGTAGCCGTTTTCCCTCATGTCATCGTTGCTGGTCTTATATATCGCAGGCTGCACCATCTGAGCCGCCTTCTGCTCGAGAGTCAACCGGGATGCGATCTGCTCGGGTGTCATCTTCGCGTAATTCTGATACCGGGTTGCATCGCCCGGTTCATATTTCGGCTTGCATGCTGCCATAGGAAGCATCACTGCAAATGCCAGTACGGCTGCCACCACTTTTTTCATAAGTTTACCCACCCTTTCTCAATGCTGTCTAAGCAAGAACTTCCTTCATAACATGAATTATATGACCCGAATATGGATTAAATGTGCATTTTCGAACCGTCATAAAAACCGGACCGCGGCTATTGCCAAAGGCAGGTACATGAACACAAGATTAAGTCTCTGCCAGAGTCCCTCATTTGCGATCACGGTATCTTTGAATTCATCTTTGTCCGACATGACAAACAGACTGAAAAACGCCAGCGAAAGAACGAAACTGACAATGGCAATAACGCCTGTTGTTTTGTCTCCATCTTTGAACGACAGTATAGCAACAAGGACCGGTACAAAAAGGAAAAGCATGAATCCCGTCACTGATCCCATGCCGTGGATCTTTGACTGCACCGTAACGACATCCTTGGATTCGTTTACACTGAAAAAGCATGTAAAGATGCAGGCGCCGACCGCGAAGACTGCGATGAATGATATCAGCAGTACCGTAACAATTCCTGATACAGGGTGAAACTTGGAATAAACTGCGGGCAGTGCAAGAAGGAATAACACGCCTTCGATCAGCATCCAGATATTGAACGGGATCCTCACCGGACTGGAAGGATTTCCCAATGCGCTGATTGACATCTTCAGGCTGCTGTATCCCTTATAAAACAGTGAAAGAAACAGTGACACGAGAAGGTCACCCGCCATCGCGGTAAAAAGCAGATATCGTCCTGCCAAGATCAGTATCTCTGTCATATGTCTTATCAGAAGAAAAACTCTACGGCTTTCCTTGCCAGCGTTCCGAAAGACTTCGGCCACTGTCCGTCGATCTTTCCGGTCTGACCGTTGATGACGATCATGTAAAGCTTCTTGTCGTAGAAGAAGGAATTGATCCAGACAGGTACGATGAGATATTTGTATTTGAGGTTATAGTAATCAGTTGCGATCATGGCGTTCATGTATACACCGCCGGATTCATGCTTTTCGGTCTCATTCTTCAGATAGAATTCCATGTCGCGTCCGCAGCTGTTCCATGCTTCCTGAAGGCCTATGGAATAGTGTTCACAGGGATAACCTGCAAGTGCATCCGGAGTATAAGGCTTTGCTTCCCTTGTCCAATAATCTATCTCCTGACAATTGTTTGCTTGCAACAACAGGAAAATCATCCACCTGGAATTGGTACTTGCCGCTCTTGAACCAGGTCTTCCCGTCATTAATGCATCTGCCCGTATAGCGGTTTACGGTGAGTGTATCGAAAGTAAAGAGCGGGACGTATATTCCGTAGAATTTGTTTAACCGGGCGTTTTGCTCAAGCTTGTCCGGAGCGAGAAACCTGTCTTTGATCCAGTCCTTGAAAATATACAGTGCTCTGGTCTCCGTGATCTTGAAAGGGATCACTCCCATCGGTGCCATAATATCGCCTTGCGCGTCAAAGGAATCGACCGTGTTGGAACCGCAGAAAGGACATCTGCCGGAAAGCTGAAGCTTGTTCTGTATCGTCTCGGCGCCGCATTGACTGCACTGGACGAGTTTTGCTTCCATTCCCCAGTCGTGACTCGCGGTATTCTGCGCGGTGAGGAAATCCATCTCTTCGACCGGAACCTTTGATACCAGTTCGGGTATTTCTTCCTTGTGTCCGCACGACTGACATATAAGGCTGTCAAATCCCGGATTGAAAATCATTGTTGCGCCGCATGACGGACATTTCTTATCCAGATTCATTTCGATGATCCCCCTTTTTCCATTTATGTGTTTTGCTTATTCTTCGATCTTTTTACCGCAATTGGGGCAGAACTTTCCGACACCCCCCGTATAACCGCAGGCACATGAATATGTCTTGGGTTCCGGCCTCAGCATTCCGCATTCAGGACAGAACCTGCTCGTAAAACGGTTTCCGCACACGCACAGAAAACCTCCATCAGGAAGAGCGCCGGGTTTTGTTCCGTCTTCGCACCTGGTCAGGGGCATGCCGGATCTCTGTCCGTTACAAAGCTCTGTAAGCTCAAGATGAAGTTCTTCATTACCGTACCAGAAAGCCTCTATGCGGAAGAGCCCCTTGCCGTCCGCACTAAGGATTGCGCCTCTCAGATCAAGCATAAGTTCTTCGCCGTCATGACGCTGATAGAACTGCCCCATCATTCCGCCTACAATCATCGGGGCCGTACCCATCTGAAGGATTCCCGTCTCGTATACGCTGTATCCTCTCTCAAGCTCGGCACCACAGTAACTGATCTTTATGGAACTCGTTCCTTTCCCAAGAACGGCCACGCAATAGCCGTCGGCACTTTTCCAGGTGCCGCCGAGTTTTTTGTAGAACTTATACATAGGGTTCTGAACCTGCATATCCATCCCTCCGGCCATATCTGTCCTGAATTTAATTATACACTGAACGGCGCCGCCCCTTATCACAAAAAAATGATATAATCAGTAAAGTATGTCAACTAAAGGGTGAGGTTTGACAATGAGTTTATCAGGTATCGTTTTCCGGTTTAATACGGTCAGTTCTTTCGATGATACAACCATAGTTGCTGATATTCCTTTTACCGGCAGCGAACCGCAAATGACTGTGACAAAGCGCAGTTCAATAGAGTCAGTTATAAAGAAATATAAGTTGTCCTCTGAGATCATCGGGAAATTCAAGGCTCTGATCGATGAATACAAGATCTGCGAATGGACCGGCAAACCGGTTTCGCCGTTGGAGATAGCGGCCGGCGATTCAACCACAGTCATATGTTCCCTCACGCTCCGGTCTGATGACGGGACATGCGCTGACATAACTTTCAGGGAGACTGATAAAGAGACCGGAAACAATGCTTTAAAGGCGTTCCGGAAGCTTTTCTTCGACTCGCAAAAAGACGAAAACCTGATATCCAAAGAAGAGTTTTATCCGACGATCAAAGACTGCCGCGAAATGAAAGAAACTCACGGACCAGTCGTTGCCATTGAAACTCACTCCTTTTCCATGGGCATGATGTATGGAAGCAATCAAACCACAATAAGGACGATCGAAAAGGTCCCTGAAAAAGAAGGGATAGTCCTGGTCACAGTCAGAAAACAGGCCGGCGACAAACCCGAGGTATCTGAGAGCAAGGAGTGCGCTTCGGACGTTTTAGAGAAGATCCGGGAGATCTCGGATAAGGAGAATCTTCCCTGTTGGCATTACGTCAGAAGGGACCCTTCCAAGCCGGATAACAGGCCCGTCGTAATGGATTATTCTTCCAATTATTCCATAAGTTTATTCTACGACGATTCGCTCATAACCGGGCATCCGAAGACCAAGAGGACATTAGGAGACAACATCTCCTATTTAGGCGGAGATGAAGTGATCGATTCTTTGCGGAAATTGGTAACCGGATGCGTCGAAGCGGCGGGCATAAGCCTTGAAATGCCGCAGATGACACTGTTCGACCAGTCCCGCGGAATGCCTTTGATCGCAGATGCAGCTCCCGATTTTCCGGAAATGTTTTCAGGAATGAATCAGGCAAGTAAAGCGATGGGCTGGACTTGTAAAGGTTGCGGCAAGACAGGTCTTACTTCAAAGTTCTGTCCCGAATGCGGGCACCCTGAAGAATAGCGGCGGAAAGCTATTTGTAACACTTAAGATACAGAAAGAATACACGGAGAAAATACAATCAGTTTAGTAATGTGATCAATGATCATAATGGGGGAAGGCGTATGAAAAGATTTTGGAGGAAGATCAATAAAGGGATCATCCTTTTATTCATCCTTGTAGTAGTTGCTGCCGTCTGGAGTTCCGTTGATACTGCCAGATACAACTCGAGATGGGAGTCAGCCGAAGCCGAGGCTACCGCATTTGCAGCTGATCTGGCTGAGGTCTGCAAATGGCCTAAAGACATGCCGAAGATCACTTCAGCAGACCTGGAGCGGAAGAATGACAAATACATGCCTTACCTTGATGCAGGACTTGCCAAGGTCAAGCCGCACCTGTTCAGCAGCAAGGCATTGGATAAAGAGATCAAAGAATTCGCCATGAGATACATAAGCAGTTTCTTCATTGACGAGATCAAGCCCGAGCAGGTAACTTTTACGCCGCAATTTTCAAAGATCAGGGTCCAAAAAGACACGGCAAGTGCCAAAGGAGTGATCTCATCAAAGACCACCACGTCCACGGGCAAGATCATAAACAGATCGTTTGAATGCGAGATCCGCATGGAATACGTCAACGACAAGTGGACAGTCGTGGAGTTCCTGCAGCTTCAGGATTTCTGAGATTAAGGAGACGGATATGGCAGAAGAAAAGACGGCTGCTTTGAGCATAAAAAACATAACAAAGATCTACGGCAAAAAGAGAGCCGCAGACGGTGTCACTTTTGATATTTTCCCGGGTGAGATATTCGGATTCTTAGGTCCCAACGGCGCCGGAAAGACAACGGTCATAAAAAGCGTCCTCGGATTCATATTCCCTGACGAAGGCGAAGTCTTCATCAACGGTTATAACACTAAGACCAATTATGAGAAGGCAATGTCTTCAGTAGGCGGGATCGTTGAAAATCCCGAGATGTATCTGAACCTTTCGGCGCGCCAGAACATCGAGATGTATGCAAGGCTCCACGGGAACATAGGCAAAGAAAGGATCGACGAGGTTCTCGCGACAGTCGGGCTTGCCGCCAGGGCAAAAGATCCGATAAAGAAATACTCATTGGGAATGAAGCAGCGCATAGGCCTTGCCCAGGCAATGGTCCACAAGCCTAAGCTCCTCATATTGGACGAGCCTACGAACGGTCTTGATCCCACGGGCATCCACCAGTTAAGGGACATCCTCAAGAAATATGCGCACGAGGAAGGCGCCGCCGTAATGGTCTCAAGCCACATCCTGTCAGAGATGCAGCTGCTGTGTGACCGCGTCGGGATAATCAACAACGGAAAGCTGATCAGCGTTTGTTCAATGGAAGAACTGAACAGACAGATGAATCCGACGTCCAGATACAGCATCAAGGTCTCTGATACCGGTAAGGCAGCCAAACTCCTGACCGGAAAAGACAACGTCAAAGAGATCGAAACGGCCGATGATGTGATCAGCGCAGACATAGAAGAAGATCAGATAGCTTCCATCGTCAGACTCCTGGTAACGAATGACGTCGATATCAGTGAAGTCAAAAAGATCGAATCATCACTGGAGGACATCTTCCTTCAGGTTACAGGAGGAGGAATTGACATTGAATAAGATCAAAGCCCTTTACGCAAACGAGATCATCAAGATCTTCCACCGTCCGTCCATAATAATAGTCACGGCGGTGACTTTAATCCTGTCTTTTCTGTTTCCGATCATCATATATAAGCTGGCGGATCTGGATTACCGGTTTTATGACGAAAACGAGAATGAGCGCGCCAGATTTGAAGAAGAACTGACCCAGGCCAAGAAGGATCTGGTTAGCGCCGGTTTTTCCGAAAAGACCGATACCATTGAGATAGAAACGGAAAAAGGTACCGTGTCATACAAGATGACTTTGTATTCAGGCAACAATGTGCCCAGTCTTCTCAGCAGCAAATTATGTTATGAGGATCTTCTGGCAAACTACGATTTCAGCAAGTATCCCACCAGGAAAACGTGGCTTTCCATGGAGTCACTGATCTGTTACCGTAAAACCTTGAATTCTCTTGTCAGCATGCAGATGCTGCCTCTCGAGGAGCGTGATGAGGAATGGATCAAGGATTATGAGAAAGCACTCCTTTTCCGTGACCAGTTCCGCCAAGCATTGATCGGACATGATTACGGTCTGCTTTGCAAGGCTTTGGAATCAAGCGCCGGCAACGTAGATGCCGTCACTCCTGACGTATGCAAAAGCCTTGCCGAAACAGATCCCAACGGTGAACTCGGTTTTCAGGAAGCACTGTATCTGATAACTTACCTCAACGAAAAAGAGGAAAAGCAGGCTATGCTGGATTCCGGTCTTGAAATGACTTGTACGCTCCCGAGGATCCTGACAGAAGAACGGAAGGAGATCCTGAAGAACGGCATTCAGATACTTCAGTATAAGTTCGATAAGCGCAAGAATTTTGATGAGACCAGTTTCTATGCCGCTTTGGCATCCTATTATACAGGCCAGGTGGCAAGGTATGCCCTGCTCGTTTTACTGCTCCTGATAGCAGGCAGCAGCATATCCCAGGAAATGGCCACAGGCTCGATCAAGTCGCTTATAATCGCACCGGTCAGACGCTGGAAGATCTTTATCAGCAAGCTCTTGTCCATCATCACATGCATGCTGGGCATATCGGTCATGATCAGTCTTTTGTCGATACTCGGCACGGGTTTGTTTTTCGGCTTTGACAAGCTTCCTCCTTATCTGTACGTTTCCGGAGGGCAGGTCGCTGAGCTTCCCTTCCCTGTCGCAAAAGTCATCCTGGATCTTGTCGAAAACATCACGCCTTTCTTCTACGCAATCTGCGCATTCATGCTCTCATGTTTCACGAAGAATACCGGCGTGTCAGTCGGCGTGGCTACCGGACTTTATCTTTTCCATGACGTACCGATCATACTGACGGATTCAGAAGTCCCTTTAAGGATCCTGGATTTCACGCCCGTGGCAAACCTTAATCTCAGCACAAGATTGTTCCCCTATACGGATCTTATGTTCACGAGCGAAGATTTCTCACTCCTTCAGACGGGCGGATACGATTTCAAGCTGCCGTTATGGTTCTCGGTCGCTTACATAATCATCCTGACGTTCACGGTGCTCTTCATAGCGTTCGAACAGTTCACGAAGAAGGACATTCAGTAAAGGATTATTTGTGCCTATAGATCGTGTAATTCAGATAAGGCTTTTCTGAGATATAGTTTTCTTCGATGAAGCTGTTCCACTCATCACGGTGACCGCAGTGACTTACAAAGTCTTCCTGCTTGTCATCGTAACCTCCGCTGGATACATTCTCAAACATGATGAGTTTGGGTTGAGTCTTGATTATGTCTTCATAGATCTTACCGGCGAAATGAGTTTTTGCTTCTTCGCTGAATCTGCCGTTGGCATAATAGAAATAGTTAGAAGCCGCAAGCCTCTTTGCACCATAGTATGAAGTGCATGCGCTCTCATTGCCGATCACCTGGATCACATCTGATTCATCAGTGGTATCGGCAATGTATTTCGTTACCAATTCGGAATACGACAAAGTTCCATAGCTCTTGATCTTATAATAGATGCTGCACGAATAATTAACGAGGCACGTTGCGCTTATCGCTAAAGCAATGAATGCAACAGCAAAGTTCTTAAACCTGTCGGTGTGGTATTTCTCAACTAAATGAATTTCGATAAATGTCAGAACGAGTTTTGCCAACGCTACAGTGGGAATGATCAGCACCGGAACAAATGAAATGAAATAGTGGAAATGACTTGCTCCGGAGACCGAGTTTGCCAGCAGGGTAAAAAGAAGCCCGAAGACAGAGATACGGCACAGATAGACAAAACCTTCATCACTGTTCTGCTTGTGTCTGAAATACAAAACATGGAAAAACACAAAGCAGGCAATGATGAAAAATGTTCCGCTCTTTGTTAATTCAAGGACCATCGTGTTAACGTAACTGATCCTCTCTACCAGGCCCCTTTCAGAGAATGAGCCGAGGATCTGAAGGTAAGCAGTATCGATGCATGCTTTCAAAGCACCGGTCTTAAGCAGATAGATCACGAAGGGTATCAGGAAAACAATAAAGCCCGCCAAAGCAAATCCGAATACTGTACCGAGCTTTTTGTACTCTTTTTTCCTGATGAGGATAATGACTACGCCGATAACGGCACAGCCGAGGAAGGCCAGTATGTTTACCCTTATCAGGAAAACAGCGGCTATGCACATGCCGACAATGATCATTTCGATCTTTTTAAGGTTATAGTTGTTTTTAATGTACTTAGCGATGAGATAGAATCCCACGATCGTAAACGGCAGCGCATATTCCTCGGAAAAATTGCCGCCTTCGAGAGTGGACGTCAGTGACATCATGCAGCTCATCGCGCAGAAAATGGATATTATTCTTGATAAAAACAGATTCGCAGTCTTGTACAAAAAGAAAAACGAACAGAACAATGTAATGAATTCAAGCAGGCAAATGCCGAATCGGTAATCTATCAGGATCCCCAGCGCATTGATGAGATACAGGAGCGGACCTTTGTTATCCCAGGCTTCTACGTATAATGCCTTGCCCTGTGTGATCGCATACCCGATATATGCGAATATGCCGCAATCATGACCGAAGCCTTTGGCGAACAGGAAGAAATAGGTCGTAGCCTGAAAAAAGCCCGCAAAAAGAGCCGAAATAAAGATAACGGTGATCAAGCTGGGTTCTTTATTTGCTTTAGACTTCTCCATACATTCAGCATCTCCGGATTGCAATAATACATTGGGCTTTGTTTCCGTATAATTATATTACAACCGGCCGGATATGTCAGATGTGCCGTTACCTGCTCTGCTTTCTGTACAGGTACAGAGCGTACTCGTCGTTATAGACGACCTTGTTACCGTGCCTTAATATCGCATCACGCACGCCGTTAAAGAAAGGCTCTCTCGCCTCTTCCTTGATGGCGATGTGCGTTGAATGGGTGCTCATGTATTCGGTATGCTCGTCAGCCGTGTATTCCCTTCTTCCCGGCCATGAACGTTCTTCCAGGAACGTAAGTCCGTAGCTTGTTCCGTTCATGTAATCGAAATGCTGATCGTAAGGCTGGTTGGTATCAAAGCATTCGTCATAGATCTTCTGGATCTCTTCGTAAAGCTCAGGGTCCTCCGACTTGTATTCGCTTCTCATCAGGCACATCGCAAGATATCCGCCGTCTTTCAAAAGATCGAAAACACGGCTGTACGCAACGTCCTCCTTTATCCATTGGATGGTTGCCGCAGAATAGATCAGATCGAACTTTTTGTCTCCGAAATCATGGGTTTCGAAATCGGCATTAACAATGTGGAAATTGGGATAAGCGGAATACTTTTCGCGCATCTTTTCAGCAAGATGGGGCCCTAATTCTATTGCAAGATAATCAGCTCCGCTCTTTACCGCAAAGTCAGATGCCTGGCCAGTTCCAGGGCCTATCTCAAGGCAGCTCTTTCCGGGACCTAAGCCCGTGGTCTTGATAATGTAGTCAAAAAGCTGCGGATCGTATCTGACTCTCCATCTGTCGAACTTTTCGGGTATCGAGTCAAATACCAGTCTCTTATCCTTTTCCATATTCCACCCTTATTTTACGTTCTCATAATAGAACTCACGGTGCTCGTTATACATATCGATATAGTGAAGGATCTTGTTTTCTTCATCCATCGACTCGAAATAACACCAGTCCCTGATATTATAACGGTCATCCTTTGCTGGAAGCTTCCACGAAGTGTGGTTTGCCCAATACTGCGGAATCAGAGCACCCGTAAGATCTCCGACCGGGCAGTTGTCTTTTTCTCTTTCGTTATCGCTCATCATGAAGTAATCAAGATAAATGCCTTCCCGGTCTCCTTTAAGAGCCCAGGTAGTATCGATGTGATATCCCTGACCGTTAATAACCGCATAAGTCCATGCGTGGCAGTTCTTGTCAAAGCATCCTATGCTGAACGCATCAACGCCCGATTGAAGAAGCAGATAAGCATAAAGGCCGGCAAAGTTCTCACAGACGCCCTTTTTGTTCATAAAAGACAGATACACATATCCGTCTTTTGCTTCTTCCTCGGTCATCTCACCGTAAACGTAATTGTTTGCGACATAAAGATAAAGTTTTAGAGCTTTCTCATACTCGGTATCATCAAACTCGATGTTGCTGTTGAGTATGTCTTCGATCATCTTCTCGAAATCCGCCTGTCTTTTGACATACTCATCGACAGGCATGTTGTAGTGGATCTTTCCGGTACCGTTTTCAAACGCGGGAGAGCCGTCATCGCTCTTGCCTTCTATCTTCGTGCCTGCCGGCGGAATGAGGCAGCAGAGAACGGTAATGTCCGTACACCACTTGTATGCTTCCTCGTTTGCGCATTTAAAAGTGCTCTCGCCTTTTCTTATCGCATCTGAAAGATTATACAGAGCATCCCAGTTTTCCTGAGGGATCCTCTCGGATAGTTTCTTTGAATACGGATGAGGATTATATTCGAACTTCTGCCTAACAGTCGTCTCAGTAGTCTCAGACGTAGCAGCAGTTACGGCCGGTGCAGCAGTAACCTGTGTATCTTTTGCTTTGCATCCCGCAAGAAGAAATGCTCCTGCCAGGATCAGACTGATGATCTTTTTGCTTCTCATATAAAGCCTCCCACCGCGCGATTATAGCAGAAGGAGGCCCCGTTTCTAACCGTTAATTTGGCAAAATTCAGGTTTTTCCTTATCTCTTCATGGCCTGAAGCTTTTCATTCATCTTCTTTGCTTCTCTCCTGTAAAAGCGCATAAAGCAGAACCAGATGATGAATGCCACAAGGAGCTGCACTGCCGCGATCAGGATTCCCTGAAGCAGTGTCTGGGATCCTCCCATCCATCCTACGTAATATGCAACGACCGTGTAGATGACTATGCCTGTTCCCATGTGGATGACCACCCGGATGGGCATGGGAATGCTGTCTTTGTTGTAAACGATCGTCGGCACGCCAAAGCCCAGTCCGACTACGATGCTCCCGAGCACCATCTTCGTGAAGCTGTAGTTTTCAAGGCTGAACTTTCCGCCGTTTCCGACATCAAAGATAATACCGACGATACAGAATATCGCAAGTGCCATTCCGATGCTGATCAATATGCTCCTGAGCAGTTCTTTTACTGTCTCTTTCATCTTTATGTCCTCCCTATAATCCCAGGTAACGTTTAAAACCAGGCAGGTATTTTCTCGACACGTAGTCTTTGTTTCCGTTCTTTAATTTCAATAACATCGTGCCGCTGAATCCCGGTTCTATGCTGTCTATGTAGGACAGATTGATAAGCGTTGTTTTCGATATCTGCATGAACTTTTTCCCGAGGAGATCCGAAAGTTCATAGAGTCTTTTCCGTGAACGGTACTTCTGCTTTTCGCCGTAGATGACCGTATCTCCGCCTTCTATCCTGACCATGTAGATCTCATCAGGCTTAAGAACGACTATCTCCTCTTCATTCTGCAGAGCGGTTACAGGCGTTTCATTATTGCTGAACATGTCGATTATGCGTGTTATCTCTTCCGTTACCTTGTCGGTATGGATGACTGCAAATGGTTCCTTATATTCAGCCGAAAGATCAATGCTTACTTTCACTTTAGAATGCCTCCGATAAATAACTGCACCTGTTATGTTACATCATGCTTCTCCTCAAAGGTGAAAAACTTATGGAACTCGTAAACCGTCATGAATAGCGATGCCATGAAGAACCACACAAAGAAAATGTGGAATGCCTTTGCAATGTAGATGACGTATCCGACTGTCGCCATTGACGTCAGCGCAGCCGTCAGGTTCCACCATTTGCTCTTTAAGAATCTTGAGATCATGTGTCTCACCTCCTTCGTGGCCTAATCGTAGCAAAACAAAAAGACCCCGTGTCAGGAAACGGGGTAAGATGCGAAAAATCAAAGGTGAAATGCAATCAGAGGTATTCTTTTTCTTCGTGGAAGGACAGACGTTCACCCTCGTATCTGAACTTCATCGTAAAGAAACGGCGCGGCTCGCGGTAGAAAAGATAATCGAACATTATCTTGTCACCTTCCCAAACGGGGAGATCTTTTATCCTGTCAAGTTCAACCCAGGCCAGTTCGCCCTCATCACAGGTTTTGCGCGGGAGCTCGAAATCCTCGGGAACCGATGCTGTGAAAACATGCATGTATTCGCTCGGGTATTCGGATGAAAGGAACGTTATAAGACCTCTGTATTCAAAGTCATTAAGGCTTAAAGAATCGATCCCGCTCTCTTCTTTAAGCTCCCTCAAAGCACATTCCTCGGGTGTCTCGTCAGTCTCGAAATGCCCTCCGATCCCGAGCCATTTATCCAGGTTCATGTCGCCCTTACGGGTCTTTCTGATAAAGAGACACTTATCCCCTTGGGTTATGTATATGAGTGTTGTGAGATTTTCGATACGCATAAGCGGTGGCGCTGATCAGTTTGAAGATCAGAAGTCCAGTTCCGCAGCAGCGCCTTCTGTCTGAAGCTCGTTGTTTGCCATCTCAATGCGGCAGTTTACACGATAGATGATGTAAGATGAGACGTCGACCTTGAATGTCTCGCAGAGGGCACACCACTTGTCTGCAAGTGTAACGATAACGCTCTCGCGGTACTTGGGAGGCATGATGGTCAGAGGGAACATGTGCTTGCTGATGATGTCCTTCTCGACTTCGTTCAGACCGAAATCCCTGTCAGCATTGCGGCATGCCGCGCCGGGATGTGTAAAACCGTGGATATTATGTCCGGGAACGGTCTTGTCGTGCCAGTCGTAAAGGAAATAATCGTGAAGGAGCGCAGCTCTTACGAGGCTGTCCCTGTCGACCTTGATCCTTAATGTCTTCTCGAGATAATGAGCCATGAGGAGCGAGAATTTGGCAACTGAAACGCAGTGTTCAAACACGGACGTATTGCCGTGCTGGGTAAAGTTCTTCATCTGCTGTGCCTTGGGATCTAAAAGGATATCACTGCCACGAGTCAGAAGCTCTTTGGCAAGCTTATATTCAGTAATATGCTTAGTGGTAACTGAACTCAATTGATTTCCTCTGGTCGGTTCCCGTAATGCATTTAAGGAACCTTCTGCCCTTTCTCGTACTGCCTAGATTATATAGCAGGCCTGATCAGTTTGCACGTCAAAAATCATTAAGAAATTTAGTTTATATGATTTCAATTTTGTTACTAGATCCGGTACTTTTTCCTGATCCTCAAGTCCCACCAGATCTTCCAGGTATCGGTAAACATTTTCCAGACATCCTTGAACTTGATGCGGCCGAATGACTGGCCTCTCGTGAAGTTAAGCTCAATGGGCATTTCGATCAGTTTTGCGCCGCACTTGTTGGCAAGCGCCAGGAGCTCGATGTCGAATGCGAAACCGTCAACCTTTCTCAAAGGAGCGATCTTCCTGATCAGTTCTCCCCTGTAGAGCTTTATGCCGGTCTGGGTGTCGTGGCACTTGAGTCCGAAAAGGACCTTCAGCATTATGTAATAGCAGATCGAAAAAACTTTTCTCGCGAACGGATATTCGAGCTTGGAATCCTTGTGCATCTTAGAGCCGATGACGATGTCCGCGCCCTTGGCGATCATCTCCTTGAAGTATCCTTCGAACATGTCGGGATTTAAGTCAAGATCGGCATCAACGAAGCCTACGATGTCACCTTTGCTGTTGTTGATTCCCCAGGTGACCGCTCCGCCTTTACCGCGGTTGTTCTCATAGCCGCAGTCCCTGATGTGCGGATTGTCGGAAGCCGCGCGGGCGACCTCGGAACCGGTATTGTCACGGCTGCCGTCATTGACCGCGATTATCTCGTAGTCAGTCGCAAACCGGGATACCGATCTGTCTATGATCATAAGGTTTTCATAGATATGCTCGCCTTCGTTGTAGGCCGGCACTATTATGCTGATCATGTATACCTCTTAACGGGAACCGTCAGAAACGGCCGCCTCCGCCGCCTGAGAAGCCCCCTCCTCCGCTTCCTCCGGTGGAGTATCTTCTCACCTTCAAACCCTCGGTATTTATAACCTCAGCTG
>SVJC01000020.1 GCA_015069215.1 Oscillospiraceae bacterium
GTCATGTGCACTGGCGGCGGCAGGAAGGAGAATGTTGTTGGAGACGGAAGTCATCGAACGGCTTATAACAGAGTACGGAAAGGATATCTATTCTTTCTGTGTATATCTGACCGGTGACCGCCAGACGGCTGACGATCTTTATCAGCAGACCTTTCTTGTCGCTATGGAGAAGGGCGGCATTGACTTGTCTGGCAACCCGAAATCGTATCTGATAGGCATTGCCCTGAACATCAACAACAACCGCCGCCGTAAGGATATCTGGCGTCAGAAACGGATCACCATCGTGGATCAGGATCTGACGGAAGAGGCTTATAACGTTGCTGCAAACGATGAATCCGTGGATGACGAGATCTACAAAAGAGAAAGGAATAAGGCGATCCGTCAGGAAGTCAGCCGTTTGCCGGACAAGCTAAAGGATGTTGTGCTCATGTTCTATACAGAGCAGCTGCCGGTACAGGACATCGCAAACATCCTGAAGATATCCGAAGGCACGGTCAAGAGCCGTCTCCATAACGCTCGAAGCAAATTAAAGGAAAGGTTGCAGAAATATGCAGAATAAAATGAATATAGATGAACTGCTTCGTGACGGCCTGATTCCGGAATTCGAGCCGGGAGAAGAACTGGACGCCAAAATCATCGGACAGGTTAAGGCCGGCAGGTCAAGCGCACCCGTCACACCCATAAAAAAGTCAAAAGCATCCTCATTGACCAAGATCGTTGCTGCCGCCTGCGCAGTCGTGATCGCAGGTGCGGTCGGAACGTACGCTGCATCGGTGATCATAACCAAACCGGAAGTCATCGATCACGGCATTTACGTCGGCAACTCCCAGTATGTTGACGACAAGGCGCTAGCGACCATGGACGTCAACGAGAAACCGGCTGCAGGCTATAAATCGAAGTCAACGGAACACGACACTTATGAAGATGCTTACAAGGCTGCCGGCATTGGAGTGCAGTTTAAATGCAGCTACGAACTGAACGGTAAGGCAAAAACGTCCGTTACTACCGGGCATGACATTAAGATGAACGAGATCAATGCTGAATTTCTCTTCGAGGACGGCCTGTTCTCATTGTCTTTCTCAAAGATGACCGGCAACGTGGCAAGCGATGCGGCGCATGTGATCCAGTTGGCCAACACTTCTAACAAACGCGAATACAAGACAAAAGACGGAACGGCGTTCACTCTTGTCGATGAAAAACACGATGATGAAACAAGGACTTTCGTCATGATAGCGTGCGACGATTTTTCCGGATATATCATGTTCGAAAACCTCACCGATCCGCAGATCCACAAGATCCTTGATACAGTAATCCTCAAGTAACAAGAAAGGTTTTCAAAATGAAAAGAATAAACTCTGTAATTGCCATCGTGCTTTTGATGGCATTAGCTGCAGGCTGCAGCAATGTAAGAAACTCCAAGGCTGAAATGACGAGCGGGTCAGATACGGCCATCGGAAAAACAACTGCAGCTGAAACTATGGCTGCAGCTACGACTACATCAGAAACAACGGTTGATACGACTATTGTATTCTCAATGGATGCAAAGGATGAAACAGAAACCACAACAGCCGAGACTACAGTTAAGAAAAAGCCGAAGGAACCTGTTATAAAGTTCAGTGGAAAGGCGAAGGACGTTTTCACTCTGAAGGCTGATTCATATTATGAGGGAGACAAGTTCGTCATCTTCGCGCAGAAAGGCGCAAAGCTCAGAGGCGATGTACCAAAAAACATCAGCAAGATCATGGGCGACCTCGAGAAGCTCTTTAGCATGAGCTATAAAAAGACGGAATTCACTTTTGAGGATGACTGGCGCGACATATATTTCGGCGGTTCTTTTCAAGGAATAAATTCGGATCTTTCCAAAGTTTCCATCATCATCTTAAAGGACCCGGAAGATGATACGATCCAGACCGCATTCGGCAATGAGACGACATTGTTCGATACGGACTTTGATCCGGTAAAGGGTTCTTACGGAACCGTTTATCACGAACTCGCGCACGTATTGAGGTTAAGGCAGGGCGAAAACATGAGTTCCGTCCTTGAGGAAGGCGTCGCACTTTACGCGCAGGACAAGCTTTCACGCAAATACAAGAAAGCGGACTGGGACATGATCTCGTACGTCAACTGCTATGGTTACAGCACGCCTTACAGCGACAAGAACCTGAAGGAGGACCCTGAAAAAGAATTCATCAGAGCCGCTACCGCACCCAGGAGCAGCGAACAGCCGGAGTATCAGTTTGGAATAAGGTTTGTATATTTCCTCACAGAGACATATGGAAATGACATCATAAAGAAGATATCTGAGACCAGCCGCAAATATGAGTTTGCAGAGAACGGCACCGGTACTGACATCGACACGGTGGTCAAGGTCATCAAGGAAGCCACTTCGCAGGACGTTTTCATCAGATTCAAGAAATGGGTTCCCGGCGGTTGGAAAAAGTACTGCAAGGACTATCTGAAGTACATGAAAAAGTTCGGACTTTAAAGGAATCGTTATGCTGTTGATCCTTGAGACGTTACGCGCTGTTAAACTACGCTTTACTAGTTTTAACAACATGAAAAGAAGTTCAAGAATATAGTTGCCTATTGGTCATCTTGTATCCAGAGGTGTCCCCAAGGTGTCCCCAAGAAAAATGGCCAAATTCTGTTGAAAACCGGGATTTCTGACTTAAAAAAGCGTATGCGGAATCATTAGATGAAACAAAATCTAATGATCCGCAAATGCAATATTCTAAGGTATTTGAGCCAATAACAATGGCTAATTCAGAGGAGCAAAGCACCTGTGGTTTTCCCGACGAAAACAGCAATGATTTACACATATTGACTTAAGTGCATCAAGAGGGTATATTTGAGTAGTAAATAGCCTTGAAACGCAATAAATTAGGGCCTTTGACTTCTCCCCAGATAACTTGAAAACCGTTTGGTGTAACAGCCACGTGGGTTCGAATCCCACCCGCTCCGCCACAGAAAAAATGGGCAACGTAAAAAGTTAATAAGTATAGGGGTTTGCGAGATTCGCAGCAGCTCTTAAGAGTAGGATTTACTACCAACTTACTACTTTTTACAAAGAATCGAAAAAGATATGCCCAAAAAGAAGCGATCGGAGTAATCCGGTCGCTTTATTTATTTAATCCTAAAACTTAGAATTATCCGATTAGATCCTTCTTGTATTTACCGCCTATTATCTCATAAAGCCGTTCTTTTGCTTCCATGGATTCACATGAGATGTCAGGCTCGACAAGATATGTTCCGGCATTTGAATCCGCTCTGACGAAATGCTTTGTCGAGACGGACATGAATATCTTAGAATTCGGCAGACTGAAGAAGACAACCTCACCATATCCGTTGGGATCATTGCCGGGAGCCTCTCCGATTATCGTTCCGATGTGATTATCCTTAACATATTGGGCATATAACATACCTGAGCTGAAGGTGCCCGAAGATGTCAGGAGATAGAAATCACCTTTGAAAAGAAGGTCATTTACTTTCTCATTCTTTACATATCTGGGAGGATATGGAACAGTAAAAAATCCCAGTCTCCATTCCAATCCGCATGTCTTATATTTATCGATATCAAGATATCTGAAAAACTCGCCTATTACCGCATCGCTTCCTCCGCCGTTGCCACGGATATCCACTGCTACATGCTTAATGTTCTTTTCTTTCGCCTCAGTGAACATATCCCTGACAGCTTTGTTGTATTCCGCATTTGCTTTGCACTCTGTCAGTGTCATTATGGCAAGACTGTTTTTCTCATCGATTTCATAACTTACGAAAGACTCCGTCGCCGTATCGTCAGTTTTCACTTCAATATCATCTATAAGCGCATAATCTTCCTGAGTATACGTTTTGGTGATCTTATCACCATCTTTCTCAAACACATAAGTGACTTCCGTATTATCAAAGCCAAGATAATCCAGACCTTCCAAAGTAAAATACAGACTTCTTATCCTGAATAACTCCCAGCTTTCTGCTTCATAACTGATGAGATCTTTGCTCTGCTTTGCGATCTCATCTATCGTAAGGCCGTTTACTGATACGATCTTATAACCTGCAAGTTCATCCGAATAGGAATCCCTAAGATAGTGGAAATCATATTTTGGGAAAGTATATGTGTGTCCGTCATGAAGACAGGTGAGCACATATTCTGTCTTCCGGCACAACTCGTTTACGGTTATCATATCGATACCCTCTAGTTCAGCTCTGACAGACCTGTATCTCTCCTCCACCTCGGAAGGTATTCCGTTAACTAAAGCCGGATGATCTTTCTTCAGATATTTCATCATGTAATCAAGATCTTCGATGGCTTCTTTGGAAGTTACAGTCTTCTCATACGAATCGGCATACGGTCTGTCTGTATATCCGGTTTTGGAATTCCAATAAGGATTGCAGATAATACCTGCCATGTTATAAATAAGCACAGCCCAAACAGACAATATGGACATCGGAATCTTAAGACCTTTGCCTGATCTGACCTTAAAAATAATAAATGCATTAACGATCAGAATGACCAAAGAAACAATTATGCTCACAGCATAAGGAACGGCGATCAGTCTCTTGTCGATGAGATAAACCCCAATATAAACAAGCCATGTTACAGGCAACAAGAATACAAATCTCTTTTTCATTTTATCCCCTTTTCCATAGCACGATTCACAAAAAATCTTATCTAATCGCGCTTTAGAACCTGAATTATACTCCAAAACCGATACATCGCTCAACTGAACTCAGCTGCCTGATAGTTCATTATCCTGCCTATTTTCTATACTAAAGGATCACTTTCTCAGACACGATTATTATATCATCCGGAGTTATGACGCCTGTCACAAGTATGATAATGGTAATGCCACAAGATTCTCTCTCAAGAGTTGTGCTTCTTTATCATCGCGAATTTTAAATGTAGAATGTTGCTTGAAAAAAGTTACCGGAAGGAAATCAATAAGAATGAAAATTTGGAACAACGCAGCTATTCTCCTTATTGGAGCTGCAATATTCATGAGCGGATGCGCGTCAAAGCCTGAGAAGAACATAACAGAGAGTACTTCGGCCGGCTTAACGGAAGCAACGGAAAGCACAACAGAAGCAGGCACGCATCCTGTTTCAAAGATATCTTTCATGCGCAGATTGATCGAAGAAAACAACGCATCTGATGAAGCTATGGAACAACAGGGATTTCACGCCCTGAAAACAATTTGTTTCATCAGCTTCACACAGGATAAAGATCCTTATGAGCCGATCGAAAACATAAAGGTAGACAAGAACAGTATGAAAGCCACTGTTGTTGTAAGAATAGAGGAAGGCGAATCTGACGGTCATTCGGAATTTCAGACATATGCCGTTATGATGCTAAACGGTAAGATAGTGGATTTCAGTCTTGACGGAAATGCCGGCAAAGACGGCATATTGAGCACAACCATGCAATCCAATACAGATTATATCTTCACCGTGAGCGCGGATGATCTTCCGGTCATAAAGGGGGATAATGAGCTCACATTGACGATATTCGGATATTCAGAGAGCCGTGACCTGTATATAGATCGTCAGTACAGTGTAGTGCATTTCACATCAGATCATGATGAAAGCGGCAAGGTCATAGAGGCCTGTCCGGAAGATAAGATCCACATTATCACATATCAGGACAGAGATAAGGCGGGTTCGGTTTCAGGACTTGTTTCGCCTGAGGAACAGCTTGATTTTGAATCTGACCATTACGGATATAGAAAATATACGGTAAAACCTTCCGCGGCCATGCACTTTTTCATTGATAACATGAGCATTGAGGGTAATATCGGCAACCGCCGCGGTTTGATGCTGTTTTTCGTTGACGGTAAGCTGCAGCCCGTATGGAACGGATCTTACTTTGCTGAGATCTCATTAAAAGAGAGTGACCTCAAAAAGGAGATAATCATAGATTCGAGATTCAAACCGGGCGAAGAGCATAACATCTGCTGGCACTACGTAGAGACCAGGGGAGTGTCCGAGTGGCCGGTCAGCGATTGTTTTACCTCACACCTGGCGATCAGTGATAAATAAGGCAGAGGCAGGGACAACGAAGTTTCGTAATGAGCATATAGCTTTACCGGTTCGCAAGACCCGGATCGTGCCGGGATGATATAATTATCCTGTCTGTCGATATACTGCAATATAACAGCGAGGTTAACCAGATGGAAAATACATTCAAAACAGGCGATTCGGTCGCAATATATTTCGGAGACACGATGCGTGAGCTTTTGTCGAAGCCTTTGCGCAAAAAGGGTATCTATTTTATGGATTGCAGGATCGTTGAGGCCGAAGGCGACACCCTGACCGTTCTCTCTCATACGAGAAACATGAAAGACAAACTGCCGTACAAGGTTATGGCGATCTGCCTCAAAAAAGACGACAAGCACATTTTGCCCGAAGGGGTACTCGAAGAATTGCGTGAGATCGACAAGGACGAGCTCGAGAGATTCGCTTCAGGTCACGGCTACGATGCAAAAGAATTCAAAACAGCAATCAAGCCTTACCGCAAAGACCGCAAGAAGGATTAAAAACAAGCTATGGTACATAAGAGGTGACAGGCATCGGATCGTTGGTCACGAATGCACGGATCACATCATTGAACCGGTAAATACCCGCTCTTTTCGACGATCTTCTGGCCGTCGGGTGAGAGCATGAAATTGACTGCCTTATAGACGTTGGGATTTTTCTCGCCTTTCCTGTAGACCGCATAGACTCCGCCCGAGACGGGGTATGAGCCGTCCGCAATAGTCTTGGGGGTGGGCTCGATGCCGTTTATTTTGAGGATCTTCACTTTGCCTTCGCCGAGCATTCCGGTTACGTAGTATCTGAAGGAGATCCCGATGGGGCTTCCGAAAAGGGCCGTGTAATCGGGCACGACCGGCTCGTCGCCCATGAACTTAATGAGCGCTGTCTGTGACCCGCTTCCTTCGTTTCTGTGCATCGCGGCTATGGGGATGTTTCTGCCGCCGAGTTCTTTCCAGTTCTTGATCCTTCCGGAATAGATTCCTCTGGCCTGGTCGACCGTTATGTCTGATACGGGGTTGTCGGCATTCACGATGAACACGAACGCGTCGCTGCCGATCCTGACCATCTCAAGTTCAACGCCATTGTCGGAGGCGTATTTGAGCTGTTCGTCTGACGGCTGGGCGCAGATGATGATATCCGCCTTTCCGTCAACGATATCCTTGTAAGCGCCTCTCGTATTCGTGTAATGCATTGCACTCGAAGGGGCGTAGTTTTCGCCTGCAAACTTCACCGAACTCTCGGGATAGATGCTCTCGACAAAGCCCACATACAAAGGGAGGAGCGCGGCGGCTCCGTCTATCCTCGGGATGTCGCCTTCAAGCTTTGGCGCGTCCTTGACGGGGAAGATGTTAGGCGAATTCGTGAAAGGCACGTAGTCTTTGACTTCCACGCTCATCTTCTGCATACCGGGCGAATGATGGCTCGTCACTCTCTTGATGAAAAAGTGATATATTCCGGCATCAAGCCCTGCGAACAGCGCTATCACAAATGCGATTACCGCAAGCTGTTTTGCAAGTTTCTTTTTGTCCATCAGATCATCTCCAGTTCGCGATCATCTCAACGATCGAAATGCTTTGCCAAAGCCTGATTCCGTATATGGTCAGAGCCGTTGTGACAGCCATCCCCGCAAGTGTGACCAGAGCGAGTATTATCAGAAAAGTCTTGTCCTTCATAAAGGCGCCTCACATGTGGGCCAGGCCCATGGCAAGATAGGTGATGAGTAAGATCTCGATTATCAATTCAAATAAGAATACCGTTGAAAGGATCGCGAACACGATCAGCTTCGTCGGCTTATTCTCCTTTCTCTTTACCTTAGGGATCTGGACGAGTGCCATTATCAGACAGACAATAAAGGCAAGAGGAATTCCAAAAGCAAAAATATAAATGAAAAAAAGAATAAGATTGCCAAATAGATCCATAAAAACCTCCGGACAGATGGTGCTTGTTTAGTGTAATTTTACACTATTTATGTATTTTTGCAAGAGTGCGGGAGCATGACCCCTGAAATACGTTTACAGGTCAGCTTTTGTTTTTGTCCGTATGCCTTCCGATGATGTAACCGGGCATGACGGCATCTTTATTGAGTTCCCATTCTACGCCGTTGAAGCTGTAGCAGATGCAGCCGATGTCTGAAGACTGGATCCAGAGGTTGTAGTTATCATACTCCCAGCAGATGCCCCAGAAATCACTCGCCCTGCAGGGCTTGAAAGAGCTGATGCGGATCTTGTGACTGTCTGAGATCTCGATGAGGACCATGCCGCTGTTTTGCACAGTGCATTCGGCATAGTATTTCTTGTCGTAGGTGTAGGTCCGCTCTGTCGTAAAGCTGCCGTAGTCTTTTTCCTTGGCTGCCCGGTCGTCTTCTCTGACCTTTTCGAGGACAGGACGCCAGTATTCCTGCATGTCTTCAGGCAGTTCCATGTAGTAGTAGCCTATCTCGTCGTCCTTGCTCCTTGAGCCCATGCTGAGCACGAAGAAATACAGTCTTGAATTGTATTCAAAGACCGAAACGCTGCTGTACCTGTCTTTTTCCATGCCATCGTAGAGAATCTTGATGTTTATCTCGGAACGGTTGATCTTCTCAAACTCGCCGGGCTTTTCGCGGCTGTCGATCTTCAGGCTGCACTCATCAAGATGATACTTGAGGTAGTTCGGATTATACGATTCACGCAGGTTGAAGAGCTCGATGAACTCTTCCTTGTCAAAGACCGTGTCGGTCATGACCTTATTTTTGGAAAACTGGGCATTATTGCCTATTCTGAATTCGCATTCTATGTCGCCTTTGATCTCATCGGTCTTGAATTCAGATGTCGGCAGCCTGTAAAAGCACCCCGCCAGAAGGCAGAGCGACAAGACCATAATCACCCAACCCGTTAATCTCTTCTTGATCATAAAACACACCTATCCCTTTTGTGTCAGTACAGATTATAACTCTGCATCCCGATATGACAATATATCAACAAAATGGCCTGCAAGTGACTACTAATCAACAGCATGCTTTGCAGGATGCTCACAGAAGAAGGTCAAACAGATCAACGGCGGCACACTCTTCAAGAGCGGCGATTCCGTTATATATGCCGCAACCGCAGGCGACAATGCGCAGTATATCATCGCCTCGGAAAAGCTCGACAACGCCGCAATGGAGAAGATCGTATCACGCGTTGATATGGCACCTGAAGTCTGATACAGACCGGAAGATTATATCGAAAGCAGCCGGCAAAGCCTGTGTAACAGCGGTCTTGCCGGCTTTTTGATGTCTGTCTTCCGGTTGCAGATAAATGATATGTGGATTAAACTCTTTTCGGAAAAGTCACGGGGAAATGTCCTGAAAAGTGTGCAACGAAGATAATGACTAGGAAGAAAGAGCAAGATAATTCAAGAGCAAGACCAAAGGCCAAGACAGTTCTCGCCGTGATCACTTATATCCTGGCAGCGGTTGCCATGGTGCTCGGCTTTTTGGGGGTCCGGCAACACAACGGGACATTAAACAACTGCACTTCGGTTGTCATGGGAGTTGTTTTCATGTTTTCGGTCAGCGGGATATTCCTCGCGATGGCCTTATTCCTGACGGTTCATATCAATCTGAAGATTAAGCCTCGGGAAAAGTCTTCCGCGAAAAAGGAGAAACTGACTCCGAGAGAAAAGTTCCTAAAAAGAGCGGAGGTATATACCAGGCATTACACCAACGAACGGATCCGCAAACAGATCCTGGAAGACTGCGTGCTGTACAGATTCATGGTGGTCTCTTTCCTGGTCGCTTGTTTTCTCATATTGCTGAGCGTCGGCAGGACCATAAAGGACATAAACACAGATCATAAGGTCCCGTTCAATAATTACTTCCGGAATATCACCGATGACTTCTACAGCGTGGAGATCACGGAAAAGCCGCAAAAGGTCTATGGCTCTTACTACGATCTGACCGTGGGGGACGATCACATACCGGCCGTGAATTTCGATTTCGGTTCGATAAGCGAGAAGGACGTTCCCGTTAAGCTCCGCGGAAAGATCAGGAGGGTGAGGGATTCCAGGAAAGAGGACAGGAAGAACATCAAAGAATACTATCAAAAGACGGGTTATCTTGAGACATTGAAGGAAGAGGAGTACTGCTTCTACTACCTTGACGGCTCGTTTCCGAATATGTGGAATGAGCTTAAGAATAACCATCCGTTCGGACTGGTATTTGGCCTGACGATCCTTGTGGTCTTGGCAATAGTAAATTACGATGACAACACGCTGAATACGGCAAAGCACATAAGGCCTGCGGCAAGCGGCAGGAGGCGCAGTGCAAAACAGATAGACGATCTGGCTAATCACCCTGATACTGTCTGGCTGGAAGCTCCGGAGGTCTTTGTTACGCCTGAAGCCCTGATCGGGATAAATAAAGGCATAACCGTGATCGATTACGATGATATCGCCGGCCTCAAGGTCAGGACAAGAAATCACAGCCGGCGCACTTACAGAGGACCGCGCGGCAAAGTGACTGCCGGACGTGCAATATATCATGCCCTTACCGAACACCACACCGAGTGGCAAACATACCGTCTGATCATCAAGACCAAAAGACACAGGAGAATGGTCCTGACGGAGACACGGCACAAAGACGGATACAAAGCACTTATACCGGTGCTGACAGCGAGATGTGAAGGATTTGATATCGATAATGATCTGATCGTTAAATAAGGAAGATCATCCTGCCACCATGATTTTACAAATCTGATACAAGTCAGTGGTATAGTCTTTATAGTATTATAATTAAGATGTAACGAATATCGATCCCGTTGATTCGGAGGTTTTTATGCAGATATGTAAGTTTTGCGGAGCGGTAATCCCGGTTGGTAAGAGAGAATGCGAACAATGCGGAAAATCAATGAATCAGACGCAGGACAAGATTAAGCGGTGCAAAAAGTGCGGTTCCGTTATTGGCCAGAGAGACAAAACATGTGCAAGATGCGGGGCAGAGATCCCGCAGACCTCAATAAAAGCGACACGTATCTGCAAGAAGTGCGGATCTTTTGTACCTTTAGGAAAACATGCATGCATTAAATGCGGTACGGTCCTGACCGTGACACCTCATGTTTCTGCTCAGAATAAATGTAAAAAATGCGGTGCTGCAATCATAGAAGGTTCTGCTTTCTGTAACAAATGCGGTGCTTCTTTGGGAGTAAATGCAGGTACTGTAAAACCAAAAAGCAGCTGCGAGCTTTTCAGTTATGACAGCCTGATCATCGATCAGCAGGTACGCGGATTAAGAGCAGCTGATAAATACCGTATTCTTACAGAAGATGGAAAACCCGTTGGTTACGTATCACAAGAGGATATAAGCGGAGGTGCGGTAGCAGCTCAGGTGTTGTTCGGCAGAGGCATGAAGCATCTCCAGTCGTTTTCATTTTCGATCTACGATGAAAATCTTAAGCGTGTCGGAGGTATATCACGCAGCGGCATGTTGATCGACATAAATGATGGCGCCGGCAAATACATAGGCACATTAAAGAGGGGAAAGCTGGTCGATTCCCAGGAAAAAGAGATCATGTCTATTCGTGTTATGGGAGCTTTACAGAATAAGATCGATGTATTTGATACTGACGGAAAACGTATTGCGGCAATAGATAAGCAATGGAACGGAGTTGCCAAGGAATTACTGACAACAGCTGATAAGTACAGGATCGAGTTTACTCCGGGAATATCGGAGAATAACAAATCCATTGCTTTATCTATCTGTATTGGATTTGATTTCTTCCATTGATAAGAGCGCATTTTTATCGGAGTGAAAAGATAATATAATTAGAAAAGGCCAGCCCGTAAAGGAGGATCATATGCAATACAGAAAAGGAATCTCCGTACTCGGATACGGTTGCATGAGATTTACGTCGAGCGGCGGAAAACCCATTTTCGAGAAGGCGGAGAAAGAGGTTCTGCGTGCACTCGAACTTGGCGTCAATTATTTCGATACTGCATATATCTATCCGGGAAGTGAAGAGGTCCTCGGCAAGATCATCGAGAAGAACGGCATCCGCGACAAGATCACTCTTACCACGAAGCTGCCCCAGTACATGGTCAGGAACCGTGCCGGCCTCGACAATTATCTTGAAGAAGAATTAAAGCGTCTCAGAACGGATCATCTTGATTACTATCTGATGCATCACATGACGGACTACTCGCAGTGGGAGCGCCTTGCAGGCCTTGGTATAGTCGAGTGGATGAAAGAGAAAAAGGAAGCGGGCGTCGTTAAGCATTTCGGATTCTCATTCCACGGCAACACCGAGATGTTCCTGAAGATCCTCAATGCATACGACTGGGAATTATGCCTTGTCCAATACAACTACATGGATGAGCATTCACAGGCAGGAAAGAGAGGCGTTGAAGCCGCTGCTGCCAAGGGTATTCCCGTCATGATAATGGAGCCTTTAAGAGGAGGAAAACTGGTCGATCTCCTGCCCGAAAAAGCGAAGAAAGAGATCGCTCAGGACGAAAACGGATGGACTCCTGCCGGGTGGGCTTTCCGCTGGCTCTGGAACCAGGAAGCTGTTACCTGTGTCCTTTCGGGAATGAATTCGATCGCCATGATCGAAGAGAACTGCGCTACTGCATCTGACGCAAAGCCGAACTCATTCGGCGAACACGAATTTGCAATGATCGACCGCATCAGGACGATCATCAACGAGAATACCAAAGTCGGATGCACCGGCTGCCGTTATTGCATGCCATGTCCCAAGGGAGTCGATATTCCGGGGATCTTCTCCTGCTACAATCACATGTATTCGGAGAATAAAGGCTCCGGCCGCAAAGAGTATTTCCAGACGATAGCTTTAAGAAAAGACAGCGCCTCGGCCAAACAGTGTATCAGATGCGGCAAATGCGAGCAGCACTGCCCGCAGTCCATTCCGATCCGCGACAAACTGCAGGAAGCCGAAAAGGCCCTGCAGCCGCTCCCTTACAAGATCGCGGCCGCAGTGGGAAGAAAATTCATGCTGAAGAACTGAGCCGGGACCATAAACTTCCGCAATGATTTTACAAATCTGATACAAGTCAGTGGTATAGTCTTTTGCGGAGGAGCCTCATGAACGTTGTCGTAGGTATCGTCGTCAACGCCATCAGCGAAGTTACCGCAGAGAATACCAAAGAGGATGCTGATGAGAAGGTTTCCGAGACTGACCTCATCGGCGAGATCCATTCTCTCAAGGAGCAGCTTGACCGCCTCGAAAATCAGCTCGCAAAGTCAGCGAAATAACATTAATAATTCATATCCTGATAGAGATAAAGCCGGCCACATATCGTGACCGGCTTTTTATCTGATTTGAAGATCTCTTTATGCAGGGATGTTTTCCGGGCTGAAATACTTCTTGAAAAGATCGTTTACTTTTTCTTTTCCGGCCTTCTTGGAAACCAGTTCAAGGAACTGCTTAGTTGTGACTTCCTTGTTCAGATTGGATGAATACCACTCCTGAACGAGCGCTTTGAAGCTGTCCTCGCCCATGGCTTTTCGAAGTTCATAAAGGAAGCTTGCGCCGCCCGAATAGACCGCGAGGGTGTAGCAGTATTCTTCAGGTCCTGCCTTCATGTAATCCGTGTATGAAAGATCGACCTTTAGGCTTCCGCCCTGTTTCCAGGCATCCTGCCACGCGCTTCCCAAGGACTCCGGATTGTTATACGTATCGCCGGTTTTCTCATAGTAGATCATGGATGCAAGCGTTGCGAATGCTTCATCGAGCCAGGCCTCGTTGTACTGGTCGTTTCCTACTGCGGAGTAAAACCACTCGTGACCGATCTCGTGAACGATGGTATCGATCATTTGTTTTTCCCGCATCTCCTCACTTATGTCTTTAGATTGGATCACAGAATCATCGTTGATCCTTACGAAAGCGGGTGATTCCATGCCGCCGTAAGCATAGCGGCACAAAACGACATCGAGATCTTCATATGCGTATTTTCCGAAATAGTCGTTATATATCTTGATCGAATTGACGGATGTGGGGAGTATGCTTTCCTTGGCGGCCTTTTTCACTTCCTCGTTGTTCTCGTAGTACCAGACTTTTACCGATACGCCGTTTACGTTTTCTTCAAAGTATCCGAGGTTCTTGCCGGTAAAGACAGAGAAGTCTCTTACGTTGGCTGCCTTGAAATCGTAAGAGCCGTCGTCGTTGCGCTTTTCGCTTCCGGTCGCGCATGCCTCATAACCTTCGGGGACTTCCATGTGGACATCGTAATCCGAGCATTTTGTATAGAAGCACTCGCCGCACGAAAAGTAGCCGCCCTTGGCCCATCCGCCGTTCTCATAGACGGGGAGCGTGGGAAGGAAGGGTCCCAAGGCTATTACAATGTCTTCGGGCTTTTCGCTGTTCTTGTCGACAAATGAATAAGACTGTCTGCATGAGCCCCGGGGGATCTTCAGGCTGAAATTGACCTTGATCTTGCCGGTCTTGCCCGGTTTTACTGCGTTTGCGAGGGTTGCCATGACGACCGACGGGTCCTGTTCCTCGTGGTACATTACATCTTTGTCGTCCTGTGTGATGCCGGTTATCGCGGTGTGATAGGCTCCGTCTTGATCTGCCTTTTCTTCCGCAAGGTTCGAAGGGTTGTAGTCACGTAGGACAATGTTATCCCAGGTATCCTGGCTGTAGTTCTTGAAAGAGATCTCCTCTTCACCTTCGACAGTTAACAGGTCGCCTGCCTTTACGACCGTGCCGACTTTGATGTTGGCCTTGTACTGAGTCCTCTCGGGCGTGCCGCCTTTCCCGCCCTGCGAGCAGCCCGTAAAGATAAGCGCCAATGCCATTACGGCAGAAATGGCCTGCTTTTTCATTAATAGATCTCCCCATGTGAAGAATTTGCTTAAACTAAAATATCACATTTTTAAGAATAATATGTGTTAAGGAAAGGAAATAGAAAAGTACCATACGAACAGGGCAGGTATGTCTTTTCGGTGCTCTTTATGATGGGAATGTGTTTTCCGAGAATCTTTAAGAAAACTTCCTGTACTATATCTTCCGCATCGTGTTTGGAGCCGACATATGAGACAGCAAATCTGAAAAGATCATCTGAATACTGATCAAACAATCTGACCGCGTCTTCGTTTTTCAAGTCTGTAACCTCCGTCGTTATTTGAGATCTCACTCATAATACGGATCAGGACTGTATTTTCTCACATAACCGGATGTATATGAATGTGAAGCCAAGTGATTTATAATCTTTAAAGCGCGTGTCGGTTATATTTGGGGGTATTAACCATGGGTAATGATTATATCGATAAGTTCGGCGGCGACAGGAAATATGTAAGCCCGGAAGATTCAAAACGCATCTATGTCCCCATTGCCATGGGCGCGATCTGTGTTGTCATCTATGCGGTCTACCTGTGGAGTGCCTTTAACAGCAGAAGTGCGGTCATGGCTCTGCTCTTTTTTTGTGCCGATCCTCTCGATCATTGGAATGGTCTTCTCATTTATCACGAGAAGCATCAGAGATACCCGCTTTAAGCTTTGGTTTTTGGGATTGATCAGCTGTGCGCTTAGTTTTGTTATGTTCATTCTCTTGTATTTCGCCTCATGGGTGGTTTTGGCCCAGCGCTGAAACGGAAGGTGAGATAATTGATCGGAGATCGAGATCCAGACCGGATCTCATAGTCGACAGCATAGAAGAGTTGACGGGTTTGTTAGAATAATAACTGTCAGAGTTGAATTTACATTGCTCAGATATGTGAGGTTCCATATGAAGGTATTGATAATAAACGGAAGTTCAAAAGCAGACGGCAACACAGGCATTGCCATCAATGAGATGGTAAAGGTGTTTGACGCTGAGGGCGTTGAGACAGAAGTCGTTCTTATCGGGAACAGGGATGTCAGGGGCTGCATCGCATGCAATGGCTGTTCCGAAAAAGGAAAATGCGTTTTTGATGATGTCGTCAATGAGATTGCCGCTAAATTAGAAGCGGCAGACGGACTGGTCCTGGCATCTCCGGTATATTACGCATCGGCAAACGGCACGCTTATCTCATGCCTTGACAGGCTTTTCTACAGCGCAAGTTTTGACATGACCATGAAGGTCGGAGCAAGCGTTGCCGTAGCCAGAAGAGGCGGCTGCTCTGCGACATACGATGAGCTTAACAAGTACTTCACCATCAGCGGAATGCCGGTTGCATCAAGCCAGTACTGGAACAGCGTTCACGGCAGGGCAAAGGGTGAGGCAAGCCAGGACCTTGAAGGCCTGCAGACCATGCGTACCCTTGCCAGGAACATGACTTTCCTGATGAAGAGCATAGCTCTCGGAAAAGAGAAATACGGACTTCCCGAGAAGGAAGAACATCAGTGGACACATTTCATCCGGTAAAACGGATGCTTTAAAGCGGGATATTCAATAGGGGGCAGTAACATGAAAATTGCGTTTTTCGACGCAAAGGACTACGACAGGGATTCTTTCGTCAGAGCCAACAAAGATGAAAAATATGAGATCTCATTCTATGAGACCAGACTTACCAAAGACACGTGCCGACTTGCGGAAGGCAGCGATGCAGTATGCGTTTTCGTAAACGATGACGTTAACCGCGAGGTCATCGATGAGCTCGTGAAAATGAACATCAGGCTCATCGCTTTGAGGTGCGCAGGATACAACAACGTGGATATCGAATATGCTTACGGCAAGATCCACGTAGTGCGCGTTCCCGCATATTCCCCTTACGCGGTCGCAGAGCACGCCATGGCGCTTCTGCTGACGTCTGTAAGAAGGATCCACAAAGCTTATATCAGGACCAAGGATTTCAACTTCAGCTTAAACGGCCTGACCGGTTTTGACCTTCACGGCAAGACCGTGGGCGTTGTGGGAACCGGTAAGATCGGAAGGATCTTCATCGACATCTGCAGGGGCTTTGGAATGAACGTCATCGCGTACGACAAGTTCCCCGCAAAAGACAGCGGCATTGAGTACGTGACACTCGATGAGCTCTGGGCAAGGAGCGACATCATATCTTTCCACTGCCCGCTCACTGACGAGAACAGGCACATGGTAAACGCTGAGACGATCGCAAAGATGAAAAAGGGTGTTGTACTCATAAACACGTCCAGAGGCGCTCTGATCGATGCTGAGGCGCTTTTGGAGGGTATCAAGGCACGTCAGATAGGTGCTGCCTGCTTAGACGTCTATGAGGAAGAATCGAACGTCTTTTTCCACGACTATTCAGGACACATCGTTGATGACGATATCCTTGCAAGGCTCATTTCGATGCCGAACGTCATCGTAACATCGCACCAGGCATTCCTCACGGAAGAGGCGCTTTCCAACATTGCGGATACGACGCTCGGAAATGTTGAGGAGTTCTTCAGGGATGAATATAGCGTAAACGAAGTCTGCTACAAGTGCCCGCAGCTTAAGGAATGCAAGCAGGATCACAATAAGAAGTGCTTCTGATCTTTGCCGCAGCTTCGATTGGCGTGGTATAATCAATTTATCTCAAGTGATCTTGGGATGTAACGGGTATCGCGATCGTTTAAAAAAGGAGACGGGTATGGGTAAAAAGATCATAGGATTGTTGTTAACGTTCATTATCTGTATCGGCGCACTGCCGATGACTTCATTGGCTGACAGCGCAAAGCCGAAGATCATAAAAGGTTTCTATGTAAATAAGGCTCTAAACTCGACCTTCAGCATTCAGTTCAGTGACAGGGAAGATATCACCATGGCAGTGCTCTTCCTGATCGGAGAAGAGGTAAAGTCCGAGACGGAGACCTCATTCGATACGGTCGTTATCGAGGGTAAGACGTACCGCCTTTATGCCATGCAGTCCATTAAACTTGATAATGCTAAGGTTTCAGCCGGAAAATGGGAAGTCAAGGACTCAAGATTCGAAGAGATCGAAAAGGCTCCTGAAACAGGCGATTCCGCAGGTTTTGTGCTCGGAACTGCATGCGATGGCGATGATAATCTGACTTTCAGCGATATTGTCAGATTTAAGGTTCCTAAAGATAAGACCATAAAGCTCACGCTCAAGACCGTTAAGATCAAGAAGAGTGCCAAAAAGCTTGTGCTTTCTGCTACGCTCAAGCAATCCGGAAAAGCTTCAAAAGGCAAAACGCTCGCATTTACGTTTAAAGGAAAGAAATATAAAGCAAAAACAAATACGAAGGGCATAGCTAAGGTAACCATAAAGAAAAAAGTGCTTAAAAAACTTAAGGCCGGAAAGAAAATTACTTACAAAGTAAGCTACGGAGGGATTACCGTTTCGAAAAAGGTAAAGGTCAAGAAATAACGGGTTTCTACTGACAACGCAGGTGTATAATTGAAGCCGGCAAAGGTAATCCCTTGCCGGTTTTTTTGCTGAATAATACTGATTGAAATAACGGAGAAAGAAATGAAAAAGTTTAAAACAACAGTAAGCATAATGTTAATGCTCGCAATGTCTTTCAGCATCGCGGCATGTAACGCACAGCCCGCAGTCACGAGCCTGCCTTCAGTATCCACGGAATCAAAAGAGACCATTTCGGAGACGTCAACTGAGGCAACCACAACGGAAGAAACGACTGAGACAACAGAGACTTCAGAGACGACTTCTGAAACAACTTCAGAGACCACGACCGAGGAAACAACAACAACCAAGGAGCCTACGCCCACACCTGCGCCGGCTGCAAAGACGACCGTAAAGGATCAGTACAAGCGCGGCTTCAAAGTCAACGGTAAGACGCTTTACACCCACATCCCTCAGGTCGTCATCGAGGGTGTTGATACAAAGGATTTCAATGCTGAGGTACTGAAGAAATTCCAGGACACCGCAAAGAAGAACGACAGCCGTCTTTACTATTCTTACTATGTCGGCAAGAAGGCCGTCTCGCTCTACATCACCGTTGAACTTGAATCAGGCAACTCGGGCAAAAAGAATCTTTACGTCTATAACTGCTCCCGCTCCACAGGCAAAAAGCTCTCTAAAGACGAGATGCTCAAGATAATGGGCGTAAGCTCATCTGCGTTCAACACAAAGGTCAGGAACGCGATCAAGAACATGTGGAAAAAGAAGTACGGCAGCGATAAGAGTTCTGCCAAGAAGCAGATGGAAAAGGATTCGCTTACCAACAAGATGATCAACAGCGCGATCCCTTACGTAAACAAGGACGGCAAGAAGGCATATCTGGTACGTCAGATCGAGGTACCGTCAGGCGCGCTGGATCACATCGATCTGCACGGGACGTTCTCGTAAAACCAAATGTTTTGGAACAAGACCGAAGTTAACATCTTGAAAGAGATAGACACCACTGATACGTGGTGGTGCAGCTCTGCGGTCCTGTTCACGGTAAAGAACGGCAGGAATACGATATCAGAGAAGTTCGGCCCGTTTGATAAGGATTACGAGTGCTATGGCCATCTTCAATTGAACGGCATGCCTCTTATCCAGGGAAAATTCCCGGAATGTTCCACGTGCAAAGCCATGCTTGCAACAGGTTACGGCATCGAAAACATCGGCTGTCCCGAGCTTGTTGAAGCCAGAGACTGCATGAATTCCGGCTTTGTCAGCATCACTGATTCCGCCGAAAGGATAAAGCCTCTCCTTGGCCTTTTATGCGACGGTTACTATGCGCTTGCGGATACCATCTGTTTCCCGTCAGACGGCGGCGGCAACTTTTTCTATGAGGTCCCTGATGAGCTGAAATACTATGATGCAGCCTGCTACGGATACTACTGCAGCTGGGATTACAACCTGATCGATCACTTCCCGATGTTTTTGTATCCCACGCAGTCTTCTTCGCTCATTAACGACGAGCGCGTGGAATACTATAAAGAAATATTGCAATCGGATGCCGAGCCTCCGAGAGCGCTCGCTTATCATTACCACGGCTTCATGAACACGCTCCTTGACGGACACCACAAGGCATGTGCCGCAGCAAGTCTCGGAAAGCATGTAAAGTGTCTGACGATAATACCTTGTGACGGATATCTTTTCGACAGGAATACTTTAAAGAGAGGCACCAACTTAAAAGAGGTCAATCCGGTGGTAGAGACACTTGCGTTTGCAGGGCTTGAAACTGAAGCAGAAAATGACCTCCGTTATCTTGACGTTCATAAGGAACTGAAAGGAAGACCTGAGATCACTTATCAGAAGTTTGATCTCATCGGTAAGAAGATCCATTACGGACCTTCAACGTATCCTACGGTAAGGGACATCGCGACGCTTGTCGATGCAGAAAACAAGTATAAAGGCATACTTCCGGGGTTTGATCCGGACTGCATTTCGAGACTTGTTGATGAAGATACTCATGATGCGGACCGTTACCTCGAGGCAATACTTCATTGGCTTTCCTCGACGGATAAAGAAGCGGCATATAAGCTCTCACGTTCGATCGTAAAGAAGGGCGTGGGGCGCATGAGGCGCGACCGGATGTGCGCAGCGCTCAAGTTTCTTCTGACTGTCAGATGCGAAGAGACAGAACAGCTTTTCGCCGATCTTTACATAGCGCTTGATAACAACAAAGAATATGACGAGATCATCAAGATCGTTGATTCTTACTGGAAAACGACGTGATGATGTTTATCCATGCCTGCAACAATACCTTTCTTTTATCTGTATAAAGGACAGATGCTATAATTTAACCGTCCGCGCGTGATCTTTTTGGAGGGTGATGACATGAAAAGAACGGTGGCAGCTTTTATTTTCGTAGCGATGGTCCTGACCGCGGTTGCTGCAGGTTTTATTTTCAGGAAGAGGAAACCTGTCGAAGCATCCGCCGGTGCTCCTCAGGCAACTGTCAGCACCACCAAAAAAGAAGAGAAGGTTGACGACCGCTACGAAGCGGGTCCCAGAGCCACGGAACCGGCTGATTACGGTGACGGAACGGTCGCTGACATTTGCGAGCTGATGAAGAACCTCACCGGTAAAAAATACTATCTGGTCTCCGCAAACATAGAAGAGCTCTTTGCCTGCAGATTTGAAAAAGAATACTATGCATACTACATGGATTACGTGGAATACCCGCAGGGCGAAAAAGTCTATTCTTACTTCAAATACATGAATGTCTCGAAGGACGGTCTCGAATTCAACAGATTCATCCTTACCGCAAACCAGGAATACGGGAACGTCTACATGATTGAGTTCATTGCCTCGACCTCAAAGCACGATAATTCTTTAAAGCCGCTGTCACGCACAGAGGCTGAGCTTCAGCAATACTACATGCGTCTTGAAAAGGAGCTCACCGCGCTTTTCGGGAAACCGGAGAAATCCAGCCCGGTAGATACCGGATCGACGGGAAAATACGCCTGGGCGGATTTTAAGATAAGCAATGAATGCACATTCTCCCTGACGTATCAGCCGGAACCCGGTGAAGGAGCTGACGTTAAGCTCAAGTGCTACAACAGTGAAGAGAGGAAACATTACCTTATCGGAGGCGAAGCTGACAAGGATCCGGATCCCGGGGAGTTTGACAAGAACAATTATTATAAGGAAGCCGGTAAAGACGATATCGTCACTGACGAAAAGACCGGTTACAGGTACGTAAAGAATCAGCTCCTGGTCAGCTTTACCGCAGGAACTCCGAACGACATGGAAAAGATGGAAAAGATCTGCAAAGAGCTCGGTGCAAAGATCGTCGGCTATCTTCAGGTCACGAGTGATTTCCAGATCGAATTTGACCGCGACATGACATGCGAAGAGCTCCTTAAGATCGCGGAAGAACTCAAAGAGAAATATTATTTTGTCAGTTCCGCAAGCCTGAATTTTGCGGTCGATTACGGCGAAGATTCTTACGATTAACTCCTTGACCGTTCTGCCATTGTTCAACAATCGGGGCCGCTGCTGTCGTTTAAGCGTCAGAACGGCCCTATATTACTGATGTTTTCGCGGTCCGTAACCTGTGATAATGAGGCCGGTAATAAAGAACACGACCTACCGGAAGGAATTATAGATATGATAACCGACAACAGCATTAAAGAAATCGAATTGAACGATCTTGATGAGATCTCAGGCGGCAAGTTTACCACGACCATGATAAACGCCAACACGACCATCAACATGCTCAGAATCTACAGAGGCATGACGGATCCTGATGAGTTATTTAACTTTTTCTGCAGAAAGCTCTATCCCAACTTCGATAAGATCATGCCCGACGAAACGGTCGATTTCATCAGGTTTATCTGCAACGGCGGCAAGATGAGTCAGTGGCCGACGGCCTGATCCTTATCCTTTAACATAAACCGGCATTTCAAGATAACCGCGTTTCTCCTTAAAGAATCTGCCTGAAGGGAGGACGCGTTTATCTTTGCCGTCGATCGAGGTCCACGTGCCTTCGGGCAGATAGAAAGATGCCCACCCGTCCTTATCGAAAACGGGAGCTATCAGGATCTTGTCACCTAACATGTACTGCCTGTCCAAAAATGCACAGACCGGGTCATCCTGGAATTCCAGGACCATCGGGCGCATTACGGGCAGGCCTTTGCTTTCCGCTTCCTCACGCGCGGCATCTATGTAAGGCATGAGTGTCTTCTTAAGTTCCGTATAGTGCCTCAGGACGTCCACAGACTCTTCGTCGTAGTTCCACGGCACCCGGTAGGATGTACTGCCGTGGAGCCTGCTGTGAGAGCTCAGGAGGCCGAATGCGGCCCATCTCTTATAAACATCGGGTGTTGACTTATCCTCGAATCCTCCGATGTCGTGGCTCCAGTATGAGAAGCCTGAGAGCATCAGGGATAACCCGCCCCTTATCGTCTGCTCCATTGAAGGATAGTCCGAGCGGCAGTCGCCTCCCCAGTGAACGGGGAACTTCTGGCAGCCTGCCGTGGCACTCCTTGCGAATAACACCGCCTCTCCTTTTCCGCGCTCCTTTTCGAGCAGGTCAAATACCGTTTCGTTATATAGATACGTATAGAAATTATGCATTCTCAAAGGATCTGACCCGTCAGAATAGATTACGCCTTCAACGGGTATGCGCTCGCCGAAATCAGTCTTGAAGCAGTCCATTCCGATGTCCAGGAGCGATTTGAGCTTACTCTGATACCACTTGGCAGCATCCTTGTTCGTGAAGTCCACGATGCCCATTCCGGCCTGCCACAGGTCGTTCTGCCACACGCTGCCGTCGGTCTTTCTGATCAGATACCCTGATCTTGCCGCCTCATCGAAAAGCTCTGATTCCTGCGCGATATACGGATTGATCCAGACGCACACACGGATGCCCCTGTCGTGAAGCTTGGAAATGAGACCTTCCGGATCCGGGAACATGTCGCTGTCCCAGAGGAAGTTGCACCAGTGGCTGTCCTTCATCCAGAAGCAGTCGAAATGGAATACCGACAGGTCGATCCCCCTGCCTTGCATTCCGTCAACGAATGAGAGCACGGTCTTCTCGTCGTAATCAGTCAAAAAAGACGTGGAAAGCCACAGGCCGAAAGACCAGTCAGGGAGCTTGGGTGTTCTCCCCGTGAGGCCCGTGTAAAGCGTTATCACGTCCTTCATCGAAGTACCTGCAAACAGGTAATAGTCAAGGCATTCGCCGGGTACTGAGAACTGCACCTTGGAGACATTCTC
>SVJC01000021.1 GCA_015069215.1 Oscillospiraceae bacterium
TGTATCGATATCGGCGGTGTTGAAGAAACAGCGAATGTATCTTCATCCGCTGTCCCGGAAATGACGATTACGATCTTTGACCGCAACCATTCGTCCTTTGTTTATACTTTCTATAAGCGTAATACGGAATCTTACTATGTCTTTAAAAACGGTGAATATACTAAATTCTATGTTTTCAGCAGGGAATTGTATAATGACGGAGGCACGGATACCTACAATTACGGCATCTGGCCTGCATATGATCTGCTCACGAAAGCGATCACCAACAGCTTGAACGGAGTTTACGACATACCTGCAGACGGAAATAAGGCATAAATAATGGCAAACAAACAGAATAAAGAGACAGAAAAGAAAACAGTAAAGAAAAAGAATCCCGGAAAAGGGCTTACCATAGCCGTTCTGGTTTTCGCGGTTTTGCTCATCGTGAGCGTGGTCCTGATCTTCATGGTATCAAGGAAGATCAACTCCATGGAAGGCGCTGATTCACAGATCAAGCTTGCCGCCCAGGGCGGTTTCAGCTGCGAATACTCGGAAGCCCAAAAGCTCTATCCTTACGGTGAAGGCGTTGTTAAGGTCACCAATGAGCGTATTGCTTATCTTACGCTTTCGGGAACCGAGATCTACAATGTTGCTGTTTCATATTCAAATCCGCAGTGCTATATCTATGGCGATTATGTCGCAGTATTCGACCTTAACGGCTATTCGTTTACTCTGATGAACCGTGACAAGGCGATCTACACGACTCCTACGAAGAATCAGATCAAGTCTCTTGCGGTTTCCAGAAAAGGCTATGTAGCGATAATCACGGGAAGTGACGAGTCCAACGGCGACGTGCTCCTTTACGATGAGAGCGGCAAGGCCCAGTATCAGTGGTCTTCCTATAACTCGGGTTTCCCCGTAAGCTGCTGCTTCGACAACGATTCCAATAAGCTTGCGGTATCGACCGTAAACACTAGCGGCGCCGTGATCGTTCCTTATGTCAGAGTCTTTGCCATCAGCAAGAGCACCAGCGGAAGCCTCGAAATGGCTGACAGCGCAATGTACAACGTTGATGGCAACGTAATGTTCATGTCGATGTTCTACAACGGTGATAACCTTTACTGCTTTACCGGCAATTCGATGTATGAAGTCAAAGACGGCAAGTTGATCCAGGATAATTACGATTTCTCTGCCATCGGCTACGTAAAGCTCGTTGACGGAAAGCTCTTCATCACTTATTCCGACGGTGTAAGCCAGCTTAACAAGCTCGCCATCCTGAGCGGCTCCGAGAATGTCATCTACAATTCCGAGATCGGCTCCAAGATAAATGCGGTTGCCCATTCAGGAAGACTCTATGCGATAAGTGTTGACAGAAGGATCTTCGTTTACGATTCATCCGGAGCGATCCTCAATGACTTCTCGGTAGACGAGGATGTCATCAGGCTTAATTTCCTTGCAGGCAACAAGCTCTGCGTTGTCTCTGCCAGCGGCGTCCATACGATAAGTTAAGGAGCCGGATAATGGAGACTGAGGTTAAACTGGCATTTAAGAACCGGACCAGCCTTTTTTCGGCCGCATCTTCCGAATGGTTTATCTCGCACTGCAAAAATCCTGACAGCCGCCCCGTTACGCTCGAAAACTTTTATCTTGATACTCCTGACCGTGAATTAAGCTCTCGCGGCGTCAGTTTCCGCAAAAGACACTATAAGTCTGAAGAGGTTGATTTCTTTGAGTTTACGGCCAAGTACAAAGGCAATGTAAAAGGCGGAATTCACAGCCATTTCGAATGGAACCTGAAAAATAAAGACGGCATTCTTGATCTTGAAGGCTTCAAGGCAAATGCTGACGGTGATGACACGGATCTTCTAAAGGAGATCCTTTCCGGCATTACTGAAGATGACCTTAAGACATTGTGTTCAAACACTTTTGACCGCACATACTACGATTTCAGGTATAAGGACAGCACCATGGAAGCCTGCATAGACTACGGCGGCATAAAGGACTCTAAAGGCTCTGTTTGCGACGTTATCTGTGAGATCGAGCTTGAGCTTAAGGAAGGCTCCATTGAAGACCTCGAAGATGCTAAATCCAAGATGGTTTTTGATTTCGGAGCCGTTCCTTTCGATGAGACTAAACTTGCCAGAACACTCAGGGCTTCAATGTCAGGAGGGAATACATGACTTCCGGAGTATTTGACTGCATCATCTTAGGCGGCGGAGCTTCAGGCCTTTTTGCGGCTTCGATGCTCATTAAGGAAACTTCCGGCAAGGCATCTGTCCTTCTGATCGACGGTAACGACAGATGCGGAAAGAAACTCGCGATGACGGGCAGCGGCAGATGTAATCTTACCAATATCAATGCTTCTGCCGATAAATACAACACGGATTGTCCAGAAAGGCTTGAACAGTGCCTGTCTTCGTTCGGATACAAAGATGCCATTGATTTCTTTGAGAATACCCTGGGCATCGATACAGTTTGTGATGACGGATTGTTCTATCCTTCGACTTACAGGGCTGCAACTGTCATTGATTCCTTCAGGTTCTATCTTGAGGATAACGGCTGCGTAATGAAGCTTGGTTCAAAGTGCGAGAAGGTGAGCTATCACAGCGGCCTTTATGAGGTCGTTCTTAAGGACAGTTCAGTATATAAGTCTAAATCTCTGATATGCGCAGTCGGCGGTCATACATATCCTTCAACGGGTTCCACAGGAGCAGTCACAACAGTTTTGAAAGAGTTTGCCGATAATTCTGATTTCATCAGCTACAAACCTGCATTAACTTCGCTTAACAGCAAGCTCAACGGGATCAAAGCTTTAGCAGGGATCAGGTGCAGGGGAAAGGTAACGCTTACATCTGATGGAAACACCATTGATTCGTCTGAAGGCGAGATCATTTTCAGCAAGGAAGGCGGGATTTCAGGGATCTGCGTAATGGATGTCTCCGGCAAGGCCGTAAACCTGCTCGAAAAAGGCAAAAAGCCCGTTGTTTTCGTTAACCTTAACGGAAAGACTGAAGAAGAGACATTTGAACTTCTGAACAGCAGAAAGAATATGTTTGGAAAACGCACCATTTCAGGCGCTCTTACGGGAATCTTCCCGAGGGTTCTGACAGAATTTATCTGCAGAAACATTAATATCGATCCTTCAAAAAAGATCGGTGATCTTAATGAGAAAGATCTTAGGTCGATCGCCAGGATGATCTGCAATCTCAAGGTCCCCGTTGACGGCTTCGGCGGAACTGATAAGGCACAGGTCTCATCAGGCGGTATAAAGCTTTCAACTGTCAACGAAAACATGCAGTTCAGGTCTTACCTTGGCCTTTACATAATCGGTGAAGCATTGAACGTTGACGGACGCTGCGGCGGTTTTAACCTCCAGTGGGCCTGGTCATCTGCGGCAGCTGCAGCGAAAGGGGTTGCTTCAGAATGATTGAATTGAGCTTTGAACCCTCTGCCGGCGGTAAGAAAATACCTGATTCCGTAAAGATCATCGAAGCGGGCTTGAAGTCATCTGACAAAAAGCTCGTAAAGGCCTGTAAAGCCTGTGCAAACGGTGATCTTAGGCTTGTTATCGACAAGCGTTTCATCGATGCCAGAAAGAATAAGGTCAAGATCAACTACAGATTCGATTTTGCTGATGACGAGGCGATCTCCAAAAAGCAGGAAGAACTGATGAATCTGGCTTTCCCGCATAAAGCACATTTCGACGAACATGCCGGAGAATACATGCGTCCTGTTGTCGTCGGATCCGGTCCTGCAGGGCTTTTTGCTGCATTGATCCTTGCAAGATACGGCCTTAATCCGATCGTGATCGAGCGGGGACCCGACATGAAGCAGAGGATCGAAGACTGCGAGAACTATATGAACGGCACCGCACGTCTCAAGCCTGATTCCAACATCCAGTTCGGAGAGGGAGGAGCAGGCACGTTTTCTGACGGAAAGCTTTATTCCGGCGTAACTTCAGGCCTTAAGGCATTTGTTTACCAGATGATGGTATCTCACGGCGCTCCTTCTGACATCTTGTACGATGCACATCCTCATGTAGGAACTGACAGGATCAGGGACATCGTGGTAAACGTCAGGAAAGACATCATCTCGTTGGGCGGAGAGTTCCTTTTCAACACGCTTTTCCAGGGTTACAGGAAGGACAAGAACGGTCTTACATCCATTACCGTTCAGGATAAGAACGGCTCAAAAGAGATAATGTGTAAAGGCCTGATCCTTGCCATCGGACATGCCGGAAGAGACACATTCAGGGCTCTTGAGAGACTCGGCATCGCAATGGAACCCAAGCCTTTCTCCGTTGGCGTAAGAATAGAGCATTTAAGAAAAGACATCGATATTGCCCAGTACGGAATGGATACTGATCTGACACCTGATCTCATGGCTGCAAATTACAAGCTCGCATGTGATACGAAGACGGGAAGACGCCTTTATACGTTCTGCATGTGTCCCGGCGGAACCGTTGTTCCTTCGCAGACAAATGAAGGAACCGTATGCACCAACGGAATGAGCGTCAGATCAAGAGACGGTGACAACTCTAACAGCGCGATTTTAGTACCCGTTGACGGTTCTGATTACGGAACCGGTACTTTAGACGGCATGTTATATCAGGAAAAGCTTGAAAAGCTCGCGTTTACCGCAGGAGGATCTGACGGATCAGCACCCGCTATAAGGTATGGAGACCTCGTAAACGGAGAGGTAACAACTGAATTTGGCAAAGTAACTCCTACATACAAGCCCGGTGTAAGACCTGCAGATTTTAAGGAGATCTTCCCGGAAACTATTTTGGATACCATTATCGACGGCGTTTCCGAGATGGGCAGGAAGATCAAGGGCTTTGACAGTCCTGATGCTGTTCTCACGGCAGTTGAGACGAGAAGCTCTTCTCCTGTCAGGATACTTCGTGACCGTGAGTCTTACCAGAGCATCAACGTACCCGGCATTTTCCCTTGCGGTGAGGGTGCAGGATACGCAGGCGGCATAATGTCGTCAGCAATCGATGGAATAAATTGCGCAAATGCGATGGCGTCTGCTTTAATAAGCGGCCGCAAATGATTATAATTTGCTTGCGAACAATATAATTCCCGGAGGTATATAAAATGGAAAATGAAAAGAATACTGCAGTCGTAACCGTTCTCGGAAAGGACAGGGTAGGCATCATTGCAGGCATTTCCACTCTGCTCGCCGAATACGGGATCAATATCAAAGACATTTCTCAGACGATCCTGGATGACATTTTCACGATGGTCATGATGGTCGACTTAAAGGACCTCCAGATCGAAAATTCCGATATCTCAGAAAAACTCGCTGAATTGGGCGGCAAGCTGGGCGTACAGATCACGATACAGCACACGGGCCTTTTCAACGCAATGCATAAGATCTGATATGGCGGAAAGAGATAACGATTATGATTAACGAATACGAGATTATTGAGACGATGCAGATGTTCAACCAGGAACATCTGGACATAAGGACCATAACGATGGGAATCTCCCTCATGGACTGCGCTGCATCCACCGTTGAGGAATCCTGCAACAGGATATACGACAAGATCTGCCGTTATGCGGGCAAACTCGTTTCTACGGGTGAGCAGATCAGCAAGAAGTACGGGATCCCGATAATCCACAAGAGAATATCTGTTACTCCGATCGCCATCGTTGCTGCAGCATGCGGAGCAAAGGACTATACTCCGTTTGCCAAGACACTGGACAGGGCAGCTAAAACCTGCGGAGTCAACTTCGTAGGCGGTTTTTCGGCTCTCGTTCAGAAGGGATACACAGAATCTGACAAGATCCTCATAAATTCGATCCCTGAAGCGCTTTCCACGACTGATTTCGTTTGCTCGAGCATCAATCTTGCGTCCACCAGGACGGGCATCAACATGGATGCTGTCCGCGACATGGGCGTAATAATCAAGAAAACGGCTGAAGCCAGTGCTGACAGAAGCGCAATAGGATGCGCAAAGCTCGTTGTATTTGCCAATGCTCCTGAGGACAACCCTTTCATGGCAGGTGCTTTCTTAGGGCCCGGTGAGCCGGAATGTGTGATCAACGTAGGTATTTCAGGCCCCGGCGTCGTAAAGCATGCGTTGGAAGGCGTAAAGGGAGCAGACCTCGGTGTTGTTGCCGAGACCATCAAGAAGGCAGCCTTCAAGATCACCAGAGTAGGTGAGCTCGTTGCAAGAGAAGCATCCGAGCGTCTTGGAGTACCTTTCGGCATAATCGACCTTTCCCTTGCACCTACTCCTGCGGTAGGCGACTCTGTAGCAAGACTGTTAGAGGAATTCGGCCTTGAGACCTGCGGTACATGGGGCACGACGGCTGCTCTGGCGATGCTCAACGATGCGGTAAAGAAGGGCGGAATAATGGCATCTTCTTATGTCGGCGGACTTTCGGGTGCATTCATTCCTGTCTCAGAGGATGAGGGCATGATCGCTGCAGCTAGGAGCGGTGAATTAAAGCTCGAAAAGCTTGAAGCAATGACCTGCGTATGCTCAGTCGGCCTCGACATGATCGCTGTGCCCGGAGATACAACGGCAGAGACCATTTCAGGCATTATCGCAGATGAGATGGCACTTGGTACGTTCAATAACAAGACGACCGCAGTAAGGCTCATTCCGGTACCCGGAAAGGGAGTGGGTGACAGCGTTGAATTTGGCGGCCTTTTGGGTACTGCGCCGATAATGCCGGTAACCAAGACGTCCTGTACGGATTTCATCCACAGAGGCGGAAGGATCCCTGCTCCGATACACTCAATGCGCAACTGATCTTTTAGTTAAAAGAATTGAAACATTTTGATTAAATAATTTTCATACTGCTTGATTAGAATATTTTTAGAGGGAAATGTTACAAAAACAAGTGATAACCACTTTTTCTCTTTCCGAGCCTCCCGGCATTATTCAGCCGGGAGGTTCATCATTTGACCGAACAGAGACATAATGCTAATATTGCCGCATGTGGTACGAAGAATCAGTTTTTTATCAGATCTACCCCTTAGGCTTCTGCGGAGCGCCTTTCGAGAATGACGGCATAGCCGAATCCAGGATCCTTAAAGTCCTTGACTGGATCCCTCACATGAAGAAACTCGGGATCAACGCGATCTATTTCTCACCCGTCTTTGAATCAGATACACACGGCTATAACACCCGTGATTACGGCCTTATCGACACAAGGCTCGGTACAAACGACGATTTTAAGAAGGTTGTGGAAACGCTTCACAAAGAAGGCATCAAGGTAGTCCTAGACGGGGTTTTCAATCACGTAGGCAGAGGTTTCTGGGCTTTCAAGGACGTTCAGGAGCATAAATGGGATTCGCCTTACAAGGATTGGTTCCATCTCTCGTTTGACGGCAATTCCAATTACAACGACGGTTTCTGGTATGAGGGCTGGGAAGGCAACTATGACCTTGTTAAGCTCAACCTCAGAAATCCCGCAGTAATTGACCATATCCTGGATAAAGTCGGTTACTGGATCGATTTCTTTGACATCGACGGACTTCGTCTCGATGTGGCTTATTGCCTCGACAGGGACTTCCTCGGAAGGCTCCGTCAGTTCACGGACTCCAAAAAGCAGGATTTCTTCCTTTTGGGAGAAGTGCTTCACGGTGAATACGGCAGGATGCTGAATGAGATGAATATCCATTCGCTGACCAATTATCAGTGCTACAAGGGAATCCATTCCGCATTCAACTCGTGCAATATGTTCGAGATCGTGCATTCTTTGCTCAGGCTTTTCGGACCTGAGGATTGGACGGTCGCCAGGGGAGCGCATCTCCTGTCTTTTGCGGATAATCATGATGTCACGAGGATCGCTTCGATCATCAACGATCCCAATAAGCTGCCGCTCGTTTACACGATGGTATTTACGATGCCGGGCATTCCCTGCGTTTATTACGGTTCCGAATGGGGAGCCAAGGCACGCAAAGAGGAGGGAGACCCTGCTCTCAGAGCCTGCTTTGATAAGCCTTCCTGGAATGAGCTTACTGACCATGTCGCAAGGCTTGCTGACATTAAGAAAAACAGCCGTGCCCTTAATTACGGCGGCATGAGATCAGTCGTTCTTACCAATAACCAGTGCATTTTCGAGAGAAACTGCGGTGATCAGCGTGTTTTGGTGGCCATCAACATGGATTCCAATCCGTTTACTGCTCATTTTGACGCAGGATGCGGTCAGGCAACCGAACTTTTGAGCGGCAAGACGCATGATTTCGGCGGCGGATCGACATTAGCACCATATTCATCTGAAATATGGCTGATGGAACGCTGAAAAATAGTCAAATTGTTGAAAAACATCAAACGTTTTCCCATTGAATTTGGCAAATTGGAAATGTATAATCTTTTTTACAAATGCAATAATTGAATTTGTATTAAAAACGTGTGGAGGTAAATATGAAACTTAAACGTATTTTAGTTTCTATGATGGCAGTCGCTATGACAGTCAGCATCGTTCCTACATTAGTTTTCGCTGATAAGATCGAAAATGACGCAGACGAGACAGCCATCATCGAAGTCGCAGACACTAAGGCTGAGAATCCTGCTAAGTTTAAGTCAGGTTCAATGATCCCTACTTCCGGTACTTGTGGAAAGAACCTCAAGTGGAATGTTGACGGCAACGGCAGTCTTGTAATCAGCGGTTCAGGCGCTATGAACAGCTACAAAGCAGGCGGTGCTCCTTGGTATGCTCTCAAGGATAAGATCACTTCTCTTGCTTTTTCCGGTTCACCGACGTCTATCGGCAACTATGCATTCTATAATCTGGACATTACTTCAGTTTATATCCGTGCTACCATCAAGACAGTCGGCACAGGTGCTTTCTATAACTGCAAGAGCCTTACAAAGGTAACAGGTGGTAATGCTCTTACTTCTATCGGAACAGCTGCTTTCAAGCAGTGCTCAAGCCTGAGCTCGTTCACAATCAATTCCAAGAAGCTTTCTAAGATCGGTTCCAACGCATTCAGCGGTGCTTCCAGCCTTAAGAAGATCAACATTGCAAAGACAACCAAGCTCACAAAGAAGGGTGTTAAGAAGTCTCTTGCAAATTCTTCAGTAACAACTGTAAACGTTAAGAACAATAAGAAAGTCGTTTACAAGTATTACTTCTCAAAGTCCAATTCAGGTAAGAAAGTATCCGTTAAGTAATCTTTAACCGGATTTGATCAACAAAGGAGCTGCCACATCGGCAGCTTCTTTTTTTGGCGTGCAAAATAAAACTGCCGTATGGTCTGATACGGCAGTTCATTAATTATCAGGATATTTATGGATGTCAGATGCTGTCGAGGTAACGCTTTACGGTCTCAGGAGCAGGGCCTCCGATGAGTGAGCGGCCTTCAACGCAGGTCTTGAGAGAGATCGCGTCATAAACATCTTCTTCAAAAGCTTCAGAAAACTGCTTCAGAGTCTCGAGAGGGAGCTTTTCGAGTGATGTGTTGTTCTCGATGCAGTAGTGAACGAGCTTTCCTGATATCGCATGTGTCTCTCTGAAGGGAAGTCCCTTCTTTACGAGGTAGTCAGCGAGGTCGGTAGCATTGGTGAAGCCTTCCAGAGCTGCAGCTTCCATTCTGTCTTTTCTGATCGTCATGGTCTTCATCATGCCGGTGAAAGGAGGGAGGACTGCCTTGATCGTCTCTATGCAGTCAAACATTGCCTCCTGAACTTCCTGCATGTCCTTGTTGTATGTAAGGGGAAGCCCCTTCATAATGACAAGCAGTGATATGAGGTCACCGTAAACTCTTCCGGTCTTGCCTCTGGTAAGCTCGGCAACATCGGGATTCTTTTTCTGGGGCATCATGGAAGAACCCGTAGAATAAGCGTCATCGAGCTCATAGAACTTAAATTCCTGAGAAGCATACAAGATTATCTCTTCGCTGAGTCTCGAAAGGTGCATCATGAGGATGGAGCAGGCAGAAGCGAATTCGATCGCGAAATCCCTGTCAGCTACGCCGTCAAGAGAGCACAGGGTCACGCCGTTCATGCCGAGATCGTCGGCGACAGCCTGGCGGTCAAGCGGGTATGTTGTTCCCGCAAGCGCACCGGAACCAAGAGGGGAGACGTTTGCACGGTCCCTGGCAGCACCCAGCCTGTCAGTGTCACGTCTGAACATCTCGATATAAGCCGTAAGATAGTGGGCATATGTAATGGGCTGAGCTCTCTGAAGATGCGTATAGCCCGGCATGTATGTCGTAAGATTGTCTTTTGCTATATCGATGAGGGTATCAACGAACGTATCGAGGAGTTCAATGATCTCACCGGCTTCATCAACGAGGTAAAGGCGCTGGTCCAAAGCAACCTGGTCATTTCTGGATCTTCCGGTATGAAGACGCTTGCCGGCATCACCGATGCGGTTTGTGAGCTCTTCTTCGATGAACATGTGGATGTCTTCAGCATCTGAATCGAAAGTAAGCTTGCCTGACTCGATGTCTTCCTTGATCGAGAGAAGACCTTTCCTGATCGCTTCTGCATCTTCGCTGCTTATGACGCCCTGTTTTGCGAGCATCTGTGAGTGAGCGATGGAACCTTCTATATCCTGACTGTACATCTTGCAGTCAAACGGAAGTGATGAATTGTAATCGTTGACATCTTTGTCTGTCGCTTTCTCAAAGCGGCCAGCCCACATTTTCTTAGCCATGGTCAATAACTCCTTACCATATTTAAAACAAGCATATTATAGCAAAATATATGCTAATATGATGTTTACTTGAATATTAAAAGGGGAGGGCTGAAATTGCGTAGTTTTGTTAGGTCTGCGGCTTTTTCTGCGGCTGTTTTGCTAACGGCCTCCCTTTGTGCGTGCGGCAAACCCTCTGAAACTTCGGCTCCTTCTGAAAGCACTTCGATTTCAAGTTCTCCGACTGCTTCCTTTACTGAAACCACAGTCGAAACTACTACTGAAACAACCACTGAACCAACGGCTGAAACGACCGAAACCACTTCGTCTGAGACTACTTCAGAAAAACCAGCGGAAACCCAGCCGAAACTTAATACCGCAAACGGCAAGTTCAACTACGTGTTGAAGAACAAGTCTTGGAAGTACGACGGCGAGATGTACTATCACAAATACAAGGACGGAATGATAGTCTATTACGACAAGGAAAACAAATCCTACTTCCTTATCGACAGCAAGGGTCAGGGATGGTATTACGATCCTGATTTAAAGGACTTCGTCAAAGATGAGTGAATTCTTTTAAACAATTAATCGGTTCGAAGCGATGCGCTTTCAGAGCGTAAACTTTTCCGTAAACAAAATGGGCAAAATGTTTACGCTGATGTTTACAGATGTTCATATGTAAACTTTTCCATAAAGAATAATGCCCAAAAGTTTACGCTAAAGTTTACGAAAGTAAAATCGCCTGTTTAATCAGAAAAAGGGGACCCCATTAAGTTTGAGGTCCCCTTTTGGTCTGTTGATAAATAGTATCAGAGCATTCCGTTCTTTTTCTTCATTGCTGCGTTGACTTTCATCGGGAGACCGAAGCAGTTGATGAATCCGCCTGCGTCAGCCTGGTTGTAAACGTCATCAGCCTCGAATGTAGCGATCTCAGGATCGTAGAGGGAGTAAGGTGACTTTGTGCCTGCAGGTGTGCAGTTGCCCTTGTAGAGCTTCATCTTTACTTCGCCTGTAACAGTCTTCTCTGTATCGTCAACGAAAGCGGAGAGAGCTTCTCTGAGCGGGTGGAACCACTGTCCGTAGTAAACGAGTTCAGCGAACTTCTGGGATACGAGATCCTTGTAGTGGAGAGTGTCACGCTCGATGGTAAGGAGCTCGAGCTCTCTGTGAGCAGCGAAAAGAAGTGTTCCGCCGGGAGTCTCGTAAACGCCTCTGGACTTCATGCCTACAAGACGGTTCTCAACGATGTCTGCGATGCCTACGCCGTTAGCGCCTGCAACCTTGTTGCAGTACTTGAGAAGGTCAGCGGGAGAAAGCTTCTGGCCGTCAACTTCAACAGGGATACCCTTCTCGAACTTGATGGTTACGTATGTAGGGGTATCAGGTGCCTTCTCGGGAGATACCATGAGCTCAAGGATCTTGTCGAGGTTAGGCTCGTTTGCGGGATCCTCAAGATCCATACCCTCGTGAGAGAGGTGCCAGAGGTTCTCATCCTTGGAGTAGTTGTTCTCCTTTGTAACGGGAACTTCGATGCCGTGAGCTGCAGCATAGTCGATCTCTTCGTCACGTGACTTGATGTCCCAGATCCTCCATGGAGCAAGGATCTTCATCTCAGGAGCGAGAGCTTTGATGGAAAGCTCGAATCTTACCTGGTCGTTGCCCTTGCCGGTGCAGCCGTGAACGATCGTTGTGCAGCCTTCCTTGCGTGCAACGTCAACGAAGTGCTTGGCGATGAGAGGACGAGCCATTGATGTACCGAGAAGGTACTTGCCCTCGTAAACGGCGTTAGCCTTGAGAGTAGGATATACGAAATCAGTAACGAACTCATCTTCGATGTTCTCAACATAGCACTTTGTAGCGCCGCACTTAAGAGCCTTAGCCTTAAGATAATCGTTGTCAACGCCTACGCCGACCTCACCGCAGTAAGCGATGACTTCGCAGTCGTAGTGCTCAAGGAGCCAGGGAATGATGATAGATGTGTCAAGACCGCCGGAATAAGCCAACAGGAACTTTTCTTTTGCCATAAGGCACCTCCTAATATGTGAATATTTATGCAATCCGTTGTATAAAACGCCAACATATTACTCTTTGTTAAACGCCGAGTCAATAGGGTTTATTGTAAAGTGAGCCCCTAAATAAAACAAGCTAATATATTATAATAATTTTTGTGCATGTTTTCAGACCGCGCGTTTTGTAAAAGACATCCTTTTTGGTTACAATTTTAAACGGATATAATCCTATAGAATTTATTCGGAGATATACAGATGGCATATCCTTTGATGGAGCATCCGTCAGGAGACGAGTTTTTCTTTGACGGCGCTTTTTTTAATGTCTGTTCTGACAAGGCAAAAGAGCTTTCAAAGCCTACGGATGACAGGACATATTATGAGACAGTAAGGATCAAGAGGGGAGTGCTTCTGTTCTTGGAAGACCATATGGCAAGGCTTTCAAAGTCTGTCAAAGGCCTTGAGGATTTCCCGGTCGATCTTAAAGATATTTCAGATAAGGCTTATTCGTTCTTAAAAAAGATCAATTTCACAAGTGACGGCAACATCAGGATCGTCCTTACCAAAGATCATCTTCTTATTCATCTTGTTAATGTAAACGTTCCCGACAGATCGATGTTCGAGAACGGCATCAACACCAGTCTTCTTAAGTGGGAGAGACAGACTCCTAATCTCAAGATATTCAGGGGCGATTATAAGAATACCGTCAACGAGAAGTTCAAGAGCGAAAACGCTCACGGAAAGCCTTTCGAGCTTGTTTTGAGCGACAACTCCGGAAAGCTTTATGAAGGCTCGATGTCCAATCTTTTCGTCATTATGGACGGCAAGGTTTATTCGGCACCTGACGACAAGATCCTCATCGGTATCACGAGAAGGCGCGTGATCGAAGCGCTCAAGAGATCCGGTCTTGAACTTCAGACAGGCATGTTCACTATGGATGAATTAGTTAAGGGCAATGCCGCGATATTCGTATCCAGCACGCCTTTTGACATACTTCCGGTCACGTTTATCGATGACCATACTTTCAATTCCGTAAATGACCCGCTCCTTAACATGATCTCGGAAGCTTATGCGGGCTATACGGAAGAATACATTGCTTCACATTTGGAGGTGATATAAATGGAAACAAAGAAGGGAAAGGTATCGGTAACAACCGAAAACATTTTTCCGGTAATCAGGCAGTGGCTCTACGAGGATAAGGACATCTTCGTAAGAGAATTGGTATCCAACTGTGCGGACGCAATCTCAAAGCACAGAAGGCTCGCAGAGCTCGGCAAGGCTGAAGCGGGAGCAGATCCTAAGGCTGATTACTCCATAAAGATCATTTACGATGACGACGCCAAGACGATCGCATTCTGCGACGACGGTATCGGAATGACCCAGGAGGAAGTAGAGAAGTACATCAACCAGATCGCATTCTCAGGCGCTCTTGATTTCGTTACCAAGTATCAGGAAGAATCAACAGACAAGTCCGGCATAATAGGACATTTCGGCCTCGGATTCTATTCCGCATTCATGGTGGCAGATGAAGTTACCATTGAGACAAAGAGCTTTGTAGAAGGCTCTGAGGCAGTTACCTGGAAGTCTTCTGACGGTATGGATTATGAGATCTCTTCTTCTGATAAGAAGGACAGGGGAACGGTAATCACTTTGAAGCTCTCCGAAGAAGCGGTTAAGATCTTCGATTCCGCCACAGTCCGCATGACACTCCGCAAGTACTGCTACTTTGCACCTGCAGATATCTATTTCATCGATACGAAGGCAGATAAGCTCCACGAAGAGGCTGAGGCAAAGCGCAAGAAGGAAGCTGAAGAGAAGGGCGAAGAGTATAAGGAAGAACCCGTAAAGAATCTTCCCGTCAACAACAAGAGCCCTCTTTGGACAAAAAAGCCTTCAGAGTGCACCGAGGATGAGTACAAGTCTTTCTATCACAGCGTATTCAACGACGGCAGGGATCCTCTGTTCTGGATCCACCTCAACATGGATTATCCGTTCACGCTTCAGGGTATCCTTTATTTCCCGAAGACGGACAACGTTTATCAGTCACTTGAGGGAAGGATCAAGATCTACAATCACCAGATCTTCGTCGCAGACAACATTGAAGAGATCATCCCTGATTTCTTGTTCCTGCTCCAGGGATGCCTTGACTGCTCTGATCTGCCGCTCAACGTCTCACGTTCGGCTCTCCAGCAGGATGAATACGTAAAGAAGCTTTCCGGACACATCATCAAGAAGGTTTCAGACAAACTCAATGAACTCTTCAAGAAGCAGCGTGAGGACTACGAAAAGTACTGGTCTGACATCTCCGTATTCGTTAAGTACGGCATGATGAAGGAAGAGAAGTTCTACGAGAAGGTCGAGGACATCTGCCTCTATAAGACCGTTGACGGCAAGTTCAAGACTCTGGCTGAACTTACGGAAGGCGATCACAAGACCATCAGATACACGACTGATCCCAAGGCTCAGGCAGCTTACGTCGAAATGAGCAAGAGAGACGGCTTTGACGTTGTCGTAATGGACGAGGAGATAGACAACAACTTCATGTCCTTCCATGAATACAAGAAGCCTGACAACAGATTCCAGAGAGTCGATTCCGAGCTTTCCGGCGAGGCTTCCGATGAGGAGACCACGAACAAGATCAAGGAGTTCTTCAGGGGGGCATTGGGCAACGAGAAGCTCAACGTTTTCGCCCAGCAGATGGGAGCTGATTCCATGCCTGCATTGATCAGGGAAGCTGAGCACAACCGCCGTATGAAGGAAATGAGAGCCCAGTACGAGAAGATGATGGCAATGAGCAACATGACTCCCGAGCAGTTAGATGATATGTTCCCTGATACAGAAGAACTGGTCATCAACACTGATTCACCCCTGATCACAAAGCTCGAGGCTCTTGAGTCCATGGGCACAAAGAAGGAAGAGGCTGACCGCCTTGCGCAGCACATCTACGATCAGGCAAAGCTTGCCCACGGCTCCTTGGACAGCGAAGGCCTTGAGAGATTCCTTAAATACAATACAGAACTGCTTGCCAAAAGCGCCGAAAACATTTAAGTAAAGGAGATTTCCAATGAACGAGAGCGACGTCAGAAGAGTCCTGTCAGAGAAAAAAGAAGGTTACAACGTTGAAGCGGGCGGTATCCTGCATGACGTTAAGTACGACCTTGAATGCTCAGGAGTAACGAAGGTCCGTGTGATCAACCGTTACGATGTTTCCGGCATCACTGATGAAGAGTATGAGAAAGCCAAGACGGTAGTTTTCAGCGAACCGCCCGTAGATACGGTTTCTGATGAGACTGTTGATCTTTCGGATGCAGATTATGTGCTCATCATCGAGTCACTCCCGGGTCAGTACGATCAGAGAGCAGATTCCGCGGCACAGTGCATCCAGTTCCTTACGCAGAAGGAACGTCCTCTTGTTAAGTGTGCCAGGATCGTAGCTTTCTACGGCAATGTTTCCGAAGAAGACAAGGCCAAGATCAAGGGCTATCTGATCAACCCCGTTGAAGCAAGGGAAGCATCCGCTGAAAAGCCCGCCACTCTCGTAGACAAGTACGATATCCCCACGACCGTTCCTTCGATCGACGGCTTCACATCCATGGATGATGAGGCTCTCAAGGCTTTGAGGAGCAGCATGGGTCTTGCAATGAGCTTTGAAGACATCAAGTTTGTACAGGATTTCTTCAAGACTCAGGGAAGACAGCCTACCGTAACCGAGATCAGGGTTCTTGATACATACTGGTCAGATCACTGCCGTCACACGACATTCCTTACCCAGCTCACCGACGTTAAGTTCGACGGTGACGATGAGCTCACAGAAGAGATAAAGAAGACATACGCTGATTATCTTTCCAACCGTGAGGAAGTTTATGGCGAAAGGATCTCCAAGAAGCCCACCTGCCTCATGGATCTTGCAACTCTTGCTGCAAAGAAGCTCAAGAAGGACGGAAAGCTCGCTGACCTGGATGAGTCCGAAGAGATCAACGCCTGCTCCATCAAGGTCAAGATCGAGGTCGACGGCAAGGAAGAAGATTATATCTTCATGTTCAAGAACGAGACCCATAACCATCCTACCGAGATCGAGCCTTTCGGCGGTGCCGCAACATGTTTGGGCGGCGCGATCAGAGACCCGCTCTCCGGAAGATCTTACGTATATCAGGCAATGCGTGTTACAGGCGCAGGCGACCCGACGGTTCCCGTATCCCTTACGCTCAAGGGTAAGCTCTCACAGAAGAAGCTCGTTAGAACGGCTGCTGCAGGTTATTCCTCATACGGTAACCAGATCGGTCTTGCAACAGGCCAGGTAGATGAACTCTATCACCCCGGTTATGTAGCAAAGAGAATGGAGATCGGTGCCGTTGTAGGCGCAGCTCCTGCTTATAACATCGTACGTGAGAGACCTTCAGCAGGAGACATCGTTGTTCTCCTTGGCGGCAGGACCGGACGTGACGGAATCGGCGGCGCAACAGGTTCATCCAAGGCTCACGATACAAAGTCAGTAATCACATGCGGATCCGAAGTCCAGAAGGGTAACGCTCCCACTGAGAGAAAGCTCCAGAGACTGTTCAGATATCCTGAAGTCACAAGGCTCATCATCAGATGTAACGACTTCGGTGCAGGCGGTGTTTCCGTTGCGATCGGCGAGCTCGCTGCAGGCCTTAAGATCAACCTCGACGCAGTTCCGAAGAAGTACGAAGGCCTTGACGGTACTGAAATCGCCATCTCCGAGTCTCAGGAGAGAATGGCTGTAGTAGTTCATCCCTCAGATCTTGATAAGTTCATGGCTGCCGCTGAGAAGGAAAACCTTGAAGCAACAGTTGTAGCTGAGGTTACCGAAGAGCCTTCCATGAAGATGGTCTGGAACGGCAACACGATCGTTGACCTGCCCAGGTCCTTCATCGATACGAACGGCGCAAGCCAGTTCACTGAAGTAGTAGTTAAGCCTGCTGAAGGTGAGCAGTATCTCGATAAGACCGCTGACGGCGTTGTTGACGGTGATTTCGCAGCTTCCCTCAAGGGAACGCTTAACTCTCTCGACGGCTGCTCACGTAAGGGCCTCATCCAGAGATTTGACTCATCGATCGGTGCTGCAACTGTCCTCATGCCTTACGGCGGTAAGATGCAGGATTCACCTGAGGAAGGTATGGCTGCAAAGATCCCGCTCGATAAGGGTTACACAAAGGACTGCTCCGTAATGGCTTACGGTTTCGATCCTTTCTATACAGAGTGGAGCCCGTTCGCAGGTTCTTATCACGCTGTTGTCGAGAGCTTGTTAAAGCTCCTTGCAATGGGCTGTGATCCTTCAAAGGCAAGACTCACGTTCCAGGAATATTTCGAGAGAATGGGCGAGCCTTCAACATGGGGCAAGCCGCTCTCAGCACTCTTAGGTGCATACAGGGCGCAGCTTGATTACGGCACTGCAGCCATCGGCGGTAAGGACTCCATGTCAGGAACGTTCAACGACATTCACGTGCCTCCGACGCTCGTAAGCTTCGCAGTCGGCATGTCCAAGGCTGACAAGGTCATCTCCGCAACACTTAAGGGTGCAGGCCAGAAGCTCTACATGCTCTCATGCGCGAGAAACGGCATGGGCTTCTACAAGAAGGACCACGTCTTAAGAGTATTCAAGTCAGTTAGAGAACTTGAGGAGAGGGGACAGGTCAAGAACGCCGCAGTCGTTAAGTCCGCAGGTCTTGCATCCAGAGTCGCTGCAATGTGCTTCGGTAATGAACTTGGTTTCGAGTTCTCCGACAAGCTTACATTTAGTGATCTCTTCTCCAGAAAGATGGGCACGATCGTTGTCGCAATCCCTAACGACTCCAACGCTGTCGACAAGGTTGAGATGGCAGGCGGTAAGTACGTAGGTCAGACAAACGATTCAGGCAAGTTCACATGGAACGGCGCTTCCTTGGATCTTGCTGATGCTCTTGAAGCTTATGAGGGCAAGCTCGAAAGGATCTTCCCGACAAAGGCTGCTGATGCAGAGATGCCTCTTGAGATCAAGGAATTCACGACGGATAAGACATTCAAGGCAGCTCCCGGCGTTCTCAAGGGTGCAAAGCCGAAAGTCGTCATTCCCGTATTCCCGGGCACAAACTGCGAGATCGATACCGCAAGGGCATTTGAGCGTGCAGGCGCTGAGGCAGAGGTATTCGTAATCCGCAACAGGAACCAGAACGATATCAACGAATCGTTCAGAGATCTCGCCAAGAAGATCAATCAGGCAAACATCGTCATGATCCCCGGCGGTTTCTCTGCAGGTGACGAGCCTGAAGGATCCGGTAAGTTCATCACCGCTTCATTTAGGAACAGTGCTCTTGCAGATGCTGTATCCGACCTTCTCAAGAACCGTGACGGTCTTATGCTCGGTATCTGCAACGGCTTCCAGGCTCTTATCAAGCTGGGTCTCGTTCCTTTCGGTGAGATCAAGGATCTGACATCTGATTCTCCGACGCTGACATTCAACAATATCGGCCGTCACCAGAACAAGTATGTCGCAACAAAGATAATGAGCAACAACTCACCCTGGCTTGCAGGCGTTAAGCCCGGCGAAGTCTATGAGATCCCTGTATCTCACGGTGAAGGTAAGATCGCATGCAGCACGGAGCTCGTCGAAAAGCTTGCCAGGAACGGCCAGATCGCAACATGCTACGTGGATCTTAACGGCAACGCCGCAAAGGATACGCAGTTCAACCCGAACGGCTCCATCTGCGCTATCGAGGGTATCCTTTCACCTGACGGAAGAGTCTTCGGCAAGATGGGTCACTCCGAAAGATACGACATCGATCTGTGCAGCAACATCCCCGGTCCTAAGGATCAGAAGATCTTTGAGTCCGGTGTCGCTTACTTCCTCTGATGAACAGGGAACAAGTCTTACAGATAATGAGGGAAAACAATATTCTGCCTGAAGCCGGCTTCGGGCAGAATTTCCTTTGTGATGAGGAGATTATCTCAGGCATTATCACGGCTGCTGACATCAGGCCCGGAGACAAAGTCCTTGAGATCGGCCCAGGGATAGGTGCTCTCACGGGCCCTTTGTCCCATATGGACATAGACCTTACCTGCGTTGAGATAGACAAGCGCCTCGTAAGCTACTTGAGAAAGGCTTATCCGCAGCTGAACATAATCGATTCGGATTTCCTTAAGCTCAAGGATTATGGTAGCGACAAGTTTGACGTCGTCATATCCAATCTGCCTTACTACATAATGACCGACATCATGATGAAGGTTTTTGAAGAGGCGGTTCACGCAAGGAAGATCGTCTATATGGTGGAAGAAGCCGCATTGGACAGAATCCTGTGTGAATCAGGCACCAAGAGTTACGGGCCTCTGGCGGTCGTATCCGAGCTCTACGGTGGCATCAGGATCGTATCCAAAGTACCCGGAACATGTTTTGTCCCGCAGCCTAGGACGACATCGACCGTAATAAGCTTCAGCTGCTACGATAACAGGCCTGACAAGAACCTGATGGCATTTATCAAGAAGTGCTTTGCGCAGAGAAGAAAGACTCTGGCAAATAACCTCAAGGGGTGCGACAAGGAAAAGTTTAGATCATGGCTTGATGAGACGGGATATGAGGAAGGCATCAGGGCCGAGATCTTGGAGCCCTGTGACTTCAGAGACCTTTATAATGCTTTATGATTAAATGTTATAATTAAGTATTACGCTACGCGGGGACTAATCTTATGAGAAAATCTAACTCGAGCATTCTTGGCAAATATTCTGACGGATCAGGCAGGAAGAAGTCTTCCAAAGATTCCGGCATTGTCGAATACAAGCAGCTTTATAAGGGCGAGATAAAGGCCAAGACCGTCACTGAGAAGAAGGTCCAGACATTGGAAGATAAGATCGCTGCCCGCGATTACCGTGCCAATGAAGACAAGAAGAAGGATGAAGAGAGCGCCCAGATCACGATAGGCGGCATCTCTTACATCGTAAGGAGCGAGGATGCGAGCCCTGAAAGGATCCGCAAGGTTGGCGACTTAGCTGACGAGATCTACAAGGAAACAAGAGAGAAGAATCCTTACATAGCATCACTCAAGACTGCCATAATGGCTCTCTTTGAGGCATCAGACAGACTGATCACGTTAAGAGCCGAGAACAATGCCCTCAAGACCGAGCTTATGTATTACAAGCAGAAGGATAAGCTCTCAGGTGATGCTGACAAGAATAAGCCCGAGCCTACTCCGATGGAGAAACTTGCAAGCGCTTCTTCACTTAGCAGCAGTGTTTTGTTCACTCACATGAAAGACAAAGAAAAAGACAAGAATAAAAACGATGAGAAAAAAGATTGAACTATTGGCTCCCGCAGGCAACCTTGAGATACTCAAGGCTGCTGTTGATATGGGAGCCGATGCCGTTTATTGCGGCTTAAGAAGATTTAACGCCAGGGCAAATGCCGATAACTTAGACTTAAACGAACTGGAAGAAGCGGTCGATTATGCGCATCTTCGTTCTTCGAAGGTTTATCTTACCGTAAACACCCTGATGAACGACATGGAATTCGATGAATTCCTGCCGGATGTCGCATATGCCGTTGAGCTTGGCGTTGACGGTCTGATAATCGCTGATGCAGCCGTTTTGATCAAGCTCGCAAAAGCTTTTCCCGACGTGCTCATAAACGCCAGCACGCAGATGAACGTCTTTTCAGAGGACGAATTCTATAATCTTTCAAAGCTCGGAGTAAACAGGATAGTCCTTCCCAGAGAGCTTACAATGGATGAGATCGCTTCAAGGACTGCAAAAGCAGCCAAATACGGCATGGACACAGAAGTCTTTGCACACGGCGCCGTTTGTGTATGCGTATCGGGCCTTTGCCTTTTCTCCGCAATGAACAAGAGCGGTACGAGATCAGGCAACAGGGGAACATGTGCACAGCCTTGCAGGGAAGAGTACGCTCTTTTCAATGACGGCTTAAGGCTCAGGAAAGGTCATCTGTTATCGCCCAAGGACAGAGACGTTACTGATTACATCGGCCGTCTCATAGATTCGGGTGTTGCATCGTTAAAGCTTGAAGGAAGAATGCGTGAGATCAGCTATGTAAGATCCTGCGTTTCTGCTTACCGCACCATGATCGACGCATACTACGACGGAATATTGGATGAAACTTTGAAGAAGAGATTAAGACAGGACCTCCTGATAAATTTCAACAGAGGCGGAAGCTACACTTCCCAGTCACTTTCAGGCAACAAGGACACAAGGCTCCTTTCAGGTGAGTTCCCCGGAAAATACGGTTTCAGGATCGGCAAGATAATAAGGACAGACAGATCATCAGGCCAGATAAGGATGAGCTTCGGCAGAAACCTCACCGTACCTTCAAAGGGCGACTATCTTTCGATCAGAAACGACAAGTCAGTCGAAGTATGTTCTTTTCCGATAGGAAAGATCGAGGAAGCTCCTGACCACCTTAACGTTAAGGGGCTTCATCCCGACATGTTCAGGAAGATCGAACCGGGCATGGAAGTCTTCCTGATGAACCATACGGAACCCGTTTCAAAAGAAGCTTTCAGGCGCACTCCTATAAAGATGAGCCTTACTCTCAAGGGGAGTTCCGCTTCGCTCGAATCAGCAGTATCAGAAGGCACATCTGCAGGATTAAAGGCAGTTTCAGAATTAAGCCTTCCCGGTGATTTCAACGGTTCTCCTTTGGATCCCGACAGGATCGGGACACAGCTTAAAAAGACCCTCGATACGCCTTTTGAGGTTATTGCTGTTAATGTTGACACCCAGGCGGATTTTAACTGCCCGATAAGCTTCATAAACGAGTTAAGACGTGAGAACATCAGACTCTTAGAAGAGAAGATCACCAAGAGATTCAAGAGGGGTTCTGATTATTCAGTAGAACAGGTCGAAGAAGAGAAGGGCAAAAATTCCGGCAAGACTTCAGTCATGTACACGTATCCTTCGATCAGGCTCGATCCTGACATGCTCGAATACGGTGCAGACATTTACTGCATGAGCCTTTACGACATGGCGGTACCCGCATTAAGGAAGAAAGCAGTTTCATTCATTAAGACGAAAGAGTCTGCAAGGCTTTGCCTCATGCTTCCTGATTTCTATCACGACAGGATGAAGAAGGTGATAGAGGATACCATCAAGGCTCTTAAATCTGAAATGGGAGATAGCTTTGACTCTGTCCTTACGTCGCAGCTCTTTGAAGATAAGAAAAAGTATTCAGACTTGGGCCTTAAGAAGTACGTTTCAGCAGGAGCAAACATCTACAGCAACGATTCACTGAAGGCTGCAACTTCTTATTGTGACGGACTCTTCATGTCCCACGAGCTTTCGCCCGAGGAGATCAATCAGTGTGCATCGGTACTTAAGGATACGAGCACCGCACTTATCGTACACGCTGAAGGCCAGATCCCCTGGATGCAGTCAGATTTCTGCTGCTGCGGCCAGAACGCCAAGGACTGCAACTTCTGCGAGAAACAGAGCGTATTTGCCTTAAACGGAATAAGCAGCCCTGAGACCAAGTGTTTTGCAATTCCTCACAGAGCCGACTGCTCATGCACGATCTACGGTCCTGCAAGAAATCTTTGCGGTGTAATTACGTCTTCAGACTGTGTTATAATCGTGAACCACACATTCCTTCCGAAAGGGGATAAAAATGCCTGAGATCTTTATAGAGAAGTGCCGTGACACGGCTGTCATTCCTTCATATGCCCATCCGGGTGATGCCGGCATGGACATCTATGCTGCTGCAGACGTTATCGTGGAACCCGGCAAGAGCGTTCTTGTTCCCACAGGCCTTAAGATGGCTATCC
>SVJC01000188.1 GCA_015069215.1 Oscillospiraceae bacterium
GGGATGAGCGCAAACAGGGCAAATTTCAGGTGCCTTTGTGCCGACAACGATGTGGCCGCAGTTTCTGCACTCCCAAACCTTGACTTCACTCTTTGCGAAGACTTCCTGAGCCTCAACGTTCTTGAGGAGTGCTCTGTAACGCTCTTCGTGATGCTTCTCGATAGCACCTACCATACGGAACTTAGCTGCAAGAGCCGGGAAACCCTCTTCCTCAGCGGTCTTGGCAAAGCCCTCATACATGTCTGTCCATTCGAAGTTCTCGCCGTCAGCTGCTGCTGCGAGGTTAGCTGCCGTGTCGCCGATACCGTCGAGCTCCTTGAACCAGATCTTAGCGTGCTCCTTCTCGTTATCAGCTGTCTTCAGGAAGAGAGCGGCAATCTGCTCATAACCTTCCTTCTTAGCCTTAGAAGCAAAGTATGTATACTTGTTTCTAGCCTGCGATTCACCTGCGAATGCAGCCTGCAGATTCTTTTCTGTCTGTGTTCCAGCATATTTATTTGCCATATTCTGTCCTCCTTAGGATTTTTTGATGAACGTAATTCTTATTATTTGCCATCGTTCAATTCAAGTCAATATTGACAAGCAGATTATCACCGATGGGTGATATAATACACGAATGCGTAAAACGACACCTAAAGGAATAGTACTTCTGCTGATCACCGCCATTGTATGGGGTTCTTCTTTCGTTGCCCAGGAGATCGGCATGAAATCCATCGACGCCTTCACCTTTACGGGCATCAGGACGGCTTTGGGCGCTCTGGTCCTCATTCCCGTAGCCCTTATCGTCAATAAAAAGTTTGACCTCAGGAAAAGCACTCTGACTGCCGGTCTGACATTGGGCATAGTCTTCTCGATAGCCCAGAACTTCCAGCAGTTCGCTTTTTACTATTCAACTTCCGGCAAGATCGCGTTCATCACCGCGTTCTACATGTTTTTCGTACCGCTCTTCTCGGTATTCCTCGGCAAGAAGATCAGACTCCTGACATGGCTTTCGATATTGCTGGGCCTTGCCGGTTTGTTCCTCCTGTGCATCAACCCGTCAGATATGACAAAGATCAACCTCGGAGATGTACTGGCTCTCATCTGTGCGGTCTTCTACGCGGTTCAGATAATGCTGATAGACAAGTTCGTCGAAAAGGACATCAACGGAGTGCAGCTCTCATTCATGCAGTTCGTTGTGGCTGCAGTCATTTCGATAGCCGCGATGTTCATTTTCGAGCATCCCGTGATCTCAGACATTAAAACCGCAGCCCCTTCCCTTCTTTACTCGGGAATTATGAGCTGCGGTGTTGCTTATACTTTGCAGATCGTCGGTCAGAAGCACGCCAACCCTGTTGTTGCTTCACTCCTCATGTGCATGGAGTCGGTTTTTGCCGTATTGGCGGCTGCACTTATCCTCCATCAGGGAATGAGCTTCAAGGAAGGCGCAGGCTGCGTGATCATGTTCGTTGCGATCATTCTTTCTCAGCTTTCAGAGTCGCTTTCTCGACCTCGTTCTGAAGATCCTTCGCCTCAGGCGTAGGGAATACAGCCCTGAGGATAACGATCACGACTGCGAGCAGAACCACTCCGAATGTGAGCGAGATCGCCGCATTTGCTCCGTAAGAAGGAACGAAGATCTGAAGGATTCCGGCTGCAAGATAGACAACGAACGATACGACTGCCGCGGTAAACGCGTAAGGCAGCTGTGTCGAAACGTGAGCGATGTGGTTGCACTGTGCTCCTGCAGAAGACATGATCGTCGTGTCGGAGATCGGTGAGCAGTGGTCACCGCAGACAGCGCCTGCCATGCAGGCTGACATGCAGATGATCGCGAGCGGGCTGCCGCCTTCGAGAGAGAATGCCTTGAGTGTGATCGGGATAAGGATACCGAATGTACCCCATGAAGTACCTGTTGCGAAAGAAAGTCCGCAAGCGATCAGGAATATGATCGCGGGCATTGCCCAGTTGAGGTTCTTGAATGCATCCTGGCTGACGAAATTGGCAACGCAGTTTGCAGCACCGAGAGAATCGGTCATGGACTTGAGGGTCCATGCAAGCGTGAGGATCGCGATAGGCGGAACCATTGCCTTAAATCCGGTCTCAACACAGCCCATGCACTCCTTGAACTTGAGAACGCCCCTGACGATATAGTAGATGACCATGAAAACGACTCCGCCGAATGCGCCGTACGCAAGTCCTACGGAAGCGTCGCTGTTTGCGAATGAGTTGATAAATGTCTCGCCGTCAAAGAAACCGCCGGTATAGATCATTCCGATAACGCAGAAAATGATCAGCATCAGGACAGGCAGAACGAGGTCGACGACTTTTCCCTTGCCCTTTGCTTCGTTCTCGGAAGACTGGACGGGAGGCTCGACGGTAAACAGATCGCCGTTAAGAGCGTTCATCTCATGACGCTTCATCGGACCGTAGTCGATCTTGAAAACAGCGAGACCGACCATCATGAGGATCGAAAGGATCGCGTAGTAGTTATAAGGGATAGCCTTGATGAAGAGCATCAGACCGTTGGTGCCTTCGGGAGCGAAACCTGAAACGGCAGCCGCCCATGAAGAGATCGGAGCGATGATGCAGACAGGCGCTGCAGTCGCGTCAATGAGGTACGCGAGCTTCGCTCTGGAGATCTTCTCCTTATCTGCGACCGGACGCATAACGGAACCGACGGTAAGACAGTTAAAATAGTCATCGATGAAGATAAGGCATCCGAGAAGGATAGTTGCGAGCTGGGCCATAACCCTTGAATGAACGTGCTTGGAAGCCCATTCACCGAATGCAGCGGAGCCTCCCGCTTTATTCATCATTGCAACGATAATGCCAAGGAATACAAGGAAGATAAGAATACCTACGTTGTATGAATCGGAAAGTGACTTGATAAGTCCGTCCTTGAACACGTGATTCAATGCTCTGACGGGATCAAGATAAGGACTGGTATAAGAGTAGGAATATATCAGTCCGCCTACGAGAACGCCTGCAAAGAGCGAGCTGTAGACCTCCTTGGTGATGAGGGCCAAAAGAATCGCCACGATAGGCGGTATCAAAGCCCAAAACGTTT
>SVJC01000022.1 GCA_015069215.1 Oscillospiraceae bacterium
GTTCGGCTGTTCGCCGATTAAAGTGGTACGCGAGCTGGGTTCAGAACGTCGTGAGACAGTTCGGTCTCTATCTATCGTGGGCGTAGGAAATTTGAGGAGCGCTGTCCTTAGTACGAGAGGACCGGGATGGACAAACCTCTGGTGTACCAGTTGCATTGCCAAATGCACAGCTGGGTAGCTATGTTTGGATTGGATAAACGCTGAAAGCATCTAAGTGTGAAACCAACTCCGAGATGAGATTTCCCTCTTTTGATAAGGGCACTGGAAGACTACCAGTTGATAGGCCGGGCGTGTAAGTGCAGAAATGCATTCAGCTTACCGGTACTAATGCCCGAAGACTTGACCACAAGTTAAGTTCGATTTCATTTATGAAGTCTTAATTCAAGACATGTTTTTATGAGAGGATTCTTCGTTCCTTCTCTGATCTTGATATCAGTTTTCTATGCAGTCCTGAGGGTATAAGACTCTCAACCATTCCGGTGGTTATTACAGTGAGGCCACACCTGTTCCCATTCCGAACACAGAAGTTAAGCTCACCCGTGTCGACAATACTTGGCTGGCAACGGCCCGGGAAGATAGATTGCTGCCGGATTATACAAGTCCCTTCGCGCTAAACGCGGAGGGACTTTTTTTCTGAAAAAATTGTTATAAAAATGTAATATTACAATTTACAAGATTTTTATTATTGGTAAAATTGAATCTGTAGTTAAGTTTTTCCATTAATAAGAGGTATTACATGTCAAAGATTTTAATAGTTGATGATGATCCGGCAGTAGTAAATTCAACAGCCGACATGCTCAGGGCTTTCTCTTTCGATGTGCTTACGGCAACGGACGGAAGAAAGGGCTTCGACATTGCTGCTAACCAGGCTCCTGACGTCATTATCCTTGACTGGATGATGCCGGGATACAGCGGCATGCAGTTCATTTCTGACTTCAGAAAACAGGGATATCAGACTCCTGTCCTGTTCCTTACGGGTAAGGGTGACCTTCCTTCGGATCAGGTAGAAGCACTCCGTGCAGGAGCTGATGATTATCTCCCCAAGCCTTGCGATGCACAGGTCTTGAGAGAGAGAGTCCGTGCCATGATCAGAAGGAGCGAATATAACTCCAAGAAGAGCGAGAACACGGGCAACCGTCATGAATACTGCGGCGGCGAGCTCATTATCGACGGCGACGTAATGCAGGCTTTCAAGCACGACGTTTCCTGCGATCTTACAAACAGGGAGTTCCAGCTCCTTCAGTATCTTGAGCAGAACTGCGGAAGAGTCTGCCCCAGATCTGAACTTTTGAAGCAGGTATGGAAGTTCGATTTCTTAGGCGATGAGAGAACGGTTGACGTAACCATCAAGAGAACACGTCAGAAGATCGAGCCTGATCAGAAGAACTTCAAGTACATCCTTACAAGAAGAGGTTTCGGGTATTTCTTCCCGAATGATCTGACTTGATTATTCAACTTGTAACATCAGATTTCATTTCCGTTTTGGGCGAGAACTGGCTTCTCGTCCTTATCGGTGCGCTTATAGTTCTCGTGGCGGGCTGTCTTGTCGGATATTTTATCGGAAATACTTCCCTGCGCGGAAAGGTAACTGCCGGCATCGACGGGCTTGAGCGTGAAAAGCAGATCCAGCAGGCAGTGCTGGATAACGTAGGCATCGGCATTGCCGTCTATGACAAGACCGGAGCGATATTCTGCAATGAGGCTATATTCAAGCTCCAGGATTTCCTTAAGGGCGGTCTTCCGAAGACGTTCGACGCTTTCCTTACCGATTTCGATAACGGCAACCAGCTGAAGTCCAATTACATCCTGAGCTGCGAGAACGGCATAAACGTTGTCCGCGTCAATTATTTCATCGGCAGAAAGATCTATGAGATAAAGATCATCAGAAAGACCGGTGATCAGACGGACAGATTCTTCTCGGGCGAAGTCCTTAATCTTGTCATCGTGGATGACATCACGCAGGTCAAGGATGACGAGAGAAGGCAGAAAGACCTCGCTGCCAATGTCTCGCATGAACTCAAGACGCCTCTTACTTCTATTAATAATTCAGTATTCTCCATTATCAATGCCTGCGGAAAAGGCAGGATGCCCGAGAGGGACAATCTCCTTACGTGGTCACAGAGGATACAGGACAATTCAACGCGCATGCAGGACATCGTCAACGACTTCCTCGTATTGTCGCAGTGCTCACATACCAGCAAGATGGGCATCTTCGACATCCGTGACTGCGTTGAGCAGGCTTATGCGGGAATGGCGGATTATCCGGGAAGCAGGGGAGTCGTATTTACCTTGCCTGACGATACTCCGATGCCGCTCCTTTACGGTAACCATAAGCTCATAATAAGATGCATAATCAACCTCCTTACCAATGCCGTCAAGTACATCAACTACGACGGCAAGACCGCAAGGAACCAGATCCATGTCAGTCTCCTGAAGATCGATGACAGAGTCGCGGTTCAGGTTGAGGACAACGGAAGGGGTATCCCGGCAAAGGACATCGATCACCTTTTCGAGAGGTTCTACAGGGTTGATAACTCAGGCTCGCGTGAAGTCGGCGGCTCAGGCATCGGACTTGCCATTGCCAAGGAGATCGCGGATATGCATGACGGCGTTATCAGCGTGTCTTCGGTTTTCGGAAAGGGTGCCACATTTACTTTGAGCCTTCCCACGGCTAAGACCGTTTTCAGCGGAGTATGCCAGGATGCCGTTACGGGCGTCATCGGCGAAAAGCCCCTTTACAGGGCAGCTGCTTATTTCCTGGGTCTTCAGGAGTGTGAAGCCGCCAAGTCTCTGGGCTATACCGATCTTGATAAGATCGTCGAGGACTATGAAGCAATAAGCGAAGTAGATGTTCCGGCACGCGACAAGGCTCTGACAGAACTCTTAAAGGCTTTCGGAAAAGAACGTTTCGCAAGTCTTGAAGAAGAGCTCCTGAGCATTGATGACTATGAAGACTTCGACGGACCGGTTTCCGGCCTTGAGACAGAAGATATTGCTGAACCTGAGGCCGTAGCTGACACAGTCGAAGCAGAACCTGCCGTGACCATATCTCAGATCGAGCAGACACCGGTACAGATAATCGAAGAGCCTGTCCCTGAGGCATCTGAACCCGTAACCGCTGCTCCTGAAGAACCGGCAGTAACGGTCCCGGAGGCTATAGCTGAAGCTGTACCCGAAGCAGTTACCGCCAAGAGCGAGGAAGAGATCCTGAAGGAACAGTTCGAGAGAGCGATGGCTGAAAGAGCCGAAGCTGAAAGGGCGGAGAAGGAACAGCAGCTCCTTGCGAAGGCAGAAGCCAGAAAGCTCCTTACGCAGCCTGTCGTCCAGATAAGTGCTGACCAGAAGCCTGCACAGCAGACCAAGAAGGATGTCATCGACAGAAAAACCATCCATCCCCTTACTACCGGAAAAAGGTATAATAGGGGTCGCGCTTCAGCGGAGGGAGAAGAGCAGAATGCTCCCGCTGCTGATCAGAACAAAGGTAAATCAACGGGTGAGATCAAATCGTCCCTCAAGAAGATCCTGGACGATTCGAAGCCTCAACATTTGAAATAAACGGAGTGTCTTGTGGAAGACAACGCGGTAAATAGAACGAAACCTTACGCCTATGAAATAGTAGGCGGAAAGCCTCTTAAGGGCGACATAGACATAAGCGGCAGCAAGAATGCCGCACTGGGGATCATAGCCGCATCGGTTATGGTCGATGGTCCCTGTACTTTAGAGAACGTTCCTGACATATCGGATGTCAAAGTCATGTTTGACCTTTGCAGATCCCTTGGCGCAACGGTCGATGAGATCGACAGCCATACTTTCAGGATCGATCCCACCACGATCAATACATATAAGGCATCAGGCCCGCTCGTTTCCAAGATCAGGGCATCCTACTATCTCATGGGCGCTCTTCTCGCACGCTGCGGAAAGGCTTCCATCAGGCTTCCCGGCGGATGCGATTTCGGCCAGAGACCGATCGACCTTCACCTCAAGGCTTTCCAGCTCATGGGAGCAAAGGGCGCGAGGCCGTCAGAGATCAACAGCGGTATCGTAAATCTCACTGCAGAACCTCTTCACGGAGCAAAGGTCTACCTGGATATCGTCAGCGTCGGTGCGACCATCAACGCGATGCTTGCCGCATGCAAGGCTGAAGGCAGGACTGAGATCATCAACGCGGCAAAAGAGCCCCACATCGTTGACGTTGCGAACTTCCTTAACTCGATGGGCGCGCACATCAAGGGCGCAGGTACCGACATCATAAAGATCACCGGTGTTCCCGTCCTTCCGGGTAACTTTACTTATTCAATAATCCCCGACCAGATCGAGGCCGGCACATACATGATCGCAGCCGCCGTTACAAAGGGCGACGTCACGATCCACAACCTGATCCCTACGCACATGGAGCCCCTTACCGCAAAGATGAGGGAGATGGGATACCAGATCGAAGAAGGCGATGAATCCATCAGGGTCTACCTGAACGATCCGTCCGACGAGATCTATTCGACGAGCGTCAAGACCTCGCCTTATCCGGGATTCCCGACAGATCTGCAGCCGCAGACCGTCGTACTCCTCTGTTCCGCCGAAGGACAGAGCCGCATGCATGAGAACGTCTGGCAGAACAGGTTCCAGTATGTGCCCGAGCTTGCGAAGATGGGCGCTAACATCAACGTTTACGAGCGCATAGCGTGGGTCAACGGAATTACACGTTTCATGGGCGCGACCGTAGAAGCAACGGACCTCAGGGCAGGTGCGGCACTTGTCTGCGCAGCGCTTGCAGCTGACGGAACTTCATATATCAATCACGCAAACAGGATCGACAGAGGGTACGAGCACATAGTCCAGAAGCTGACAAAGCTCGGTGCCACGATCAAGCGCGTGAACATTGAAGATTACAGTGAAGAGGATACCGAGGCATGACGGGACCCGACAGGATAGTTCCCCTTTATTCAAGCAGCAGCGGCAATTCAACACTGATCAAATGCAACGGGGCATACATACTCATCGATTGCGGCGTTTCATGCAAGATGACCACTCAGGCGCTCATCAAGAGCGGCGTCTATCCTGATGACATCTCCGCGATCTTTCTCACGCACAGGCATACCGATCACATCAACGGCGTAAAGGTCTTTTCGAAAAAGTACCATACGCCGATATATGCAACCAGCGCAACTCTTGCGCCTTTGGATGAACTCTATTCTCCTGTGACGGCAATAGACGAGAACGACATCGTTAAGCTCGAAAACGGTCCCGAAGTCAGGGCTTTTCCGACTCCTCACGATGTTCCGGGCTCCGTCTGCTACAGGGTGATCAATCCCGAAAACGGCAATTCGATCTCGGTCATGACCGACCTGGGACGCGTAACTGACGGCATGAAGGGGTTTGCGAGAAAGAGCGACGTCATACTGCTCGAATCAAATTACGATCCTTACATGCTTGAGCACGGACCTTATCCGTATCCGCTCAAGAAGCGTATTTCGGGCGGTCACGGACACATAAGCAATCCCGAGTGCGCGGAGGCCGCGGAGTTCTTCATTGCGAACGGCACGAAAAGGTTCATCTTGGGCCACCTTTCGCCTCATAACAATACAGAGGAGATCGCAGCAGAGACATTCATCTCTTATCTTGCAGACAAAGGCCTCGTAAGAGACACGGACTACGAGCTCTGCATCGCGAAGAAGTCTGAACCCACGGAAGGATACGTGCTGTGAAGATCAACGTAGTATCTCCCGGAAAGATAAAGGACAAGTGGCTCAAGGACGGCATCGCCGAGTATCAGAAGAGGATATCCAGATTCTGTACGCTTGAATTCATAGAAGTAAATGACGTTCCCGACACGGTGCCCGTTGACGAGGCATTAAAGCGCGAAGGCGAGGCGATGCTTGCACGCGTTAAGCCGAATGACGTCCTCTGGGCGATGGACCTGGGCGGCGAGAACGTCACATCTGAGAAGCTTTCGGAATACCTCATGGCTGACATCGAAAAGGGCGGCGGAACGCTTGTGATAGCCATCGGAGGAAGTAACGGCATTTCTCCTGAGGTAAGGAAGAGGTCAAGCAGGCGCATTGCTTTCGGCAACGTGACCCTGACGCACCTCATGACCCGCCTGATCCTTGCGGAGCAGCTTTACAGGGGCTTTAGGATAGCGCACGGAGAAAAATATCATAAATAGTTCAGAAAAATTTCTTTAGTTTACTAAAGAAAAGTATTGACAGCCTCGGAGGTTGCCGATATAATCCTTTAGTCAACTAAAGCAGGAGGGCGTATGGCTAATAAATTCTACACACCGGACGGATTTACGGATCAGCTTCCAGGCGTTTGCGCATTTAAAAGAGGTTTAGAGGCACGTTTAAGGAACCTTTTCCTTATGAACGGCTATGAAGAGATCGAGACTCCCGGAGTCGAGTATTTCGACGTATATAAGAGCTTTGTCGCTGAGGAGGAACTCTACAAGTTCACCGACGGCAAGGGAAGGCTCCTTTGCGCGAGATACGACGGCACGATCCCGGTTGCAAGATATGCAGCGGGAAGAAACGATACTCTTCCTGTGAGATTGTTTTATGTCGAAAACATGTACCGCGCGGGCCAGATCGGCGGCGGTAAGCAGAGCGGCTTCACACAGGCCGGCATAGAGCTTCTTGGCGCATCAGGAGCCAAGTCTGATGCCGAAGTACTGGCTCTTGCCATTAAGTCTGCTCTGGAATTAGGTCTTACCGACCTTCAGGTCTCCATCGGCCAGGTACAGTTCTTCAAGGGACTTTCAAGACAGCTCGGATTAAATGACGAGACGATCGCCAAGATCAAGGCTGCCATCGCAAACAGGGATTCCGTAACGATCGAGAAGTTAGACCTTAGCCGCGAGGATAAGGACACCCTACTCATGATGACGGAGTCCGGCGGCACATATGACACGATCGATCAGATGCTTCCCAGGGTTACCGATGAAGGCGCTAAAGCAGCTCTCGGAAACATCAAGGAGATCCTCGACATCATGGAGCGCTACGGCTACCTCAAGTATGTTTCAGTAGATCTTGGCCTTATCGAGAGCATCGATTACTACACCGGCATGGTCTTCAAGGGATATACCTATGAGGTTGGCTTCCCGGTATTCGGAGGCGGAAGATACGACGACGTTTCCAAGACTTTCGGCAAGGACATGGCTGCAGTTGGATTCTCGATCTCGCTAACTCTTGCGATCACCGCTCTCATGAGACAGGACAAGTTCACTCCCGCAGCAGGTGCAAAGGTCATCGTCGGAGGTGATTTCGAGACGGCCATCGCAACGGCTGAAGCTCTCAGGGCTGAAGGAACGGCTGCCGTCCTTGATACGACGGGTATGACAGAAGAAGAACTCGATGCTTATGCCAAGGCAAGAGGCATCGAGACCATTATGTATATGAACGGAGGTGAAGCCTGATGCTTACAATAGCTTTATCTAAAGGCAGGCTCGCCGATCAGACACTTGATCTGATGGAAAAGGCAGGATACGACGTTACCGCTGCACGTGAGAAGTCCAGAAAGCTCATTCTGGAGGACCAGGATGCAGGCTTGAGATTCATCCTCGCAAAGCCTTCCGACGTACCCACATATGTTGAGTACGGTGCAGCAGACATCGGAGTAGTGGGAAAAGACACGCTCCTTGAGGAAGGCAGACAGCTCTATGAGGTATTGGACCTCGGTCTGGGAAGGTGCCGCATGTGCGTCGCAGGCCCCGCTTCATTGAAGGATAAGCTCGACGAGATCCCCAACAAGCGCGTCGGAACAAAGTATCCAAACATCACAAGAAATTATTTTGAGGGCGTGAAGAAAGAGAGCGTTGAGATAATCAAGCTCAACGGTTCCGTCGAGCTCGCCCCGTTGACGGGCCTCGCAGAGGTGATCGTCGACATTGTCGAATCAGGAAGAACGCTTTACGAGAACGGACTTGATGTACTTGAGACCGTCGCTGACATATCCGCAAGACTCGTCGTTAACCGCGTGTCCATGAAGATGAAAGCTGACGAGATCAAGCCCATGATCTCCAAACTCCGTGAAGCTTTAGAAGAAGGAGAATCATAATATGCGCTGCAAACTCGTGGAAGGCACAAAAGAAAACCTGAAGAGTACAGTCGAAAAGCTCGGTATCAGGGGCAAGATGGACTTAAAGCCCGTCATCGACACTGTACAGGCAGTAATCGACAACATCAGGGAGAACGGCGATGCCGTACTTCTCGGATACACTGAGAAGTTCGACGGTGTAAAGCTCGAGGCAAAAGACCTCAGAGTTACCGATGAAGAGATCGCCAAGGCAAGATCTGAAGTAGATCCCAAGCTCCTTGAAGTCATGGAGAAAGCCGCTGCCAACATCAGGAGATTCCACGAGCACCAGAAAGAGCAGGGCTTCATGACCGATAACGGAAACGGCGCACAGGTAGGCGTAAGGGTAAGACCCATCACCACCGCAGGCATCTATGTTCCGGGCGGCACGGCACCTCTTCCGTCAACAGTATTGATGGACGTTATCCCTGCTTCAGTTGCGGGCGTTAAGAGAATAGTTTTCGCGACCCCGCCGAGAAAAGACGGCTCGATCGCACCGGTGATCCTTGCAGCTGCTTCGATCGCGGGAGCTACGGAGATCTACCGAATGGGCGGATCCCAGGCAATCGCGGCAATGGCTTACGGAACGGAGACAATCCCGAGAGTCGACAAGATCTGCGGCCCCGGAAACATCTACGTCAATACCGCGAAGAGACTGGTATACGGACAGGTCGACATCGACATGTTCGCAGGCCCTTCAGAGATCCTCATAATCGCAGATGATTCGGCAAACCCCGAGTTCGTGGCTGCTGACATGCTCTCTCAGGCAGAACACGACAAGATGGCTTCAGCCATCGTCCTGACCGATTCAAGGGAGCTGGCCGAAAAGGTCTTGGAAGCTGTAGACAGAAGATCTGACGCTGCCGAGAGAAACGGCATACTTGAGAGATCACTTGCGGATTACTGCGCGATCATCGTATGCGACAGCCTCGATACGGCAGTAGGCTTCTCAGAAGAGATCGCTCCCGAGCACCTTGAGATCTGTGTAAGAGATGCTGAGAAGTTCTCTGAAAAGATCAACAATTGTGGTGCGATGTTCCTCGGCAACTGGACACCGGAGCCCCTTGGAGATTATTTCGCAGGACCTAACCACACGCTCCCGACTTCCGGAACCGCAAGGTTCTTCTCGCCCCTTAACACAGGCGACTTCTATAAGAAGATGAGCGTTATAAATTACAGCCGCGAGGCGCTTCTTGACGTATACAAGGATGTTGCCGCATTCGCGGACAGCGAGGGTCTGACCTGTCACGCGGCAGCCGTCAGAACCAGATTCGAGGAATCATGAGCAGATTTTGGAATAAAACGATCAATCAGACTACTCCCTATGTCGCGGGCGAACAGCCCAAGGCAGGGGAGAAGTTCATTAAACTGAACACGAATGAGAACCCTTTCCCTCCGTCGCCTGCCGTAAAAAAGGCGATCGCGGAGTTTGACACGGCAACCTTAAGGCTCTATCCGGACACGAACGCGACGCCGATAGTTGAAGCAGTCGCTGAAGTAGAAGGCGTAAAGCCTTCACAGGTCTTTGTCGGAAACGGATCTGACGAGGTGCTCGCACTTTGCTTTCAGACATTCTTTGAGAAGGAGCCCGACACTGATCTTCCGGTACTCACGCCGGAGTTCTCATACAGCTTCTATCCGGTCTATGAGGAGTTCTACAACATCCGTCCGAAAAAGATCCCCCTCCGCGAGGACTTCAGGCTTGAGCCTTCGGATTATGAAGGGATCCCCAACTGCGGCATCGCGATCGCAAACCCGAACGCGCCCACTTCAAGAGCGATCTCCCTGGGAGACATCGCAAAGATCTGCGAGGCAAATCCCGATTCTGTCGTACTGATCGACGAGGCTTATGCATATTTCGAGGAGAACTACGAGACCGCGGTAAGCCTGCTTCCGAAGTATCCGAACCTTTGCGTTGTCAGGACCACATCCAAGTCCTACAGTCTTGCGGGCATGAGGATCGGTTACGCGATCGCTTCAGAAGAACTGATCGAGGGACTTCTGAGGGCAAGGGATTCTTTCAATTCATACCCTGTCGACAGGCTTGCGCAGGCCATAGGAGCCGCAGCGATAAGGGATGTCGACTATCACAAGAAGTGCAGGGAAGAACTGCTCAAGACAAGAAAGTACACGGTCGGGGAACTCAGGGCGATCGGCTTCGACATGCCGGATTCGTCCGCAAACTTCATTTTCGCAAGGCCTCCAAAGTGTATTGACGCTGAAACGTTATATAAAAATCTTAAAGCAAAGGGTATACTTGTAAGGTATTTCAAAACGCCCGGAATAAACGACCGTCTCCGCATCTCGATAGGAACGATGGAAGAGATGGAACAGTTTATCAAGACCGTCAAGGAGGAGATCACAAATGCCGAGAACAGCTGAGATCGCTAGAAAGACAAAGGAAACCGACATCACCGTTAAGGTCGATCTTGACGGAAACGGTACCTATGACATCGATACCGGCATTGGTTTTTTCGACCACATGCTGTCAGCTCTTTCCAAGCACTCCGGTATCAACATGGATATCAAGTGCAAGGGCGATCTGGAAGTTGATGCGCATCACTCAGTCGAGGATGTCGGGATCGTTCTGGGTCAGGCGATCGGAAAGGCTCTGGGCGACAAGGTAGGCATCAGGCGTTTCGGCTCCGCTGCTATTCCCATGGACGAGGCACTCGGAAAGGCCATCATCGACATCTCGGGAAGGCCGTTCATCGTATTTGATGCTGAGTTCTCAGGCGACAAGTGCGGCGAGATGGATACGCAGCTCTTCGAGGAATTCTTCAGGAGCTTCGCTTTCAACGCAGGCATAACGCTCCACATCAGCGCACCGTACGGCGCAAACGATCACCACAAGGCAGAGGCCATGTTCAAGGCTCTCGCAAGAGCGCTTCGAATGGCAACGGAAACGGATCCCAGGTTTGCTGACCAGATCGTCTCCACAAAAGGAAGCTTATAATTTACCGGAGGGTACAGAATATGTTGATCAAGGACACAAGTTTTATCGACAAGCCGCTGCTCGCACAGGGCAAGGTAAGAAACATCTATGACTTAGGCGACAGCCTCCTGCTCGTTGTTACCGACAGGATCTCCGCTTTTGACGTCATTTTCGACGAGCTGATCCCGGACAAGGGAAGAGTTCTTTCTTCCATTTCCGCTTTCTGGTTCGATTTCACCAAGGACATCATCCCCAATCACGTCATCACGACTGATGTTTCCAAGTATCCCCAGGGCTTTGACAAGTACAAGGAAGAGCTCGAGGGCAGATCCATGCTCGTAAAGAAGGCTTCAATGCTTCCCGCTGAGTGCATCGTAAGAGGTTATCTCGAAGGATCCGCGCTTAAGGAATACAAGAAGTCCGGAACCGTCGGAGGCATCAGGATGCCTGAGGGAATGGTACAGGGCGACAAGCTCCCCGAGCCTCTTTTCACACCTTCAACAAAGGCTGACGAGGGTCACGACATCAACATCACATACGACCAGCTGGTCGACCTTATCGGCCAGGAGGATGCTTCCGCTCTGAGAGACGCATCTCTGGCGCTTTATAAGAAAGTATCCGAGTACGCTCTTACAAAGGGCCTCATCCTTGCGGACACAAAGTTCGAGTTCGGCAAGATCGACGGCGTTCTCACAGTATGCGACGAGATGTTCACACCTGACTCTTCAAGATTCTGGGATGCATCCGAGTATGAGCCCGGTCACGCACAGAAGAGCTTCGACAAGCAGTTCTTGAGAGAATGGCTCGAGACACTCGACTGGGATAAGACATATCCGGCACCTCATCTCCCGCAGGAGATCATCGACAAGACCGCAGAAAAGTACCGCGAGTGCTACAGACTTATCACAGGAAAGGAAATCTGATCCTTTGATCGCGATCATTGATTACGGAATGGGCAACCTCGCCTCCGTTGCGAAAGCCCTCAAATACCTGAATTACGATTCAGTCATAACGAGTGATCCGAAGGTGATCTCCGCAAGCTCGGGGGTCATCCTTCCCGGCGTCGGCGCTTTTGCTCCCGCCATGGAGAACTTGAGAAGCAAGGGCTTGGACAGCGTCATCATCGATTCCGCATTCAGCGGAAAGCCTTTCCTTGGCATCTGCCTTGGCATGCAGCTCCTGATGGACGGTTCAAAAGAAGGCGTTAATCTCGGTTCCGCCATGGGCGATTACGTTACCGGACTGGGCATCATCCCGGGAAGGGTAAGAAGGTTTGAGACAACTGATCTCAAGGTTCCGCAGATCGGCTGGAATAAGCTGGTTGACTGCAAGGGATCGATCCTTACCGAAGGCGACTACGTTTACTTCGTCCACTCGTACTACTGCATTCCCGAGCATCAGGATGATGCCGCAGGTTATGCTGAGTACGGGATCAAGTACTGCTGCGCGCTCGAGCATGACAACGTTTTCGCAACGCAGTTCCACCCTGAGAAGAGCGGCGAGGCCGGCCTTCAGATCCTGAATAAATTCGCAATGAGGACCAGATAATGATAATACTGCCCGCAATCGATCTGATCGGCGGAAAATGCGTCCGCCTCAGACAGGGAAAATACGATGACGTAACCGTCTATAACGATTCTCCGCTCGATCAGGCTTATGCTTTCAAGGAGGCAGGAGCCGAGTGGATCCATGTGGTCGACCTGGATGCCGCGAAAAGCGGTGTTCCCGAAAACCACCTGATCATAAAGGAGATCGCCGAGAAGACCGGACTCAAGGTCGATACCGGCGGCGGTATCCGCAACATGGATACTCTTTCGAAATGGATCGAGGATTACGGCGTATCGCGCGCAGTCCTTGGAACCGCGGCGGTAAAGGATCCCGAGTTCACGAGAAAGGCCATCGAAAAGTACGGCAGCAAGGTCGCCATCGGCATCGATGCCCATGACGGTTATGTTTCCGTCAACGGATGGACTTCGGATTCCACGCTCAAGGCAGTCGATTTCGCGCTCAAGTGCAGGGAGATCGGCGCTACGACGGTAGTGTTCACCGACATTTCAAGAGACGGAATGCTCACGGGTCCCGCTACCGAGGCAACAAAAGAAATGGTTGAGAAGACGGGCCTCGAAGTTATCGCTTCAGGCGGCATCGGCTCAGATGCCGACGTTGAGCTCATTAAGACATCAGGCTGTGCCGGCGTCATCATCGGCAAGGCCATATACGAAGGAAAGGTGGATCTGGCAAAGTGCTTACGAAACGCATAATCCCTTGTCTCGATGTCAAGGACGGAAGAGTCGTCAAGGGCGTCAATTTCGTATCCTTAAGAGATGCGGGCGATCCGGTCGAATGCGCAAGGACATATAACATGTCCGGTGCCGACGAGCTTGTCTTCCTGGATATCACGGCAACACTCGAATCAAGAGACACCACCGTTGAGATGGCACGCCGCGTGGCAGAGCAGGTCTTCATTCCTTTTACGGTAGGCGGCGGCATACGTACGACCGACGACATCAGGGCACTCCTTAACGCGGGAGCAGACAAGGTATCGCTCAATTCCGCAGCAGTCAAGGATCCCGATTTCATTAAGAGAGCATCTGATATGTTCGGTTCCCAGTGCATCGTCGCGGCGATCGACGTTAAGTCCAGGGAAGGCGATGACAGATTCCCCTCAGGATATGAGGTGGTCATCGCAGGCGGTACAAAGCCCACGGGACTTGATGCTCTTGCATGGGCAAAGAAGGCAGTTCAGTTAGGAGCAGGAGAGATCCTCCTTACTTCAATGGATAAGGACGGCACTAAATCAGGCTACGATAATGTGATCACTTCCATGATCTCGGAGGCGGTGGGAGTTCCTGTCATCGCTTCAGGCGGAGCGGGAAGCCTTCAGGATTTTGAAGATGCGGTCGCTTACGGCAAGGCAGACGCAGTTCTTGCTGCAAGCCTTTTCCACTTCGGCGAGATCGCGATATCAGACCTTAAGAAGTTCCTTGCCGGAAAGGGGATCCCCGTAAGAGAGATCCCTGAGAGCCTTACGATGTGGGCAAACATGAAGAAGAACAGCGACGGCCTGGTCCCTGCGATCACGCAGGACCATGAGACGGGCGAAGTCCTCATGATGGCTTACATGAACTATGAGGCATTCCGCATGACATGCGAGACCGGATACATGCACTACTATTCAAGATCGCGCAAGGCACAGTGGAAAAAGGGCGAGACCTCAGGGCACGTTCAGAAGGTCATCAGCGCGAGCATCGACTGCGACAGGGACACGCTCCTTTACAAGATCGACCAGACGGGAGCCGCATGCCACACCGGCAACCGCTCATGTTTTTATACGCCCCTTAACGAATGGGACTATCTGAAAGACAACAAAGAAGAATAAGGAGAAATGATATGGACATCATGAAAGAGCTCTACAGCGTAATCACCGACAGAAAAGCAAATCCGGTAGAGGGTTCCTACACCAATTATCTTTTCGACAAGGGAACCGACAAGATCTCCAAGAAGCTCGGTGAAGAGGCGGTAGAGGTTGTGATCGCTGCTTCACAGCGCGACAGAAAGGCGATCATCGGCGAGATCGCAGACCTCCAGTACCATCTTCTCGTTCTGATGGTGGACAGGGGTATCACGATCGATGACGTCGAAGCGGAACTCAGATCGCGAAGAAGCTAATATTGAGTTGACTTTTGAGGGAAGCCTGTGATAAAATCTTCAAGCTAATCCCGCAAGGGGGCTTTTTTAGTTTGCGTGCAAAACGCTTCAGGGAAGCCCTAAAGGCAAGGAAACAAAAGGTTTCGGAGGTAATTGGACCATGGCAAAGGCCGGTGCTCGTGATAAGCTGACACTCGCATGCACAGAGTGCAAGCAGAGAAATTATCAGACATACAAGAACAAGAAGAACAACACAGAGAGGCTCGAGCTCAAGAAGTACTGCCCTTTCTGCCGTAAGCACACCATTCACAGGGAATCCAAGTAATCCCGAAGGACAATTAAGATGGCTGACAAGAAGGGTAATATTTTCAAGCGTATCGCAAAGGCGTTTTCTGACGTCATCGCGGAGCTGAAGAGAGTCACATGGCCCACTAAGGAGAAGCTCGCTAAGACTTCTGCCGTCGTTCTGCTGGTTATCGTATTTTTTGCTGTATATCTTACGATCATCGGTTCAGGCGGACGTTGGGTGCTCGATAAGATCGGTTTCTACAACATCGTAGAAACGACTGCAACCACGGCAGCAGTTCCGGAGACATCAGCTTCGGAGACAACAGCTGCTTCCGAGACAACGACTGCAGCAGCGACCGAGTCAAGTGCAGGCTAAGGGACCCCAGGATATTTAGGAGTTATATAAATGCCGGATAACAATGAAGCGAAGTGGTACATAATCCATACCTTCGGCGGTTATGAGAAGAAGGTTAAGACTTCTATCGAAAATTACGCAAGGGCTCAGGGGATGGAGAACATCATCCAGCAGGTCTATCTGCCTACCGATATCGTTGTTGAGACGAAGAACGGTAAGCGTAAGGAAGTTGAGAAGCTCAGGTTCCCCAACTACCTGTTCCTGAAGCTTGTGTACGGCAATAACGATAAGGTTGACAAGGACCTCTGGTACAAGATCCGCAACACAAACGGTGTTACGGGCTTTGTTGCACCTGATCCGAACAAGCCGTCCCCGATGACGGAAGAAGACCTTATAAAGATGGGCCTCATCGTTCCCGCGAATGTCGAGGTCGATTACAAGGTCGGCGATCTCATCATCATCACCGACGGTCCTTTCAAGGACAGCAAGGCTGTCGTTAAGGACATCAACGAAGAGAAGCAGCAGGTCACCGTTACGGTATCCATGTTCGGCCGTGAGACACCTGTAACGCTCGACTTCATCAAGGTAAGAAAAGTTTAATCAAGTTTATTACTGGTCTTCGGGCCATTGATAATAAAAATCTATTTGGGAGGTGGCCAGTATGGCTAAGAAAGTCACAGGTTATGTAAAGCTTCAGATACCTGCAGGCAAAGCAACACCCGCGCCGCCGGTCGGACCAGCTCTTGGACAGCACGGTATCAACATCGCCGGCTTCGTCAAAGAGTTCAACGAGAGAACAGCTAAGGACGCAGGTCTCATCATTCCTGTAATCATTACAGTTTATGCAGACCGTTCGTTCACGTTCATCACGAAGACTCCGCCGGTACCGGTTCTTCTTAAGAAGACTGCAAAGATCGAGAAGGCTTCAGGACGTCCTAACACAGAGAAGGTAGCTACAGTCACAATGGATGACTGCAGAGAGATCGCTAAGATCAAGATGCCTGATGTTAACGCGTCTGACGTAGAGGCATGCGCAAGAATGGTTGCAGGTACTGCACGTTCCATGGGCATTGTCGTTAAGGATTAAGAAAGGGGAACGTAAGCTATGAACAAAGGCAAAAGATATGCCGAGCTTGCAAAGCTTGTAGACAGATCCGTTCTCTATGATCCTACAGATGCTGCCAAGCTCGTTTGCGAGACAGGTAAAGCAAAGTTTGACGAGACAGTAGAGCTCCACGTCCGTTTGGGCGTTGACTCACGTCACGCTGACCAGCAGGTCAGAGGCGCTGTCGTTCTTCCTCACGGTACAGGCCGTACAAAGAGAGTACTCGTACTCGCTAAGGGCCCCAAGGCTGATGAGGCAACTGCAGCAGGCGCTGATTTCGTTGGTGACGACGATATGATCAACAAGATCCAGAGCGAGAACTGGTTCGATTTCGACGTTATCGTAGCAACCCCTGACATGATGGGTAAGCTCGGTAAGCTCGGTAAGGTATTAGGTCCTAAGGGACTCATGCCTAACCCTAAGGCAGGAACCGTTACAATGGATGTTGCTAAGGCTGTTAACGAAGTTAAGGCCGGTAAGATCGAGTACAGACTCGACAAGACAAACATCATCCACTGCCCGATCGGAAAGGTTTCTTTCGGACCCGAGAAGATCGAAGAGAACCTCAAGGCTCTCATGGATGCAATCATCAAGGCTAAGCCGGCTGCAGCAAAGGGTCAGTACATAAAGAACTGCTCCATTGCTACAACGATGGGCCCCGGAATCAAGGTCAACGCTCAGAAGTTCGTCTGATAAGACCTTGACCAACTACAATTAAATACCTTTCCTGCCAAAGACAGCGGGCGAAGTCACTGCAATGTGATTTCTGAAATGTCCGGTTACCGGACGGCCGGCCGAGGAAGGAGCTTTTAATTCTCATGAATTAATCTGTCCCCCTTGGTTTGAACCGCTAGGCTCGAAGCACAGGGGGTTTTTAATACAAAATAAAACAAGGAGGAAAAACCAATATGCCCAGTGAGAAAATTCTGGCAGCTAAGCAGCAGCGTGTTGAAGATCTTGTAGCTGAACTCAAGGGTGCTACAACTTATGTATTTGTTGCTACCCGCGGACTTACTGTAGCTCAGGACACACAGATGCGTGCAGAGCTCCGTAAGAACGGCGTTAAGTTCGCAGTCATCAAGAACACAGTTCTCAGACGCGTATTTAAAGAGCTTGGCTTCGAAGGACTCGATGACGTATTCCAGGGCCCTACGGCAGTAGGATACTCTGAGGACATCATCGCTCCTGCAAAAGTACTCGCTAAGTTCAGCGAAGACTTTGAGCCCATGGAAATCAAGGGCGGCATCATTGACGGCAAGATCTCTTCCGTAAACGATGTTATCGCACTGTCCAAGGTACCGGATCCGGAAACACTCCAGACTCAGGTCGCTTATTCTTTGCTTTTCCCTTTTACGAAGCTCGCTATGCTCGTAAAGGCAGTTGCTGAGAAGAAGCAGGAAGAAGGCGGTGCTCCCGTAGAAGCACCCGCAGCTGAAGAGGCTGCAGCACCCGCGGAAACACCCGCAGAGTAATTAGCTAAAATTTCATAGGAGGAAACTTAAAATGGCTAGTGAGAAAGTTACAAGCATTCTTGAAGAAATTAAGGGCCTTTCCGTAATCGAGCTTTTCGATCTTGAGAAGGCAATCGAAGAAGAGTTCGGCGTTTCTGCTGCAGCAGTTGTTGCTACAGGTGCAGGCGCTGGCGCAGGCGCAGCTGCAGCTGTTGAGCAGACTGAGTTCACAGTTATGCTCAAGAGCTTCGGTGATTCCAAGATGGGCGTTATCAAGGCAGTTAAGGATGTTCTTGGTATGGGCCTTAAGGAAGCTAAGGAGCTCGTTGAGAAGGCTCCTGTTGCCCTCAAGGAGAACGTCTCCAAGGACGAGGCTGATGAGCTTATGAAGAAGCTCGATGGTTGCGGCGCTGAGCTCGAGCTCAAGTAATCCAGTATTACCATTTGAATCAGACTTAAAGGGGCTGTCTCACAAGTGACCTGTTCACTTCAAGAGGCAGCCCCTGATTTTTCAAAACATATCGGGAATGTCCCGGCTGCGGACGATGCCCGGAAAAAAACAACGTAAACTTAAGCGTAAACTTTTGTGCTCAAAAGTTTACGTTTGAGTTTATTTTTTTGAAAAGTAAAGTTTTTCGTAAACATTTCGGCCGGTTTTGTTTACGAAAATGTTTACGCAACAACAAAAGCTGATCCGGCGTTCCGCGCCGGGCGTGAAGATGCGCCTCCAAGCAAAATGAGACAACTCCTTTTTCATTTGGCGTATGTTAATATTCTTTTATGGGACTGGATAACGATCAGGTATTTAATGAACTTTTTCAGGAGCAGTACGAAAAGATACCGCCCTTCTTCAAGCTCAGCAAAAAGGGACTGAAGATCTCTTTTATCGTGCTGGGTGTTCTTCTTGTGATCGCCCTGACCATCCTGAGTGCTTTTTACAAAACCGCCCAAACGGTCGTAGAGAGCTCATTGCCCGGCTATGAGAGGGTTTATAACACGTACGATTACAGGATCCTGGTCGCATTCATAATCGTGGCACTGATATTCATGCTGTATGCCGCGTGGCTTGTCATAGTCGAATTGTTTGAGAAACGTGCATTTAAAAAGGCCTCCAGGCTTGCCAACATGATCTATCTGTCCGAACGGCACAGGGATGAGGTCAGAAGACAGAACGACAGGCTCCTCAAGCATTTCTAAATACTTTTGTTGATACTATTGACTTATTTTCGCCGACTAGATATAATTTCAAAGCAACTTTTATGGCGGCATAGCTCAGCTGGCCAGAGCGTCCGGTTCATACCCGGCAGGTCGTAGGTTCGAATCCCACTGCCGCTACCATAAGAGGCCCGTTGGTCAATCGGCTAAGACATCACCCTTTCACGGTGGAGTGACGAGTTCGACTCTCGTACGGGTCACCAACGGTACCATAGCCAAGTGGTAAGGCGTGGGTCTGCAAAACCCTGATCCCCAGTTCAAATCTGGGTGGTACCTCCACTAAAAGCACCGCAAAATTGCGGTGCTTTTTTATTGCCCGTGAGACTGATTTTCGTGTAGAATAAACTTCTTAATGAAGCATGGAGAGAGGCAAGTAAATGACTGAAGAGATCAAGGAAGTCCTTAAGAGATATGACCAGATCGGAGCGTTGATCCTTGAGCAGAAGCTCGATGAGTTTGGCGACCAGATGGGCGAGGTGCCCGAGGGAAGCGATGCGGCATCGTTTGAGGAATATATCCAGGATGTTGCCCGCGAAGAGACTGAGAAGGCCAAGGAGACGCTTGAGAATGAGCCTGACGAAAAGCTGGGCGGCAAGTCGCTCCGTGAGTATTTCGACAGCATGTCCCTTGAAGAAAAAGAGGAAGCTCTTGAATACAGTGCAGTCACTTTGGACTGCGGTGTTCCTGACGCACTCATCGCAAGCATCGCAGCTGAGGACAGGGACAGCGTAAGGGATTACTGCAGCAACCTGATCGGTGATGCCGCATGGACCGAGGATGAGTTAGACGATCAGGATAAGCTTTTCGAGATCGAATATCAGAAGGTTAAGGCGTGCCTTGACGTTCTTATCAAGATGAAGGAATTCTGCTTCGTAAAGGCCGTTCTGGACCGTTTCATGAGCTATCACCAGACGAAGGAATTCGTTGCTGAATCCATCAAGGATTACGTTGTAGGCGGCGCTGAAGTATCCGTGCCGATCCTCATGGACCTCATTGAGGAGAACACCGATACGGGCCTTGAAGGACCTGCCGAGGATATCGTCATAATGCTCGCAGAGATCGGCATGGCACAGCCTTCAGAAGAGATCTATCAGACATTGAGACATGCTTTCCGCGCGATGACAAACAAGATCTATGCCGTCATCTGCCTTGCAGAATACGGTGATGACCGTGCGGTCGCATTGATGAAGAACTACATCAACAGACATCAGGATTCCATAGACAGAGACCTTTTCTATGAGATGATGTCTGCTATCCAGAAGCTCGGAGGAGACATCTCCGATATCAATGACCCGTTCGGTGATTTTACGCGCAAGAGCAGGATACCCGAGGGCAAGAAATACGGTCCGGCAAGATACAACGGAAACAAATAAGGACGGCTTCAAATGGAGAGCGGATTTATATACGAAAGATCGCCCAAGCTGCTTGAGCTGCTTGAGCTCTTGAGAAAGTATTCATATTCGGACAAGATAATGTTCGGCCATCAGAACGCCGGACATATCGGCGTGACCATAAAGGCCAACGACGGAACGGAATCCGATTGCAGGAATCTCTGCGGAAAGCACCCTGCCGTTGTTGGCGTTGATACATTAAGCTTCCTCGGTTACGAAGGCAAGATGAACGATCTCATAAAGACCGTCAAGAACCTTCACAGACAGGGCTGCATCGTCACGCTCTCATCCCACATGCCGAACTTCACTCTGGGCGGCGAAGAGTTTTACGATTTTTCCGCCAACAACACTGACGGCGACTGCGCGCACAGGATAATGGAAGGCGGAGACCTTAACGCAAAGTATCTGCGTTTCCTTGATCTGATCGCTGATTTCGCGAACAAGTGCGTAGATTTAGAAGGCGACCCGATCCCCATGATCTTCCGACCTTTCCACGAGGATAACGGCAACTGGTTCTGGTGGGGCAGGGAGTACCTTGCTGATGAGGAATTTGTTGAGCTGTTCCGCTATACGGTCAACTATCTGATGTACGTCAAAGGCGTAAAGAGCTTTGCCGTAGCATATTCACCGAACGGCCCCGTGGCCTCCGGAATGGATTATCTCGCAAGATATCCCGGTGACGACGTGATAGACATAATGGGACTTGATTACTACCACGACCATCCCCATTTCGGTGACGGATTCAAGGGAAGACTTCAGAGTTCACTGGATAACATTGCCCAGTGCGCGAAGCTTCACGAAAAGATCGTTGCGCTCACTGAGACAGGTTACCGTGCCCTCGAAACACCCGAAGGGTACTTTGAAGGTCTTGCTCCCGAAGGGAACGCAAGCACCACCTGGTTTACCGACATGCTTGGTGCTCTGACGGGCTGTGAGGGCGGCAGACTCTGCGCCTATATGCTCATCTGGGCCAACTTCTCCGACACGCAGTTCTGGCTCCCGTACGAGAAGGACGGATTCAGGCATGAACTGGCTGATAACTTCGTCTCGTTTGCTGAAGACCAGCACGTTACGATGGCCCCCGTGTTTGATTTTGCAACTGTTGTCTGATATAGTGTTTTTGCACTTTTGACGCGGGTTTAACTCAGTTGGTAGAGTGTCAGCTTCCCAAGCTGAATGTCGCGAGTTCGAGCCTCGTAACCCGCTCCAGATCCGGTCCTCCATAGTCGGAGGACCTTTATTTTTCAGCCTTTCTTATGTATAATTGTAAAAGAATACTGATATCCAAGGAGTTATTCATATGAAGGGCATTATCCTCGCTGCCGGCAAAGGCACGCGTCTTTATCCGGTCACAAAACCGGTCTGCAAACCCCTGCTTCCCGTATACGACAAGCCGATGATCTACTATCCGATGTCCGTACTCATGAATTCGGGGATCAAGGAGATCCTTGTAATTACGCCGCCGGATGACACAAAACCTTTCACCGATCTTTTGGGCGACGGTTCTCATTTGGGAATAAGCATTACATATATCGAGCAGAAGATTCAGAGAGGTATCGCCGATGCATTCATTATCGGCAAGGAGTTCATCGGAAACGATTCCGTATGCCTCGCATTGGGAGACAACATCTTCTACGGACCTTTCTTCAAGCGCAAGTTAAGACAGGCGGCAGAGTTCGTTAAGGAAGGCGATGCAGCCATCTTCGGTTACTATGTCGCAGACCCGAGAGCCTTCGGCGTAGTCGAATTCGACAGCGACGGAAAAGCAGTTTCCATCGAGGAGAAGCCTTCCAAGCCGAAGTCGAACTATATCGTTCCCGGACTTTATTTCTATGGCCCTGACGTAGTTCAGATCGCTGAGAACATCAAGCCTTCCGCAAGGGGCGAACTCGAGATCACATCCGTAAACGAGGAGTACCTCAAGCGCGGCAACCTCAAGGTAATCGCATTGGGCAAGGAGTTCTCATGGTTTGACGCAGGTTCAGCTGACAGCCTCTATGAAGCCGCAGGCGCCATCCGTGCGGCACAGCGTTCAGGCAACATGATCGGATGCCTTGAAGAGATCGCGCTCCGCAAGGGCTGGATCAACGAGGATGATTTCAGGAGCCTTGCTGACGCGATGAACAAGACCAATTACGGTCAGTACCTCGGAGCTTTGGCAGAAGAGTTCTGAGATTAAAAACAGAAGGAATAATAAGGGGGCTGTTTCACAAGTGATCTGTTCACTTCAAGAGGCAGCCCCTAATTTTTCAAAACATATCGGGAATGTCCCGGCTACGGACGATGCCCGGGTAAAAAACAACGTAAACTTTAGCGTAAACTTTTGACCTCAAAAAGTTTACTTTTAAGTTTACTTTTGGACAAAGTAAAGATTTTCGTAAACATTTTGGCCGGTTTTGTTTACGAAAAAGTTTACGCAACAACCAAAGCTGATCCGGCGTTCCGCGCCGGGCGTGAAGATGCGCCTCCAAGCAAAATGAGACAACTCCTTTAGTACCATAGAAAGTGTAATTGTTAGAGAGTAAT
>SVJC01000189.1 GCA_015069215.1 Oscillospiraceae bacterium
ATGAGGATCGGATAGCGGGTCTTGCAGACCTGATCCTTCTCCCTCGCCAGGTCGAGCTTGTTCTTGGCGTACTCAAGCCTGATCTCGTAATCGGCCTTCTTGATTATGAGCCCGAGCGCGAAAAGATGTGCGACCGGGATCATGCCGCATAGTATTCCGATCAGCCTGTACTTGAGGCCCAGCTGCTTGGAGTTGATGTAAACAACGATGATTCCGACCCAGAAATAGAAGAGTTCGGCAGTATACGGGATAACGAGCGCCGGCCACCAGGAAAAGAACCCTTCCTTGCCGATATAGACCATCGTAACTACGAAGACTGCCACCGACACGCACGTGGACACGAGGAACATCAAAAGCATCTTCAGGCCGTAATAACAGCCTTTGAGACGCTTTCCGGGGAACCCTCCCGCGCAGAACACAGGCAGTACGAATGCCAGCGCAAAACATATAAGCGCAGGTATCCAGAATCTCCTGTCAAACCTGATGAGCATGTAGGCGTTGGCCGAAAATGCACCCATCAAATAATGGAGGATCACCAACGGGATCCTCTCTTTAAGTTTATACCGCTTGTCTTTTTCTGCGTTCTGCATTATTTCAGTCTCCGGTCTTAAAATTGCGCGAGAACTCGTTAAAGTTTTCCGGTCTCTCGTCATTTCTTATTATCGCAAATTCCATCGTCTCGAAAAGCCCGTCCGTCTCTCTTGCAGCCTTCTTGAAGAGATCTGACATCGTCTTAGGATCGTTTCCGAAAGCACCGCATCCCCAGGCACCGAGAACGAGGTTGTTATATCCGCGGCTCGCCGCACATACGAGCATCCTCATGATCCTGTCATAGATCATCTTCTCGTAAACCTCCTGCGTCATGTCCGCCATGCCTTCCCTGATGTCGGGCGCAGCGCATGTCATGACCGCAACGACGACGCTTTCTTCGAGAAGCTCATTTTCGTCGTCCCTGATGATCTCAACGCGCGGAGTGATTATCACCGCATCGGTTCCGAGATTGGTCATCTGCTTCCAGTTGTAGTTATAAAATCTCCTGGCCTGCATGCTCTCAAGCGAGAACAACAAAGAACTCTTGCGGCACAGGTCTTCTTCCTGTGCTGTAGCGCCGTTCCTTACGCCTCCGCCCGGATGAAAAGCATTGGCGAAATTGAGTACCATGATGCACTCCTTGCCTTCCGCGGCAAGCTTTCTCGCTGCACCGAACGAATCACCGTATTCACATCTGTATTCAGTGGTAAACCTTCTCCCGAACTGATCGAGAGACGGTATATCATCTTCGGGCAAAATGACCTCCGCCTGGGGCATCTGAAGCTTTGAAAGCTTACATTCGGCACGGTTGCCGTTGACACCGTAATACCCCCTGCTGCAGATCGCGAGGGTTTCTTCAAGTATCTGAATATTTTTGTTTCTGTCTCTCATAATTCAAATTCTCCCTCATTTTATCAACGATATTTTATCACATCGCCCGGAAAAGTGTGTTTCCGCTCCGATTTACCCCTAAAATGCCTAAAAGGCCGCGCATCAGCACGGCCCGTGATTAGTAAAACTTTTTCGAAAAAGTTCAGATAAACAACATTCCGATGAAATGAACGAGCAGCGCCACAAGCCATGCAACGACGCACTGGAACACTACGGTCCCCGCTGCAAACAACGTGCCCCGCTCCCTCTTTACCGCAGCGACCGCCGCGATGCAGGGAGTGTACAACAGGCAGAAAACAAGAAGCGCAGCGGCATCGACGATGCTCAGCGAAGCGGTCATGGTACTGACGCTTCCGTAAAGCACTGAAAGCATCGACACTATGCTTTCCTTGGCAAGGAATCCCGCGATCAGCGATGTGACAATCTTCCAGTCGCCAAGTCCCAACGGCGCGAAAACGGGAGCGACATAGCCCGCGATCACCGCAAGCATGCTGTCTCCGGAATCAGTGACCATGTTGAACCTGAAATTGAAAGTCTTAAGGAACCATACTACGATCGTACCGATGAATATGACCGTGAAAGCCCTCTGCAGGAAGTCCTTCGCCTTGTCCCACATGAGCCTTACGACGTTCTTGAAACCTGGCATTCTGTAGTTAGGCAGCTCCATTACGAAAGGAACGGCCTCGCCTTTGAAGACTGTATTTTTCGAGACATATGCGACCAGGATCGCTATGAGTATTCCGAGCACATAAAGGCCCGTCATTACGAAGCCGGCGTACTTAGGGAAGAACGCTGCGCAGATGAAAGCGTAGATCGGTGTCTTTGCAGAGCAGCTCATGAACGGTATCAGGAGCGTCGTCATGCGGCGGTCCCTTGTAGAAGGCAGAGTCCTAGTAGACATCGCCGCGGGAACCGAACAGCCGAATCCGATAAGGAGCGGCACGATGGATCGTCCTGACAGACCGATCTTACGGAGGAGCTTATCCATGACGAACGCAACACGCGCCATGTATCCGCTGTCTTCCAATATGGAAAGAAAGAAGAACAATACAACTATAATGGGAACGAACGACACAACGGTTCCCACGCCGTTGAAGATCGCATCTATGACAAGTGACTGTATGGGCGCCGCAACGTTTGCAGACTTAAGCGCGCCGTCAACGAGATCCGTAAGCATTCCGATGCCCTGTTCCAAAAGATCCTGGAAGAACTTTCCGATGACGTTGAACGTCAGGAAAAATACGGTTGCCATAATGAGTATGAACAACGGGATCGCCGTAAACTTTCCCGTCAGGATCCTGTCGATCTTTCTCGAGCGCTCGTGTTCCTTACTCTCATGCGGCTTGATGACAGTCTCGTCGCAGAACTTCCTGATGAATCCGAAACGCATGTCAGCGATCGCCGCCGCGCGGTCCAAGCCTCTCTCCTTCTCCATCTGGTCAACGATGTGCCCTAACATGTCGAGCTCGTTGTCATCAAGATCCAGAGCCTTTTCGACGAGAGGATCCCCTTCGATAAGCTTGCTCGCGGCAAACCTTACCGGAATGTTTGACCTGTCGCAGTGATCCTCGATCAGGT
>SVJC01000023.1 GCA_015069215.1 Oscillospiraceae bacterium
ACATCGGTTACCTTGAGCATATTGTCCGATTTATTGACTTTTGGAACAGGGGGTCAGACATGAGTAATTCATCGGACTATATGCTCAAGGTAACCGATGTCTGCAAGAATTACGGCAAGCATGAGGTCCTTAAGAAGATGTCGTTCTCGGTCCCTAAGGGATCGATCTACGGACTCGTCGGCAGGAACGGCGCAGGCAAGACCACGATCATGAGGATCATATCGGGTCTTCAGAAACCCACATCAGGCAAGGTCGAATACGGTTTCGACCATAAGGGCTACGGCAAGATCGGTGCTTTGGTCGAGCTTCCGTCCATCTATTCATCGAAGTCGGCCCGCGAGAACCTGATCTACCAGTACATCAACTTAGGGCTTAAGATCGACGATTCTATCGATGAGCTCTTAAAGCTTGTTTCGCTTGATAACACAGGGAAAAAGAAAGCCGGAAGGTTCTCTCTGGGTATGCGCCAGAGGCTCGGGATCGCCATGGCAATGGCGGGCAATCCCGAAATGCTCATCTTAGATGAGCCAATCAACGGCCTGGATCCCCAGGGAATCATTGAGATAAGAGACCTTCTCCAGCGTTTGAACCGTGAGAAGGGCATTACCATAATCATCTCAAGCCATATCCTTACAGAGCTTTCCAAGCTCGCGACCAATTTTGCGTTCGTTGAGGGCGGAACGGTCGTCAGGGAAGTCACGACGGAAGACGTCGAGAACGCAGGCGGTGTTCAGTCTGATTTCTTCTCCGCCGATCCTCAGGGCCTGTTACGTGTTCTCGTTGGAAAGGGCCTTGAAGCCAGGATCGAAGAGGGTACTGGTATCATCAAGGTTAAGGGTGTCTTTAACCTGACGGATGTGGTAACGGAAGCATCAAAGCAGGGCGTCAATATTGCTCGTGTCAGCACGCGCGATACTGATCTTGAGACCTACTTCATCAATCTGGTGGGAGGTCACGGCAATGTTTAATCTATTAAGATTTGAGATAAGAAGGATCCGCTCCAACCTGTTTTTCTGGATACTTACGCTCTACTGCATGTTATGGCCTTTGTTCATCGCAACATTCTACAGGCTTGTTTTCACTTTGGAAATATCCGGAGACTTCGAGTTCAGCTTCGGTGAACTGAAAATGACCGGTGACGAGAAGCAGTACATATGCTGGCTGATATTAAGCGCTTTCTTCGCTGAGATGCCGAAGTTCATGGCGCTTTTCACGTGCCTTTACATCGGCAAGGACCAAAGTGACGGTTTTGTACGCAACAAGATAATCGCTAAACACTCGAGGCTGTCCGTTTTCATGAGCAATAACATAGCCCAGTCGCTGACCACGGTCTTCTGGTGCGTTGTCTATATATGCTTCGGCATGCTGGGACTTAAGATCAACGGATTCGGACCGATGCTGAACGGCGGTGAGATCTTTGCGAGACTTGCGACTGCGATAGCGGTACTGCTCGTGTTGTCTGCACTTTTCACATCGATTGCCTTTGCTTTCCGCAACCGCGCTATCCCTGTTGTCCTTGCGATATTGTTTACGATGGTAATAAGCGGTGTCAGCATGGCTACCGGAATGTTCTCTATGCCGAAAGCCGCTTCCGACAGCTATGAGAAGTGCTTTACCGAGGCGGTCGAGTTCAGGGTTGAACAGGGTACATTGACGAAAGAAGACGCTGAAAAGCTCAAAAAGGAAAACACTGCCGAAGCGGCCCGCGGAGGCAAGGCATGGTACATTTTCCACCCTGTATACCAGGCAACCAACGCCGGCTTCCAGAGCGACTATAAGATGCCCAACGGAGTGGGACTGACTTCAGGCGAAATGATCTATAAAGAGAAGATCGATTATACTGACAGCTTTGTCTTGTCCGGCCTGATGCAGGATATCATGCTCGATAAGGACAAGGTTGCGAAAATGGATGGCGTTTCAACGTCTTATGCCACGAAGAACCTTGAATACGTGGTTAAGTCCGTCATTTGGTATGCCGTGTTAACGGGTGCCGGCTTTATCCTTTTCAAGAGGAGAGATCTGTTCTGATGTTTTACGAAAATCATCGCTTAAGCATAGTGATCGGTGCTTACGGAAGCGGAAAATCCGAAATTGCGGTCAACATGTCGCTTGCTCAGAGAAAAGCATGGCCCGAAAAGCGCCTGCTGATCGCTGACCTGGACATCATCAATCCTTTCTACAGGTCTTCTGACTGTGCACCGGCACTCGAAGAGGCAGGCATCAGGGTTATTTCACCGATGTACGCCGGTTCCAACGTTGACGCGCCGGTCCTTCCGGCAGAGATATTCTCAATCTTCGATGATGAGACCTATACGGGCGTTTTCGATATCGGAGGCGAGGATATGGGTGCCACGGTCCTGGGTTCCATGAGAAAGAGGATCGAAAACACTGACACTCAGATCCTCATGGCGGTCAATACATTGAGACCGTTTACGTCAGACCCTGAGCAGATCGCGCAGATGACTGCGATCCTCTCGGAGGCTGCAGGCTTTAAGATCGACGGATACCTCCATAACACGAACCTTCTGGAGGAGACGACGCCTGAGATCATCGCGGAAGGCGAGAAGATCATTGAAGAAGCTTCAAAGCTCACCGGTATCCCGGTCGTTGCGACCTGCTATATGGAACGCGTTCAGGTGCCCGAGATCAAAGGACATGAGCTTTTCCCGATGACAAGACAGATCTTCTACAACTATTGAGTTTGTATACGTGTGTTATACATTGTTGTTTTGTCAAAAAAATGATATTATTCTAAATGGTGGTCTTAATGACCAAAAAGAAATATCAGGAGGAATAAATTATGGGATTGATTAGCTTGATTAAGAACGTAGCCGGCACAATTACCGGTTCGATTGGCGACGAAGTCAGAGATCAGTATCTTGAATTCTTCACATGCGATTCCCTGGGAGACAACATCCTTGTTAAGAAGGGTGCAAACCGTATCCAGAAGGGCCGCAACGTAGGAAGCGCAGAGATCATTTCACAGGGTTCAGTTATCGCTGTACCTGAGGGAACAGCACTTCTGCTCGTAGACGGCGGACAGATCGTTGATTTTACAATGGTTGCCGGCTACTACAGATGGGATTCCTCAACATCTCCTTCAGTATTTGCTCCCGGCGGTTTCGGCGAGAACATCAAGAAGACGGTTGTTGATGCATGGACACGTATGAAGCAGGGCGGAGAGCTTTCCAAGCAGCAGAGAGTTTACTTCGTTAACTTACTCGAGATCAGGAACCAGAACTTTGGTACACCTTCTCCTGTCAGCTACGAAGATCCTGCATACATGACAGTTTATATCCGCCTCAACGGTACATTCTCTTACAGGATCCAGGACCCTGTAACATTCTTCAGGAACATCTCCGGTAACATCGCTGATGTTTACACCAACGACGACTTCATGGGCACACCTTCAAAGCCCCTCCAGCCCCGTCTTGAGTTCCTCGATCACATTACTGAGGCTCTCAACAAGTGCAGCCTTGGTCCCAATGCGATCAAGTTCTCACAGCTCCCTGCACATCAGGGTGAGTTCCGTAACTACATGGCTGAAGTCCTCGATCAGGACTGGCTCCAGACAAGAGGCGTTGTCGTTCAGGCAGTCGCTATCGGTTCTGTTACACCTGATGACGAGACACGTCAGAGAATCCAGAGCATCCAGACAGAGCAGATCTATGGAAGAGATCCGGCTGCTCTCAACGCTTACAAGGGCCGTGCTGTTGCAGACGGTATCAGAGCTGCTGGCTCTAACGAGGCAGGCGCAGGCAGTGCAGGCGCAGGCATCGGTATGCTCGGTGTCGCTGCAATGACAATGGCTAACAACGGTGTTATGGGCGCTCCTATGGGCGGTGCTCCTCTGGGCGGAGCTCCTGTTGCAGGCGCAGCAGTTGGCGGAGTAATGGGTGCAGCAGGTGCTGCAGCTCCCGCAGGCTGGACATGCTCTTGCGGCCAGGCAGGCAACCAGGGCAACTACTGCATGAACTGCGGTGCGCAGAAGCCCGCTCCCACAGCTCCCGCTGCTGCAGGTTGGACATGCTCTTGCGGTCAGGCAGGCAACCAGGGTAACTACTGCATGAACTGCGGTGCTGCAAAGCCCGCTCCTGCAAAGTGCCCTAAGTGCGGCTGGCAGCCGGCTCCCGGACAGACATCAAAGTTCTGCCCTGAGTGTGGAACACAGCTCCAGTAATCTGGTGCCGCCGGAAGGCTTAACCTAAAATGAATAGTGCAGGTTCTTCGGAACCTGCACTTTTTTATTACTGTTTTCCACAGTTTGTTTGCATTTATCAATCCGTACTGTTATATTTTTCACAGGATAGATTGTAAGTTATTGAGGGGAATTTTGTGGAACAGGAACGCACGCATCTGATAAGCGTGATAATTCCGGCATACAATGCGGAAAAAACAATAGAAGAAGCAGTTAATTCGGTACTCTCCCAAAGCTATGACAATTTGGAAGTCATAGTTGTTGATGACTGTTCAACTGACAGGACAAAGCAGATAATCGAAGAGATGGCGGGAAAGGATCCGAGGATTAAGTGTATTTCAAATGAGACCAACATAGGTGTTCTGAAGACCCGTCTTGCTGCCGTTCATGAGGCTTTCGGGAAATGGATAGCTTTCCTTGACAGTGACGACATATGGGAGAAAGACAAACTCGAAAAGCAGGTTAAGCTTCAGGAAGAAACGGCAAGTCATCTCGTCTATACAGGCACGGGATATATCGGCAAGACCGGAAACCCTTTGTCCTGGGTGCTTCACGTGCCGAAGGAAGTTACTTACCGTAAGCTTTTGAAGCAGAACGTAATATCCAACTCTTCCGTACTGGTAATGAAGGACATCTACCTCCATTACACTCCGGTTTCGGAAGACGATAAGGATCTTCACGAGGACTTTGCCTGCTGGCTTTCGATCCTGAAGAACGGTTTTAAAGTCTGCGGGATCGATGAGCCTCTCGTTAAATACAGGGTCTCCAGTGATTCAATGACCGGCAACAAGTTCCATGCGGCGGTCCTGAACTGGAGAACCTACAGGTTCATTGGACTGAACATATTCCAGGCGGCATTTTACATGATCTTTTATACCATCAATGGCATCATAAAGTACAACCATATCAGGAAATAGGCCAAAACTTATGTACGATACGCGCTTAGGACAACTTGCCACTGAAAAGAACCTGTTTAAGCTGACGGTTCTGATCATGCTTCTCATGCCGTTAAGCGAGATCGTAACTGACATTCTGTGCAATTTCTCCGAGTTCATCTTTCCGTCGGTATTCCAGCCGATTCTTTTCGGTTTCTACGGAATAATAGGAACCCTTGCGGTTCTGCTCTTCAAGAGCGTTGAGCTTACGGATAAAAGGAAGGCAGGAAACTGGTATTGGGCGGATGTGTTCTATCTGATCTTTGTATTCTTCATGATCATTTCCGCAGTGTTCTCTAAAAATCCCGGAGTCTATTCGGACGGTGATGTTTTTGTCGGCGAGAATCCTCTCCATTTTCTTGCATATTTTGCACTGTTTTTCTCAGGCTCAAGGATAAAGTCTGCCGAATACCGCAAAAAGCTGGTTATGGTATTGCTTGCTATCTCGCTTATACAAGGCGTTGTAGCTTTCTTCCAAACGTTCAACATAGAGATCGCATACTGCCTTTTGGTAAGGCACGACAGGGCTGCATACGGACTTACGCAGAACAGCAATTATTACGGAGGCCTTTCTGTATTCCTGCTCGCAGGCATAACAGGAACGTATCTGTTCTGCGAAAAGATATGTAAGCACAAGGCTTTCCGTTATCTGCTGCCTGTCCTTGCAGGGCTGGTCTTCTATACGATGATGGGGAGCAGGGCAAGGCTTGCGTGGATCGGATTCGGCGTAATGGTGTTTTTCTACATTGTTTCAGGATTGGTTATGCTGAAAGGCAAGGTCTCCAGAGAGGTCCTGAAGAGGTTTTTCATAAGGACGGCGGTCATTCTGGCGGTATTTGCCGCGGTTTTCGCCGTTACTCATTTCACTACTAACTTCTTTAGCGAGGAGATCCAGAGAACACAGGCTGAAATCGATGGTACAGTCGATGCGGGACTTGGTTCTGACCGTCTGCTCAACTGGAAATACGGACTTGAGAGCATACCTCATCACTGGGTTACCGGAATCGGTCTGGATAATTACACTGAGGTATTCTTTGAAAATCCGAACTGGACCAAAGGATCGTATTACATGGCCAAGGCCCACAACGAATATCTTCATGTGCTTGCAACGCAGGGCGTTTTCGCCTTTATCGCATACGTGTTCATTCTTTTCCGCACCATCGTGATCTCGGTGAGAAAGGTCTTCTGCGGAGGCGATGACACTGTTCAGGCTCTGGACTGGGTGTTTCTTGGTATGCTCGTTACTTATGCGGCCCAGGCTTCACTTAATTGCGGCGTCATTAATGTGGCCATGTATTGCTGGCTTACAGCGGGTCTTCTCAATCCCTGCGACTCCCCTTTGAATCACAAAAATAATAAACAAAATAATTAATTAGTTTTTTTGAATTTATGATATTATTTTCCTGATTAAAAAAAGCTTCATAGAAAGGCAGGTCTTGTTCTTATGGGAAAATATTTCGGAACAGACGGTTTCAGAGGAGAGGCTAACAAGGCGCTCACCGCGCAAAAAGCTTTCCGGGTAGGACGCTATATCGGCTGGTATTACGGCCAGAATCACGAGGACGGCAGAGCCAGGATCATCATCGGCAAGGACACAAGAAGAAGTTCTTACATGCTCGAGGCAGCTCTTACTGCCGGCATCACATCTTCCGGTGCAGATGCATATCTCCTCCACGTTACGACAACTCCTTCAGTCTCATACTGCTGCAGGACAGACGGTTTTGACTGCGGAATCATGATCTCGGCATCTCACAATCCTTTCTATGACAACGGCATCAAGATCATGCGTGCCAACGGTCAGAAGATCGAGGCAGAGATCGAAGAGAAGATCGAAGCTTATATCGACGGCGAGATCGAGGAGATCCCCCTTGCTGAGCGTGAGGCTATCGGTAACGTAATTGATTACGCTGCAGGAAGAAACAGATACATCGGTTATCTCATGACGGTTCCTACAAGAGCGTTCAACGGAATGAAGATCGGCTTGGACTGCGCAAACGGCGCTTCCTGGAACATCGCGAGATCTGTTTACGAGGCTCTCGGTGCAAAGGTCTATGTTATCAACAACACACCTGACGGTCTTAACATCAATGCAAACTGCGGTTCCACACATATCGACAACCTTAAGAAGTTCGTTCTCGATAACGGACTCAACGTTGGTTTTGCTTATGACGGAGATGCTGACAGATGTCTTGCAGTCGACGAGCTCGGCAACGAGGTCAACGGCGACCAGATCATGTACCTCTGCGGTAAGTACATGAAGGAGACAGGACGTCTCGACGGTAATACGATCGTTACGACGATCATGAGCAACATGGGTCTTTACAAGGCATGTGAGGCTATCGGCATCAGAACAGAGAAGACAGCTGTCGGTGACAAGTATGTTGCCGAGAATATGATGGCCAACGGCTTCATGATCGGCGGTGAACAGTCCGGACACATCATTTTCGCAAAGTATGCAACGACCGGTGACGGTATCCTTACGTCACTAATGATCATGATGACAATGCTCGACAAGAAGCTTCCTCTCTCAATGCTCGCAGGCGAGATGAAGATGTATCCTCAGTGCCTGAAGAATGTTGTCGTTAAGGACAAAGAAGAGGCACAGAAGAATCCTGTTGTCCTGAAGGCTGTTGAGGAAGTTACTAAGTCTTTGGGCGGCGACGGAAGGATCCTTCTCCGTGCATCAGGAACCGAGCCTAAGATCCGTGTAATGGTCGAGGCAAAGAGCGATGAACTCTGTGAACAGAATGTTGATAAGGTTATCGCAGTCATTAAGGAACAGGGACTTATTGCAGATTAAAAGTGTACTACGGCTTCGCATGAGATTGCGGAGCCGTTTTTATAAAATACAAAAGCGGGAGAACGAATTATGAGAGTAATTAGAAAAAGCAACTATGAAGAAGCTTCAATGGCATGTGCAGAGCTGATCGCTTCACAGATCAGACTTAAGCCCGACTGCAAGATCGGTCTTGCTACCGGCTCAACACCTATCGGAACGTATAAGGATCTTGTCGATATGTATAAGGCAGGCAGCCTTGATTTCTCCAAGGTCACATCTGCAAACCTCGACGAGTACAGAGGATTGGGCGGTGACCACGACCAGTCTTACAGATATTTCATGAACACAAATCTTTTCGATCACGTAAACATCGACAAGAGCAAGACTTATGTACCTGACGGACTTGAGCAGGACGCAGTCAAGGCTTGCACCGACTACGATGCTATCCTTGAGTCTCTTGGTCACCTCGATATTCAGCTCCTCGGAATCGGCGGAGACGGACACATCGGCTTCAATGAGCCTGCTGATGCTTTCTGCGTTAACACACAGTGCATCGACCTCGAAGAGCAGACGATCCAGGACAACGCAAGACTGTTCTTCGGCGGCGATCTTGCTGCAGTTCCCACACAGGCTTACACAATGGGTATCGGCTACATCATGAAGTCTACGACAGTTATCCTCATGGCTACAGGTGCAGGCAAGAGAGGCATCGTCGAGAAGGCATTCTGCGGCCCTGTTACACCCAAGGTACCTGCATCTATCCTTCAGCTTCACCCGAACGTTGTCGTCATCGGCGACGAGGCAGCTATCTCTGATGCGGTTGTTGCAGCAGCAAAGTAAGTTTTCCGGAACTGACCGGTCTAAGGAGTGCCTTTAGGGGCACTCCTTTTTAAAAGTAAACTTAAACGTAAGCATTTTAGCCCTAAATGTTTACGTTTTTCTTTACTTTCTCGAAAAGTAAACTTTAGCGTAAACATTTTGACTGAAATAGTTTACGAAATTGTTTACGCGGTTTTTAGGGCGTAGCTCCTAATTGGTTTATAATCAGTTCATGAAGGTTTGTTTCATCAGGTCAGATAAAGGATATCCGGATTCCAGGGTAGAAAAGGAGATGTATGCTCTTTCAAAAGAGCATGAGGTCTTCCTGCTTGGCTGGAACCGCGAGGCGTCAGGCACTGATGTGATAAGAGGGAAACATAAGATCCACGATAAGGAATTCGATTTCTATCTGATCTCCGAGCCTGCAAATTACGGCGGCGGGATGAAACGCATGTTGGGACCAATGCGAAGGTTCTGGAAAAGAGCCTACAGATGGCTTTCTGAAAACCGGGACAGATATGATGCGCTCCATGTCGTTAACTTTGATACAGCCAAGCCTGCTTTTAAGGCTGCGAAAAAATACAAAAAGAAGCTCGTTTACGATATCTTCGATTACTACGCTGACTCTTATAATGCGCCCGGAATAGTTAAGAACTGCATCAGGAAACTGGAAAACAATTACATAAGTAAAGCTGACATCACGATCATCTGCAGTGATGAAAGAAAGCACCAGATCAGCGGTTCGTCCCCTAAAAAACTCATCATTGTTGAGAATACGCCTGAAGACATAGAGGTCAGGGATGACTTTGAACTGGCCCCGGGTTCTGATCCTTCGAAGCCCAAGGTCGTATATGCGGGAATGCTCGTTTTTGACAGGTTCCTGAAAGAGACTGCTGAAGTCATGAAGTCCAGAACGGACATCGAGTGGCATGTCGCGGGTTACGGCGTGTTAAGGCCGTTCATTGAAGAATGTGCCGCAAACAGCGGTAACATTTTCTATTATGGTCCGCTTCCTTATGATGACATCCTCGCGCTCGAAAAAAAGTGCGACATCATGACGGCCTTGCAGGATCCTTCAGTGCCCAACAACAGGTATTCCGCGCCCAATAAGTTCTACGAAGCACTGATGCTCGGCAAGCCCATAATCATGGGTAAGAACGGAACGCTTTACAATCAGATCAGGATACACGGCATAGGCGACGTTATTGAGGTCATAGATGCAGACGTGAAAGCTGAGATCGCCAATTCGTTTGATAAGGTCCTGCTGATGCGCGACAGATGGGAAAGTATGAGTGCTGCTGCAAGAGCGCTTTACGAAAGCAAATATCCGTGGAGCAAATCAGAGAAGGCGTTGCTGGACGGTTACCGTTCTTTAGTTTAATCTGGTGTGCTTTCCTGAAAGAACGTATAACCTCATGGCAAGACGTATGCTGATGAATGCTGCGATGGAAAACATCTTTGCCGGGAAATAGCTGATGCCTTTTAAGAAATACTTTTCGTACTTCCTGTAATAAGCCTTTAATTCTTTGATCTTCGGGTGGCCGAAGAGCCTCTCGTCACACATCTTGATAACGCAGTGGTTTACTGCCATCAGAATGTCCGACTTTGCGTAGACCGAGAGCTCCGGGTAATTCTTTTCGATGAAGGCACAGCGCTGCTCGAACACTTCGATCATCTTGAAATTATTGTCATTGAAGGAACGGTGGATCATGCTGTCGTCCCTTAAGGTGTAGAAATACCTTGATTCGCTGCCGACTGCCGCCGACTTCGCCTTTGATACAATGCGGTACATCGTAGCATCATCTTCGTAGTAATTGCTTCCTTGCGGGAATCTCACATCGTCAAAGAGATGCCTTTTGAACATCTTGCCCCAGACGGAAGATGACATGAGACGTGTCGTCAGAAGAGCGCGCATCGCTTCATTGCCACCTGTGTAAATACCGGGCTCGTTCTTGCGGAAAGTGCATTTGGTGAGCTTTCCGCCTTCGTCGGTAGTCCAGGCGCAGCAGGATATATCTGCATCGTTCGAGGTGCAAAGATCGAGAAGATAGCTTACGTAATCGGGGTCAAGATAATCGTCGCCGTCCGCGAAAACGATATAATCTCCGGAAGCAATGTCCAATGCGGCATTTCTTGCATCGGCTACACCGCTGTTGGATTTGTGTATGACTCTTATACGGCTGTCTTTGGCAGCGTATCCGTCGCAGATCCTGCCCGAATCATCCGGAGAACCGTCATCAACCGTGATGATCTCAAGCTTTTTGTGAGTCTGAGACAAGACCGTCTCCATCAACCGAGGGAGATATTCACTGACGTTATAAACAGGAATGATGACGGATACGAGCATTTTTACATTATAGCATGGTAAAATTGTCTCATGTCAGAACATAAAGCTTTACGTCACTTTGCCGCCGTCGCGGCGAGAACATTTCATCTTTGGCCGCTTATTTCCAGGACGGGTATGTATAACTATGCGCGCCGAAAAAAGTATCCGGATACTTTGGTCTTTCTGGATGTCGTTATTACGGAGTGCTGTTCTTTGAAGTGCCGTAACTGCTCAAATCTCATGCAGTACTATCATAAGCCCGAGAATCTTGATCCGGAGGAAGTGATCGAAAGCCTCAGGAGAATATTCAAAGCAGTCAGGGTCAAACAGCTCAAGATCCTTGGCGGCGAACCGTTTGTCAGTCAGAAGGTCCTCATGAGGATATTGGAATATTTAAGGGAAGAAGCTCTTGACCGTTTTGACGAGGTCGAGGTGATAACAAACGGGACGATAGTGCCTTCAGAAGAATGCATTCGTTCCATGAAAGAGACGCCAAAGCTTAAAGTGCTTTTCAGCAATTACGGTGAACTGTCCTCCAAACTTGAAGAGTTCATGCAGATATGCAGGGACGAAGGCATAGATTGTGATGTTGCCGAGACAGATTACTGGTGGGACTTCGGCGGCGTAAATGAACGCGACGAGAAAGAGCGCAGGACGCAGCACAGATATGACGCGTGCTACTCCAGAAAACACTGCAATACATTGTTCAGAGGCAAGCTCTATGCCTGCCCGAGACAGGCACATGCGATACGCCTCGGAATATCTCCGGAAGTAGAAGGCGAATATGTTGATGTCCTAAACAGCGAGAATGAAGATCCCGCGAAGCTGCATGACGCAATCTACCGTCTGATCGACAGGAAGGAACGCATCACGATGTGCAAGGCCTGCGGCTGTGATTCGAACATCAAGATCGAAAGAGCTCTGCAGACGGAAAGGCCCCTCGATGTCAGCCATGGATCCTGAGATATCTGTTATCGTTCCGGCCTGTAATGCCGGATCTTATCTGTCTGACTGTCTGGACAGCATAGTATCTCAGACGTTTTGCTCCTGGGAATTGACAGTAATTGATGACGGCTCATCCGACGATACTGCAAAGATCGCAGAAGACTTTGCTGCAAAGGATGCCAGGATAAATGTCATCCGTCTTCCGAAGAGCGGGGTGTCAGCTGCAAGGAACAAAGGACTTGATGCTGCAAACGGCAGATACGTTGCCTTTGTCGATGCCGATGACAAGCTCGAACCGGACTGCCTGAAAGAACTTCATTCCTATGCGGAACAAAGCGGTGCCGATATCACGCAGTGCTCATTTTTCAATGTGGACGAAAAGGACGTAAAGACTCCTGATGAAGGCGCGGTTGATTTTGTCTACAGCACTTCAGATGAGATACTTCATGCTCATTTCAAAGGCCAGCAGGGTGATATCCGATTGAGCGTCTGGGCAAAGCTTTTCAGACGTGAAGCGTTCTCGGAAATCCGTTTCGACACTGGATTAAGGGTTTATGAAGATGCATATTACGTATATCATTGCTGCAGGAAGGCAAAGTCTGTATTTAGTTTCAAGACCCCGCTTTATCAGTACATTAAGCGTAAGAGCTCTGTCACTCATTCTGCGCTTCCCGGCATATGGCCTGATTATTTTACGATGTATGAAAGGCAGAAATCTGAGTGCCGGAATGACCGCGCCATTTTAAAGAACATAGACAGGCGTGAAGCAGAAACCGGACTTTGGCTTATGCGGGTCATGCTCCGCGAAGGTAAAGACGGTGAAGTATGGAGCTTAAGGAAAAAGACGCTGGGCGTTACCATGTCCGTCATATGGTCTTCCGCGCCTTTCGGAATGAAGCTTAAGCTAATCGGAGTGGCGGTCATGCCGCACATGTATTTTGCGATGCTGAGGAAAAGGGCAAGTACTGAAAATGAGAAAGTATGACAGAAACGCCGTTTTTAATATAGCCGTAAAGGCGGTGCTTTTCACAGCCTTCTATGCCGGAGGCTTTTTCCTGGCACGACTTGCATTACCGGTACTGGTGTCGCTGCTCGCAGCACTTGTCCCTGCTGTTCTGATCGTTGGCATTTTCTCGTTTTTGCTCAGATACACGAAGTTCTACTATGGATACTATTTTTTTGTCTCGGCTTTCCTGTTCAAAGAGAAGAAGGGCGAGGTGTACTGCCCGTGCTGCAACAAGTATTTTAAGCAGTTCCGTGATGAGCGCTTTTACGCGGATGAGAAGCGCTTTAACCCCGCGACTTTCTCCGGATCGAGACAGGATGTTATCTGCGATTTCTGTCGTTCCGCTCCGCGCCAGAGGATAATCGCAGCGTGGGCAGATAAGAGAGTTGAACAGCTTAAAGGCTCGAAGATACTGTATTTTGCTCCTGAACTGTCAATGATGCTCTGGTTCAGACGCAAGGGCATCCGTGTCAGGACAGCAGATCTTTTCGAGAAAAGGGCAGACTTAAAGCTGGATATCACGGCTTTGGATCTTCCTTCGGAATCGGAGGATGTCATCTTCTGCAACCACGTTTTAGAGCACGTTTCCGATCATCTTAAGGCACTGTCGGAATTCCGCCGCGTTCTTAAAAAGGGCGGAATGCTCATAATCAGTTTTCCGATCGATGAATCTTCAGATCAGATGCGCGAGGATAAGAATGCCACGGAAGAAGACAGATTAAGGCTTTTCGGCCAGCATGACCACTTCCGTATGTTCGGAAACGACAGCGAAAAGATGCTTGAGAACGCAGGCTTTGAAGTCAGTCTGATCGATATTTCAGGTATGCCTGACGATATCGTTCCCGTAAACGGACCTTCTGACTACGATACCAACAAGGTGTTCTGCTGTATCAAAAAGTGAGGCGTGATATAATCGGTTTGTCCGGTAAACATACGGAAAAATGCTTTAAGGAACAGATATGGGACTGATAGATAAAGCCGGAAAGAAAGTACTGCTCAAACTGCCTGATCTTAAGCTTATCAGTCTGGCAAGAGAGAGCATGCCTTATATCAGCGTTCAGACTGACGGCCTTTCATTTTTCTTCTCGAATACCGATCAGGCGATCCTCAATTACATTGTCGAGAACAAGAAGATCTGGGCAAAGGAAGAAATGGATTTCGTGCTCGGCTATTACGCAAGCATACAAGCCCGTCCGTCAGCAGTTATAGATATCGGCGCAAACGTCGGAACATCAGTCGTTTATTTCAGGGACAAGCTTGGTGAGGAAAGCGGCTTTTATGCTGTAGAGCCTGTTACCGGGAACTTTAACCTTCTTAATGCCAACTGCGCGGTCAACGGATTTAATGATATAAAGACTTTCAGAGCCGGAATATCAGAAGCGGCAGGCGAAGCAAAAATGGACATAAACCCCAGTAACATGGGCAACTGCAAGATAGCAGGTACTGACAGCGACAGGCTCGTCCAGAACGAAAAAGACGAGACATACGTCGGTGAATCCGTAAAGCTTAATACGCTTGATTCGTTTGTCTCTGAGAACGGCGTATCCCTTGATCACAAGGCACTTTTCTGGATCGACGTCGAAGGACATGAACCCGAAGTCTTCAAAGGCGGCATGAATACGTTCCGGAATTCTGATGCCGTGGTCTTCACGGAGTTCAACCCGAGGCTTTACAAACACAATGGAAGATACGAAGGATTTCTTAATGACATAAAAGCGTGCTTTGGCAGGTTTATCTGCTATGAGCAGTATGAATCCGGAAAATATGATTTCAGGGATATCGGTGAGATCAGCAGGGTTGCTGAAGAGAATGGAATGAACCAGTGCAATCTTCTTCTGGTCAAGTAAAGGACCGGCGTAAGATGGGCGGAAATTCAAAGAGGATCCTTTCCAATTCGATATGGGTGATAGTCCAGCATGTCTATTCGATGCTGACTTCACTTACGATCGTCGCGCTCATCGCAAGGCATCTGGGCCCGTCCGACTACGGTCTGATAAACTATTGTGCCTCTTTGATCTCCATGTTTACGACATTAGCGGGTTTGGGACTCGATAATCTCATCGTATCCGAGATAATCAGAAATCCCGGGAAGGAGGGAGGATACCTCGGCAGTGCCCTGGTAATGAGGCTTATTGCTTCTGGCGTGTCTTATCCTGTCATCCTTGCGCTGATCGCCTGTATGAATCCCGGAAACCGCACTCTGTTTATCGTTGCTGCCCTTCAGTCGCTCGGCATGATCTTCCAGACCTATGAAGTGCTGGTCTTCTGGTTCCGCATAAAGCTCAAGATGAAGTACATCTCCATAGCTTTGGTATGTGCGATAACCGTAAATACCATCTTCAGGATAGTGCTGTTGCTGGTTAAAGCGACTGTCGAGTGGTTCGCTTTTTCGATCAGCCTGCAGGCGCTTGCCGCAGGGATAATAATCACCGCCGTATTCATTAAGAAAACCGATGTCAGGCTTAAAGCGAGCTTGGCGGATGCCAAGGCGCTGCTCAAGATCAGCTATAACTGCATCATTTCGAGCATGGCAATAATCATTTACATGGAAGTGGATAAGATCATCCTTGAGAAGATGAGCGGTCCTGCCAATGTCGGCATCTATTCCGCGGCTGTTGTGCTTGCGACTTGCTGGCAGTTCATTCCGATTACCCTTGTTGATTCCTCAAGACCGGTTGTCCTTGAGAAGAGAAAGACCTCTCACGGGGATTACATAAAGCAGTTCAAGCTTGTCATGGCAGGCGTTAACCTTATGGCATTCGTATTCTCGCTCCTGATGTCGTGTCTTGGTTGGATATTCATATTCTTCATGTACGGAAGTAACTATCTCGGGGCATTTATACCGCTGATAATCCTCTCCTGGTCATCTTTTGTGGGCATTTCGGGCTATACAAGAACGATCTGGATAACGGGCGAGGGCTTCTACAAGTACGAGAAAAGCTATGCCGTGACGGCCATGTTTCTGAATATAGCCCTGGATATCGTGCTGATCTGGCAATTCGGGGTCATCGGAGCTGCTGTAGCGACGTTCATCACGTATGTCTATGAAGTGCTTATAGTTCCGCTGTTTTTCAGGGAGACGCGTGTTTTCACCAAAATGTATTTCCAGTCTTTTGCCATGATCCCGGAATTCATCTCGCAATCGGTGAAAATGGTTCGCGGAAGATTAAGGCGGAACGGTTGACCGGAGTTAACACTCAAACCATTTTTACAGTTGCAACGGTTCTCCATAATGTTTATAATACTTTGAATTATTTTATGCGCGTTTTTCGCGTTTGTGATAATGGAGGAGGTTCATCGTGGCTAAAGGTAAAGTTACTTTTAACGAGAATCTGTGCAAGGGCTGCGGACTCTGCGTCGCTGCATGCCCCAAGAAAATCCTCGAACTGGACAAGACAAGGCTTAACGCTAAGGGTTATCACCCGGCTACATGCGTAAAGCCGGAAGAGTGCATCGGCTGCACCTTCTGCGCTACGCAGTGCCCGGATGTCGTAATCACCGTTGAGCGTGACTAAAGTTTCGGAGGGAATCTATGGCACAGAAAAGAGTTTTAATGAAGGGCAATGAAGTCATTGCCGAGGCAGCCTTAAGAGCCGGCTGCCGTAACTATTTCGGTTATCCTATCACCCCTCAGACCGAAGTCATGCACTACATGGCTAAGAAAATGGTCGAGGCCGGCGGTAATTTCGTTCAGGCCGAGTCTGAAGTTGCAGCCATTAACATGGTTTATGGTGCTGCAGCCGCAGGATTCAGGGTCATGACATCTTCTTCCTCTCCGGGAATCTCCCTTAAGCAGGAAGGTATTTCCTACATCGCAGGAGCTGAGCTTCCCGCAGTCGTAGTCAACATCGTCAGGGCCGGCCCGGGCTTGGGCGGCATCCAGCCTGCACAGGGCGACTACTTCCAGGCTACAAAGGGCGGCGGACACGGTGACTACAGGAACATCGTCATCGCACCTGCTTCCGTTCAGGAGCTTTATGAGCTCGTAGTCGAAGCTTTCAACCTCGCTGACAAGTACAGAATGACATGCATGATCATGGGCGACGGTACTTTGGGACAGATGATGGAGCCTGTTGCTTTCCGTGACGAGGAGCCTATCGTCAAGGTTGAGAAGCCTTGGGCAGCTTGCGGAAGAAAGGGTGACTCTTTCCACCACACAGTTACTTCCATCTATATCGATCCGGATGTCCTCGAGAAGAAGAACCTCGAGCTTCAGGAGAAGTACAAGATCGTTGAGGCTAACGAAGTACGTTATGAGGCTATCAACATGGAAGATGCCGAGGTCGTTATCACGGCATTCTCCACATGCTCACGTATCTCACGCAACGTCATCCGCCAGGCTGCTGAGCTTGGCATCAAGGTAGGTATGATCAGACCTATCACGCTCTGGCCGTTCCCTTACAAGGCAATCGCCGAAGCAGCTGACATGCCCAGCGTAAAGGCATTCCTCGACGTAGAGCTCAACGCAGGTCAGATGATCGAAGACGTTAAGCTCGGCGTTAACGGCAAGAAGCCTGTTTACTTCCATGGCAGGCTCGGAGGCAACCTCCCGATGCAGAAGGAGATCCTCGACAAGATCGTTGCCATCCACGAGGGAAAAATGACAGAAGGAGGTAATTTCTGATGGCTGTAGTTTTCGAACCCACAAAAGGCCTTACAGATAAGCCTTTCCATTATTGCCCCGGCTGCTGCCACGGCATCATCCACAGACTTGTTGCTGAGACACTCGTCGAGCAGGATGCACTTGAGACAGCAGTAGGCGTTGCATCCGTCGGATGCACATACAACTCTTATGAATACATCGCTTGCGACATGGTCCAGGCTGCTCACGGAAGAGCACCTGCCGTTGCAACCGGTATCAAGAGAAACCTCAAGGACAGCTTCGTCTTCACATATCAGGGAGACGGCGACCTCGCTTCCATCGGTACTGCTGAGATCGTTCACGCTGCAGCAAGAGGAGAGAAGATCACCGTAATCTTCGTTAACAACGCCGTTTACGGAATGACTTCCGGTCAGATGGCACCTACTACACTCGTAGGTCAGGTCACCACAACATCACCCTGGGGACGTAATCCTGAGACACAGGGCTATCCTATCAACGTTTCAGAGTTCCTTTCCCAGCTCCCGGGCGCTGCATATGTCGAGCGTGTCGCAGTAACTGATTTCAAGAACATCCAGAACGCCAAGAGAGCTCTCAAGAAGGCTTTCGACGTTCAGAAGAACAACCTCGGATTCTCCCTCGTTGAGATCCTTTCCACATGCCCTACAAATTGGGGCAAGGAGCCTCTGGCAGCCATGGAATGGCTCAAGGAGAACATGATGACCCAGTATCCTCTCGGATGCTACAAGGGTGAGGACCTCAAGTTCGATGAGAACGGCAAGTATGTTTCAGGTAGCACACCTGCTACCGCTAACAACTGCGTTAATGTTGGGGAGGTGAAGAAATGATTGATTTCTCTGTAATTTTTGCCGGTTTCGGCGGTCAGGGAATCCTCTCCGCAGGCAAGATGGCAGCAGAAGCTGCTCTTTACGAAGGCAAGGAAGTTTCATGGTTTCCTTCATACGGACCTGAGATGCGTGGCGGTACCGCTAACTGCTCCGTCGTTATCTCCGATGAGGCTATCGGTTCACCCGTAGTCAACGATGCAGACGTTGTTATCTGCCTCAACCAGCCTTCCATGGAGAAGTTCGAGAAGCAGCTCAAATCCGGAGCTCTCATGATACTCGATTCTTCTCTCATCAAGACAAGACCTGAAAGAACAGACATCAAGGTAATCGCTATGCCTGCTTCCGATATCGCTTCAGAGCTCGGAAAGATGATGTTTGCTCCTATCACCATGATGGGCTGCATGGCAACTGCAACAGGATGCTTCACAAGAGACTCTTTCGAGAAGTCCCTTTACGAGATCCTTCCTGAGAGAAAGCACGGCCTTATTCCTACGAACATGGCAGCTTTCGACAAGGGCGCAGCATACGCTCAGTAATCGACTGTTATAACAGTACACCAAGGGCTTTCCCGGTTGCGGGGAGGCCCTTTTTATATGCTTGTTGGCTCGATCTTGTTAAACCATTTGAATGTATGGCGATTACGGATGAAAACTGCATTTCCCTGTTTTTTATCCGTAATTTTCAAAGGCCCGGAATAGTACGGTGCATATAATTACGGATGAAATAGCATTATTTCAATAAATTATCCGTAATCCGTTTTTCTGATTACGGACGAAATCAATCAAACCGCAGATTTAGACCGTAATAATCAAATTCAACGAAAGAAATCCAACCGGAAATTACGGATAAAATCACGGATTTACCCGATTTCAGCCGTAATTGTGTTGCGAATACCTATAAAAATGAGCAAAACCAAATTCTTATAGGTACTACATGACTGTTATTGTCTGCAAGACATCCAAAAGCACCTATAAGATTCGGAAAAACGGGATTTTTATAGGTATGCACCACGATAAACAGGTGTTATATAGTGTGCAAACCCTTTATCTGCAAGGCTTTGCTGGCATTTCGAAAAAAGTTTGCGATAAACACCATAAAACAGTTGACAACAGTTATAAACTGTTATACACTGTTTGCGGATGGAAGGGAAAAACCGGTAACCCGGTCATCCGGAATAAATGGACCGGCAAGCAGGCGACGGGAATAAGCGCAGGCAGCCGGAGAGATTGGTTAAAGGAAAGAAGAAGGTTAAGAGTATGTGGACAAGAAAGCAATTAAAGGAAAATGCAAAAAAGATCCTTTCTAAGAATTACTGGAAGGCATTCCTGGTTACGTTGGTGCTTATCACGATAACAGGTGCGGGATCCGGAGCGTTCAGCGGAGCGAGCAACGGTGTTTCAAGCTTCTCCAATTCGATGTACAAGTCGAGACACGACAGTGATACGAAGATCGTGCTGGATAAAGACAGCGACAACAAGGATCAGGATAAAGACAAGAACAAGGACAGCAAGGACGTAGACCTCAATATCATTGCCGGCGACAACAAAAAGTTCAGCATTAAGATCGATAACGGCAAGGTATTCATTAATGATAAAGAGATCAACGGCGAGCAAAGTGAGATCAAGTTCAATGTCAACGGCAAGACCTTCGTTTATAACAGCAAGGACGGAAGCGTTGAGTTTGACGGAAACAAGTTCAATATCGGTGATACAAGCGGAAGCATTTCTTACGATGGCGGAAAGCTTGTGATCAAGGATGAAGACAATAAGACCGTATTCAGCGGCGACTTAAATGACGGCAAAAAAGCTGTCGGAGCTGCACTCGGAATCTTCGCGTTAATATTCGCGGTATTGATGTTCTTCATCTGCATCATCGGAACACTTCTTGATATATTCGTTATAAATCCTGTAAAGGTAGGCGGATACAACTTCTTCAACAGACAGCGTGAAGGCACTTCAAGGTTCACGAACATCTTCGGCGGATTCGCTCACGGTCACTACAAAGCTTCCGTACGCAACATGTTCCTCAAGGGACTCTATGAGACACTCTGGTCAATGCTCTTCATCATCCCGGGCATCATCAAGAGCTATTCCTACTGGATGGTTCCTTACATCACAGCAGCTAATCCGAATCTTTCAGCTTCAAGGGCTTTCGAGATCAGCAAGAAGACAATGAACGGCGACAAGTGGAGAACTTTCGTACTTCAGCTCTCCTTCATCGGATGGGATCTCCTCGCTATCCTTACATTCGGTATCGGAGGTTACTTCCTCGCTCCTTATAAGGAAACAACATATGCTGAGTTGTATGCAGCACTCAGGCAGAAGGCAATAGCAGGCGGAATCGCAACTGAAGAAGAACTTGCAATTGCAGCATAACTTAAGTTAACAACGGCCGTCGCAGGGTTATAATGGAAAAAGGGACCTGCGGCGGTCCGTTGCTTTATAAGAAACAAATGCCGTGAAAGGATAACAGATGCACATAATCATCAACAATTCGTCGATGGTTCCGATCTATGAACAGATCGTTGATCAGATAAAGGCTGCGATCGTCACCGGGGAGATAAAGCCCGGTGACCTTCTTCCGTCTGTAAGACAGCAGTCCAAGGACCTGAGGATCAGTGCCCTGACGGCAAAGAAAGCATATGATGCCCTCGAAGAAGAGGGGTTTGTCACTACGGTCCATGGCAAGGGAACATTCGTGTCGGAGACCAATAAGGACAGGATTTACGAAGAACAGGTGCGCGATGTCGAAAAGGATATGTCCAAGGCAGTCTTGAAGGCCAGGCAGTCCGGCATCAAGGATGAAGACATCAGAAGCATTTTCGATATGATCATGGAGGAAAAGTAAGGATGGCTCTGCTTAGTATGGAGCATGCCACGGTTAGGTATGACCGTTTTAACATGGATGTGTCTATGACCGTGGAACCGGGTATGATCACCGGACTGATCGGACGCAACGGATCAGGCAAGACAACGACATTTAAAGCAATAGTCGATGTTGTCAGGGCAGGGGGGAAGACAGAGATCTTCGGCAAGGACAACAGGACCCTGTCAGAGAGTGAACGCTCAATGATCGGTATTGCTTATACGGATATTTTTTTCAACGGGGAATACACTGTACCCGCGATAAAGAGGATACTCAGATCCTCTTATAAGAATTTCAACAGTTCTGAATACGACAGGATGATCAAGAGGTTCGATATCCCGCAAAGGGGTAAGATCCGCAATCTTTCGACGGGTGAACTTGCAAAGCTCAGATTCATCTCCGCAATGACTCATGACGCGAAGTTCGTTATTCTGGATGAACCTACATCGGGTCTTGATGTAGTTGCAAGGGACGGCATACTTGATGAGATCAGAAGCTACATGGAAAAGCATGAAGATTCCGCGATCCTTCTCAGTTCAAACATTACGCAGGACCTTGAAGGCCTTGCCGACGACGTTTACATGATAGACGAGGGCAAGATAGTCCTTCACGAGAATACTGACACCATCACTGACGATTACGGGCTGGTCAAATGCACTGAAGAGCAGTTCGAAAAGCTCGACAAGGAATATGTCAAAGGCTCGAAAAAGGCTCCTTACGGAAGAGATGTTCTGGTCACACAGAAGAGATATTACCTGGAAAACTATCCTTCCTTGGCAGTTGAGGACGGCATGCTCGACCATTGCCTGATCGTGCTTGCCCAAAAGAGCGGGGAGGAGCAGACATGAAAGGATATCTGACTTACTTCTTTGAACAGCATAAAAGATTGATCCTGAGCTACTCGGTGGTTCTCGTGATCGCGCTGATCTTTGCTGTCAGCCTCAAAACGACTGCTGTACCCGCATCCGTGACGATCCTTTACGTAAGCATCTTTGCTTCGCTTGCGCCGGTGGCTTCACTTAACTCCGACAGGGAGATAGACCAGCTCCTGTCACTTCCCGGCGGAAGAAGGAATCTTGTTAAGGCCCAGTATCTTAATGCGCTGTTTGCGATCGCTGCATCGCTCATTGCTTCGGCTCTGGTTGTGCTCCTTACCGTGGCTTTTACGGCCGGAAAGGCA
>SVJC01000190.1 GCA_015069215.1 Oscillospiraceae bacterium
CTTTCAAGCCGGGCGGCAATTCCGTTCTTTAGAAACGAATGGTTATCAGTCAATTTCTAGGAAAGAGCCCATTATTGTCGCACTTTTTCTGTTGACAAAAGTGTATCATAACAATAGAATTAACTCATAAATAAGAACAAATGTTCAACACATTGATTGGAGGCTTTTATGGCTAAAAGTAAGAATTCAACCAAGAGTGCGGTAGCACCTGTACAGGATCAGAGCGAGCGCAGGAAGGCTCTTGACGCCGCTATGGCGCAGATCGAGAAGCAGTTTGGTCAGGGAGCGGTCATGAGACTCGGTGACCAGGCTCAGATCGATATCGATACCATTCCTACCGGAGCACTTACTCTTGATATCGCGTTGGGAATCGGCGGACTTCCCAGAGGAAGGATCGTAGAGATCTACGGACCCGAATCTTCAGGTAAGACAACTGTTGCGCTTCACTGCGTCGCAGAAGCTCAGAAGCAGGGCGGTACTTGTGCATTCATCGATGCAGAGCATGCTCTTGATGCAAACTATGCTGCTAACATCGGAGTCGATATCGATAACCTTCTCCTTTCACAACCTGATACAGGAGAGCAGGCACTTGAGATCTGTGAGACTCTTGTAAGAAGCGGCTGCATTGACGTAGTAGTTATCGACTCAGTTGCAGCACTCGTTCCGAGGGCTGAGATCGAAGGTGAGATGGGTGATTCCCATGTCGGTCTTCAGGCAAGACTCATGAGCCAGGCTCTCAGAAAGCTTGCTCCTGTCGTTGCTAAATCAAATACTATCTGCATTTTCATCAACCAGCTCCGTGAGAAGGTCGGCGTTATGTTCGGTAACCCTGAGACCACTCCGGGCGGCCGTGCACTCAAGTTCTACGCTTCTGTAAGACTTGACGTTAGAAAGACAGAGACGCTCCGTAACGGTACTGATGTAATCGGTAACCACACAAGAGTTAAGGTCGTTAAGAACAAGGTTGCTCCTCCGTTCAAGGAAGCTGAATTCGATATCCTTTACGGTAAGGGCATATCTTCCGAAGGCTGCATCCTCGATCTCGCAGTCGAGAATAACATCGTTGACAAGAGCGGTTCCTGGTTCGCATACAAGGGCAACAAGATCGCTCAGGGACGTGATGCTGCCAAGGCATATCTCATCGAGCATCCTGACATCAGGACTGAGATCGAGACACTTGTAAGAGAGTCTTATATGCCTGCTGATGACGAAGATGCTGACGTATCCGCACCTGCAGCCAATGATGCCGCTTCCGCACCTGCTGAAGAGGATGACGATATCCTCGGAATCGACCTCTGATAAAACTGACTGCCGGAACTGTCCTTAAACGGCGGTTCCGGCAGAACTGTATTTACGCATATGAGTGATAAAGAAATAAAGGAAGCTGTTTCCTGTGCCATCAGGCACATAGGGACCGGTGTGTATTCGTCCGGAAAGATACTCGTATACCTTGGCAACAAAGGGTATGACGAATCTGTTTGCCATGCTGCCGTTAAGGAACTGGTGAATACGGGTTACATCGATGACAAAAGGGCCGCAAGAAAGGTCCTTCTTGCCCGGTCAGGCAAGAAGCAGGAGAGCAGGAATTACATGCTCCAGCGCCTTTTGGAAGCCGGGATCGATCCAAATATTGCTGAAGGCATAGCTGCAGGATTGGACAGCGATGTTGATACCTGCCAATTGTTGTATGAAGCCAGTTTCGGTGCTCCCGAAGAATCTTATTCAGACAGGGAAGAAGAGTTCATCAAGCTCGCACAGTTAAGAGGATACGGTTTGGAAGCATCGAGGAAGGCTTTCAGGATCTATATGGATTCAGTCTGATCTCTTCTTCTCGTTGGCGTGTGAGTAAAGCAGCAGTCTGGGCTTTTGCATCAGTATTTCATTCCAATCGTCTTTCAGCGCAGGATTGTCACTGTATGCTTCAAGATATTCAAGCGGTTCCAGATCTCCGAGTATGAAAGTACCATCGCTTAATGCGACATAGATGCTGTCTTCACTGTGGCTTTTTGTCCTTCCGATGTTTCCGCTGATACCTAATGATCCAAGGAAAGAAGATGCATCTTTAAACTTAAGTATAGTTGCTTTGCTCTCATCTATCGGTTTATAAGCCAGATGCGGTTCCCTGGCAAATATATGATCAGAGTAATGGACATAGCCTGTTTGTGATTCCATTATTATCAGCTTTACGCCCTGATCCATCAGTTCGCTTACAAGACCTATGTGGTCAGGATGATAGTGCGTGGCAAGTTAATAGCTGATATCTGAAACCTTGAGGTCTGTTTCTTTTAGTGCTTTGTAGAAAGCGGGCAGGGTGCCCGCGTAGTCTGTATCTACCAGTATGTTGGCTTTTGTTCCTCTTATTAGGAAAGTATTGGTGTTTCCGTATTTGATCTTAGTAACCATGTTTTTCGATTATCTTTTAAGTTCGATTTCCTTATTGTCGAGCTCTGGATACTCTCCGGTGCTTTGAAAATCAGGTTTTGTCCAATCGGATATTCTGGCTATGAACTTTTCCTGTTTTTTGTCTTCGCTGATATTTGCACTGATGACCGTTTGGTCATTTCTATTAAGATAGATGCTCAGATCACCGTTCAGCAACGGGACATTCGGATATATATCTTTCCACACCTTGTCGATGGTGTCCATAATGACGGTTTTATTTATCTCGGAAGGAAAGGCGTTTACTCTTGTTATCACATATTTCGTCCTGTCGAACAGTACTGCGAAGTCATCACCGTTTTTGTAGTCCTGAAAATCTATAGAGAGGATGCCGATCTCATAAGTGAACACGTTGGGGAGTTTTTCTTTGGAAACGATGTAGTCTGTGAGTTTTGTGACGTAGTCTTTATTTGTCTCGGTAAAGGTATTTATAAGTTCTTCATGAATAGTTCCTTCGTTAATGACCCTGACCTCAAAGCTCTTATCCTGAGGAAGCACAGGGGAGTAAGCTTTGTATTTCATTTCGT
>SVJC01000024.1 GCA_015069215.1 Oscillospiraceae bacterium
AACAAGCAGTATCCCGAGGCAGTTAAGGAGCACAATCTCCAGGTCATCTCACGTCCTACAATGGACGTTACGGGTCTTGATGAGAACGGTCTCAAGTACACGATCTCCGTTTATGTTAAGCCTGAATTCGAGCTCGGCCAGTATGAGGGCGTTGAGGTTCCTTACAAGGACATCGAAGTTACAGACAAGGACGTTGAGGAAGAGCTTGAGCGTATGGCTAAGCGTAATTCTTCCCTTGAGGAAGTTACAGACCGTCCTGCAGCTGAAGGCGATACAGTTACCCTTGACTATGAGGGCTTCAAGGACGGCGTTGCTTTCGAAGGCGGCAAGGCTGAAGGCTACAACCTCAAGCTCGGTTCACACTCATTCATCCCCGGATTCGAGGAGCAGCTCATCGGCCACAACGAGGGCGAGGAGTTCGCTATCCAGGTTAAGTTCCCTGAGGATTATCACTCTGAGGAGCTCAAGGGCGCTGATGCTACATTCAACGTAAAGATTCACGCTATCAAGACAGAGATCACACCTGAGATCGACGACGAGTTCGCTAAGGACGTTTCCGAGTTCGATACTCTTGACGAGCTCAAGGCTGATATCCGCAAGAACAAGGAAGAGAAGGCTGCCAAGGACAACAAGTCTGCTTTCGAGAACGAGACAGTACGTGCAGTATGCGACAACTGTGACATCGAGATCCCTCAGCCGATGATCGACAATGAGGTTGAGCAGATGACACAGGATCAGGCAGCTCGTATGAGCAGCCAGGGCATCGAGCTCTCCATGTATCTCAAGTATCTCGGACAGAGCATGGAAGAGTTCAAGAAGTCTCTTGAGCCTATGGCACGCGTAAGAGTTAAGTCTTCACTCGTTATCGAGAAGATCACAGAGGTCATCGATCCTGAGGTTACAGACGCTGATTACGAAGAAGAGATCAAGACTATCTCTGAAGCATACAAGATCGACGTTGAGCAGGTTAAGAAGTCTGTCGGCGAGGATTCTTCCTTCATCAAGGATTCCATCCGTGCAAGAAAGACAGTAGAGTACCTTGCTTCCAAGGCAAAGAAGGTTGAGCCTAAGGAACCTGATGCTGAGCCTGCTGAAGAGAAGAAGCCTGCAAAGAAGGCTGCTGCTAAGAAGACAGCTAAGACAGAGGATGCTGCTGAGGCTGCTGAAGAGAAGCCCGCAAAGAAGACAGCTGCTAAGAAGCCTGCTGCAAAGAAGACAGCAAAGGCTGAGGAAGCACCTGCTGAGGGTGAGGAAAAGCCTAAGAAGACAAGAACAAAGAAGGCTAAGGCTGATGATTCCGAGGATGCTTCCAAGGAATAATCCCTTAACGTCAATTGATCTGACATAACGAAGAGCGTCTCAATGTGAGGCGCTCTTTTTCTTTATTTTTTTCTATTTTGTCAGTCTCTTTACATATTCTTTTCTATTCTATAAGGCTTATAGAGTTCGACCGTTTTGTGTGATATACCCGAATTAAACTAGGACGAATAGTCACTGTTTTCAGCACTCAAGGAGGAGATTTGCATGAATCGGAAACGTTTACTGGCAGGTTTGGTAGCGGTATCAATGACAGTCGGAATGACGCCGTCTGTGGTATTTGCAAAAGGTTTGGATTACGAACCCGAGGAGACTGAAGTCGTAGAGACAACAGAACCTGAAGAAAAGGAAACAACCAAACCGGCGGTTAAGGAAACTCAAAAGCCTGAAGAAACGGAGCCCGCTGAAACAAAGACTCCCGAGCCTTCGGAGGCCGGAAAAGAGGAGCCTGAGGAAACAAAAGAGACAGAACCTTCCGAAGCTTCAGAGAAGGCACCTTCTGAAACTGAGGCTACTGAGCCTTCAGAACCTGTAAAAGAACCGGAAGAAACAATTCCGGCTGAACCTTCCGAGCCTTCAGAAACAACACCTGAAGAACCTTCTGAGCCGGAAGCTGCAGTGCCTTCCGAACCCGGTGAAGGAGAGACTGAACCTGAAGAGGCTGAACTTCCTTCAGAGACCGACAAAAAGACTCCCAAGGCAGATATCGACGAAGATTACTACGGTTCTCTCAAATGGTCCTTTAACACTGAGACGAACGTCCTTACCATCAGCGGAAAGGGTGCAATGGACGACGCTGCCGGCAAGGATGAATACCCTTGGGCAAAATACAGCGATAAGGCAGTCAAGGTCACTATCGGAAAAGGCGTTACTTCAGTAGGTGATAATGCATTCCAAGACTTTGAGAAGATAACGAGCGTTTCGATACCGGCCGGATTTACGAGGTTTGGAGTTTCCGCATTTGAAAACTGCGGTGCCCTTACCGCCGTTTCGATCCCTTCCGGTGTCAAAGAGATCGGAAACAGTGCTTTTAAGTGCTGCTTCAGCCTTGCAAAGGTATCAATTCCAAAGACTGTTTCAAAGATCGGTGATCATGCATTCCAGTCCTGCACGGAACTTGCAAGCGTGGCTATAGCAAGCGGCGTGAAGGGAATCGGAAACAGCGCATTTTCACATTGCTATGCCCTCAAGAGCATATCGATCCCCGGAACGGTATCTGTGATAAGTTCAGAGGCTTTTGCTGATTGCTACAGGCTTCGTACCGTTACGATCGCAAGCGGCGTGACGGCCATCGAACCTGAGGCATTCTATTGCTGCACCTGCCTTGATAAAGTCACCATTCCTGGCAGCGTTTCCGTGATCGGTGAATCTGCTTTTGCAAAATGCACTTATCTTGACGTCATCTCGATCGGTAACGGCGTAAAGACGATCGAAGAAAGCGCATTCAGCGAGGCTGAATACCTGACAAAGATAGTGATCCCCGGCAGCGTGGAAGAGATCGGCAATAATGCATTCTATAAGTGCACACAGCTCAGGTACATCACTATCGGGTATGGTGTAACGAAGATAGGAGAATCTGCTTTCTTCGCCTGCTGCAGAGTTGAAGACCTGGTGCTCCCTGACAGCGTTGAATCTGTTGGAGACAATGCTTTCAAGAATTGCGGAAATCTCAAGAATGTCAGCCTTACTGAAGTGCTTGAAAACAATATGGGCAGTAATGTCTTTTCCGGTTGTACGGAACTGAAACCTTTTAACTATCTGGTTGATAATCCTTTTACAGTCAGCGGAAAGACGGCAACCATCAAGGCTAAGAAAGTAAAGAAGAAGGCTCAGTCTTTGGCTTGCTCCAAGGTGCTCAGCATAACTCCGAGCGGTACGGGACTGGACTGCATCAAGCTTTCCGGAAACAAGAACATCACGGTCAACAAGACGACCGGAGCCGTTACCGTAAAGAAAAAGACCAAGAAGGGTACATACTCAGTCAAGATCAAGATCATGTCAACGGGCAATGCACAATACAAGGCATCCGCTTGGCAGGAAGTTACTTTCAAGATCAAGGTTAAATGATCCTGACCGGAATTTTACTGGCATCTTTTGTCAAATACGGGAGGTTTCAAATGAGGATCGGAAAATTCATTAAAGCTGTTTCGCTGGTGCTTACGGCAAGCATCATCATCGGGATAGCAGGCACTAACAGGATGGTTGAGGCGGCCGAGGGCATAAAGCTGTCCGGCACGAGCAGCGTACAGAAGTACGGAGTTGTAGACGGCGACTGGGACAGCGAAAGCTCAACGCTTACTTTAAAGGGCAGAGCGGATGCAAATGATCCGTACAAGCCGATCGAGGGAATAAATGTTAAGCTCGAAAACACGACCGGCATATCGGGTTCGCTCAAGTACAGCGTTTACGTTCAGAGCAAAGGCTGGCAGGACTATGTAACTGAAGGCAACGAAGCCGGAATAGTCAACAAAGCCTTGAGAATCGAAGCGGTTAAGATGGAGCTGACGGGCGAGCTTGCTTCGCAGTATACGCTTGAATATGCCGTACAGATGGAGAAAAACGGTATCACACAGGGTTTTGTCTCTGACGGCGCAGTAGCAGGCTCAATAGGTGAGACCAAAAAGATCGAAGCTATCAAGATCCGCATAGTCCCTGCCAATCAGGGAACAACTACAAACGTTAACTACAGGGTCCACAGAGACAGCAGTGGCTGGGGAAAATGGACCAAGAACGGCGTGGTGTCCGGTGCAGCCGGCAAGGGCAAGCAGATCGACAACATCGAGATGAATCTTAGCGGCAACCAGTACAAGGGCGGCATCACTTACCGTTCAAATGTACAGAAAAAGGGCCTCGAAAGCGATTGGTCATCCAATGGTGAAACAAGCGGAACCGCAGGTTACAGGATCGAATCGATCGCGATCAAACTGACAGGTGAAGCAGCTGATCATTACGATGTCTATTACCGTGTATATGCTCAGGAACTGGGCTGGCTCGGATGGGCAAAGAACGGCGAGAACAGCGGTACTACCGGATTTAATTACAGACTTGAAGCTATCCAGATCGTACTTGTGGAAAAAGGTAATGCCGCTCCCGGTAAAGTTGAAGGCATCGAGAGCTCCGTCGATATAACTTACATCAATCCCCAGACTCCCATTCTGCCCGGCAGGGGACTTTTCAGGATGCCTGATGGAGCAAAGGTTTCATATGCGGTTAAATCATCGGACGGCTGGTCGGCCATTAAGTCTGACGGTCAGGTCCTGGAAGCTTCAGGGCCGATCACCGGTATTGCAGTCGGCGTGAATATTCCTGACAGTGATCTTAATCTGTATGTCGACATGCCTGATTTCGGCAAAGAGAAATCAGATTCAAAAGAGCCTTATGATGCGCCTTTTGATCTCAGGATAGTTGATTCAGGCAAGAGGATAGAGAACATCAGACTTGCCTTGTATGACGGATATTATTACAACTATTTTGATGAAGAGACCGGACAAAACGTGGAAGGCTACTATTCTTACGGCAGTTCTTACAGCGTTTTCTACAGGGTCAAGACATCCAAGTACGGATGGATGGCCTGGACCAAGGATGGAGTCAGATGCGGTACTGACGAAATAGGAAATACCATTTCCGCCATTCAGATAGTAGTGCTGCCCAATGGCAAGACCCCTGATAACAACTTGAACGGAGTTTCTTCCGATACTGAGAAGACCGTTCTCGAAATGAGGGATTTCCCGGATCCGGTCCTAATTACATCCGGAAACAAATTTGCAGCCTGGTGTCTTAAGACATTCCCTTACAATCAGAAAGCATCGGATTATCTTATCAGGTACAGGGCAAACAGATTCAACTTCTATCAGATCTCAGCTACCTGGCCATATAAGCTTGGCGGAAAGTCCAAGAAGAAATGTGACTGTACCGGATTCGCCGTCTGGGTATTCAAGAATTACCACCACAAGAAGGTCAGACACAATTCGCATAACATGGCATTCAAGACCGGAAAGACTGTCTCTTACAAGAACATAAAGCCGGGTGACCTGCTTTGCGAGTGCAATACTTACCACGGCGATGTCTTCTTCTATGTAGGCAAAGACGAGTACGGCCATGACGTAATACTGGACGGCATGACACCGAAGATCAATGGCAAGATAAGCTATGTGTTCCCGTGCCTCCGATATATCGATCTTGAAGCCTGGGCAAATGAGAGCAAGCACTACGTCAGGCGAAAATGATCAATAGCAGACGGCGGAAACAGGCTGTTTTCGGTGCTTTTGCCCGAAAGTGGAAAGATTAAACTGAATAACACCAAAAAAGTAAAAACATACCCGCAAACAGACATATTTTGCAAGGCTTCATTGATAAAATTCGCTTGCAAAAAGGATAAAGGGTCATCAGACCTTCCTTTCTGTATTTGTCCGTTGCAAGAGCCGTCCCTCCGGGGGCGGCTTTTGCATGTGATACAATTATTCCGATGCGGAAACACTACATAGACAACTTAAGGAGCCTTGCAATACTGATCCTTATCCCATATCATGCCGCGATGGCATGGAACACTTGGGGTGAGCCGAATTACATGATGTTCGGTCAGGACAGGGTATTAAGCAGCCTGATCGTCTTTTTCAGTCCTTTCCTGATGCCTCTTCTGTTTGTCCTTGCCGGCATGAGCACTAAATTTGCTTTGGGTAAGAGGACAGCCGGCCGGTTTGTTTTGGAAAGAGTTAAGAGACTGATCGTTCCGCTTGTTTTCGGTACGTTGGCGTTCATGCCTTTGATGGTTTTTCTGGCAGACAGCCATAACTGCAAATACGACGGCGCCTTTTTAAGCCATTACAGAGTGTTCTTTACGAAGTTTACTGACCTGACAGGTGCTGACGGAGGCTTTTCTTTTGGACAGTTCTGGTTCCTTCTCTATTTGTTCGTGATCTCACTTTTGTGTCTGGGGATCATTACGCTTCAGAAGAAAGTGTTTGCGAAAGCTGCCGGTAATCCGTCTTTGTGGATCATTGTATTGTTTGGCCTTCCGGTACCGTTTGTCAGCGGACTGCTTAAGATCAACGGCAAGGGCATTGTTCTTTATACTTATCTGTTCCTTCTCGGATATTATGTTTTCGCGAACGATGCAGCAGTTGAGAAGATAAGAAAACTCCGATTCGTTTTCCTTGCTTTGGGACTTTGCTTTGACCTTGCTAACATATGGCTGTTCCTGTGGTCGGGAGCTTCTTATGAGATACTGAACGGCATTACGAATGACATGACCACGTGGTTTATGATCCTTGCTCTTTTGGGACTTGGAAAAGAGTATATGGACAATTGCGGAAAGCTGTCCTCTTACTTGTCCAAACGGTCTTTTGCATTCTTTTCCTTGCACTATGTAATTCTTGTTGTTATGCAGTTCCTGATTGCCGGAGCGTTCAAAAGCAATACCATGATGCTTTATTCTGCACCGGTGCTGATCTCTTATCTGCTTACGTTCCTGTTATGCGAAGTGTTCGTCAGGGTCCCTATATTGAGTTTTCTCTTGGGAGTCAAACCCGTCACAAATAACGGTAAATAAATGGATATCGGGTTCTGCTTGCGCTAATCCAGTAAGGCACAGTGATATAATTACAGCATGTATAAGATTTACGTTGTAGAAGATGATAAAGGAATAGCCGACGGCATTTCCCAGTGCCTTTCCGCATGGGAGATGGAGGTTTCGACCGTATCTGATTTCAGGAATGTCTTAGGTGAGATCCAAGAGATTGAACCGCACCTGATAATAATGGACATTACGTTGCCTTATATGGGCGGATATCACTGGTGCCAGGAGATCAGAAAGACCAGCAACGTACCGATCATCTTCATTTCATCCGCGACTGACAACATGAATATCGTAATGGCGATGAACATGGGTGCTGATGATTATATTCCCAAGCCTTTCGATCAGAGCGTGCTCATAGCAAAGGTTCAGGCGCTGTTAAGAAGGACATACGATTTCAATCAGGGATCCTTTTCGCTGCAGGCGAGAGGCGCCGTGCTTAATACGAATGACAATTCGCTGACCTTTGAAGGCAGGAAGATAGAGCTCGCAAGAAACGAGTATAAGATCCTCCTGGTCCTCATGCAGAACAAGAACAAGGTAGTCAGCCGCGAAAAACTCATGGAAGTGCTTTGGGAGACTGACAGCTTTGTGGATGAGAATACTCTTACCGTTAATGTGGGAAGGCTCAGAAAGACCCTGGAAGGCGCAGGGATCAAAGATCTCATCAAGACCAGGTTCGGCGTAGGCTACATCCTGGAGGATGAGTGATGAAACTTTTCGGAAGCTATCTGAAATACCGCGCGAAGATCATGATCACGTGCGCCGTGGTAGCCCTGATCTTTTCGTCTTCTTATCTTCTTTTCAACATGCCGGACATAGCCGTTTTGTATCCTCTGATACTCACGCTTGGAACAGGCTTGATCGCGCTTGTTTTCGATTATGTGTTTTTCTTAAGACGCCATAAACAGATCCTTTCCGAGGAGATGCCCGCACCGCGTGATCAGCTTGAAGAAGACTATCAGCTAATAATCGAAAAGCTGAACGAAGAGGCTAAGATCGCTGAACAGAAAGCATCTTCGGACTATACCGGCATGGTTGAATACTATACCGTGTGGGCGCACCAGATAAAGACCCCGATCGCTGCGATGCGTTTGAATCTTCAGTCTGAAGACACTGAATCCGCAAGAAAGATGATGGGCGATCTTAACAGGATCGAAGCTTATGTTGAAATGGTACTCACGTTCCTGAGACTTGAATCTGACAACACTGATTATCTGATAAAGGAATACGACATTGATGAGATAGTGAGGTCCTCGGTCCGTAAGTTCTCCAGAGAGTTCATTCTCAAGAAGCTGAAGCTGGTATATGAGCCTGTTGAATATAAGGCTATCTCGGATTCGAAATGGCTTTCCTTCATCGTGGAGCAGATCATCTCAAACGCAGTGAAATACACTTCGGAAGGATCGGTGAGCATCTATATGAAAGAGCCCGGAGTCCTTTGCATCGAAGATACCGGAATAGGTATCAGTGAAGAGGATCTTCCCAGGATATTCGAAAACGGTTATACGGGCTTCAACGGCAGGGAAGACAAGAGAGCGAGCGGCATAGGACTTTATCTTTGCAAGCGCATCGCAGATAACCTTGGACATAAGATCTCTGCCGAATCAAAGCAGGGCGTAGGAACAAAGATGTTCCTCGATCTGAGATCGAAGCCTGTCGGGGTTGAGTGAGAAGTACCTTTTATTTTGCGTGTTTTTTGCCTAAAAGTATCAGCACATAATGATTATAATTGCTTTGGTAAATGGCGGAGGATATTCGTTTTATGATCGATTACGAGACAGTAGCCAGAAACAATCACAGAAGTGGCATGAACTGTGCCATGGCAGTTTACGATGCGCTTTGTCTCGGAAACGATAAGAATAAGACTGAAGCTCCCCGCCCGAGATCCGAAGGCGGTAAATGCGGAGCCGTTCTGGCAGCAGAGCAGTATATCAGGGAGATGGGTGGAACTGATTCTGACATCGAAGCATTCGAGAACAGTTTCACTGAAAGATATGCTTATCTTACTTGTGCAGAACTCCGAGGCAAGGCGACGGGACAGTGCAATGATTACGTCGGACTTGCCGCGAGCATAACCGGCCGGATGGGTCTTGCTTAAAACCGGAGATTTGGGGGTAAAACAAATGAATAAAAAGATAATGGCTTTACTGTTGGCGTCATGCACGCTCGTTTCAATGGCAGGATGTAATTCCAAGAAAGTCGAGCCGTCATCAGAGGCCGCTTCCATGATCACTTTTGATACCGGCACGTCTGAGACGAGCATTTCTGAAACAACGACTGGAACTTCTGAAGAGACTTCGGAAGAGACTACGGAATCGACTTCTGAAGAGACTTCTGCGCCGGAGACTTCTGAGACATCTGCGGAAAAGTCCGCAACGCCTACGCCTAAGTCGATCGGAAAGACGAGTGTTACAGATGCTTATAAGAGGGCCTTCACGATCAAGAAGACCAAATACACCACAAAATATCCGAAGGTCACCATCAAGGGCGTAAGCACTTCCGCGGTCAACAAAGAGATCGCCAATAAGTTCGGTCCCATCGCAAAAAAGAATGAGAGCGTAGTCAAGTATTCTTATTATGTTGGAAAGAACTATGTTTCCATTTTCATCACGGTTAATCTCGATGCGGGCATGGATGGCTCAAACTACTATGTTTACAACGTCTCCAGGGAGACGGGCAAGAAGCTTTCCAAAGCCGAGATGCTGAAGCTCCTCAATATGAAGGACAGCGCTTTCAAATCTAAAGTTACCACTGCCGTTAAAAAGTGGTGGAGTACCAACGTTCCGAACTATAAGAGTGATAAGAAAGCCAAGGAACAGTATAACAAGGCCATTGCAGCCAAGTCCATCAACAGTGCGGTACTTTACGTTAACTCAAAGGGTAAGAAATGTTACCTGCTCCGTCAGATGAAGGCTCCGACACAGATGGGAACAAACGACATCTATTCGACGATCTGAATTAAGTCCCGGATCGTGATCTTAAAAATGCAATAAGGGGCTGTCTCACAAGTGACCTGTTCACTTCAAGAGGCAGCCCCTCATTTTTCAAAACAAATCGGGAATGTCCCGGCTGCGGACGATGCCCGGGTAAAAACAACGTAAACTTTAGCGTAAACTTTTGTGCTCAAAAAGTTTACGTTTGAGTTTATTTTTTTGAAAAGTAAAGTTTTTCGTAAACATTGAAGCCGGTTTTGTTTACGAAAATGTTTACGCAACAACAAAAGCCGCTCCAGCGTCCTGCGATCATCTTCTCTTCGGGAGCGATGTCTGAAAGTATCTTCGAGAAATGCTGCAGCGTTGTATCACCGACTGCGTGACCATAGTTATCGTTAGCTTTGATTTCGAATCGTTAAAGGATACAATTGTGACAAACGTGTAAGGAATTGGTAAGCAGATTCAATGGAGCGTACTTTTAAGGTTTTCTATACTGTGGCTGACTTAAATGAAAGGAAGTACAGTTTATGAGTTTGCTTGAAGTTACAGGATTACAGAAGATATATAAAGGACGCCGCGGCGGCGCTTCCGTCGAAGCTCTCAAGAACGTTAATTTCACAGTCGAAAAGGGTGAATATGTAGCAATAATGGGTGAGTCGGGAAGCGGCAAGACGACGCTCCTCAACATCCTTGCGGCGCTGGATAAGGCAACAGCAGGAACGGTCATCCTTGACGGAATGAATCTTTCAACGATCAAGGAATCCGAGATGGCCAGATTCCGCAGAGATAACCTCGGATACGTTTTCCAGGATTTCAATCTCCTTGACACGTTTACGATCGAAGATAACATATTTCTTCCTCTTGTTCTTGCGGGAAAAAGACATGAAGACATGAGTGCCTGCCTTTCCCGGATCGCTCCGTCTCTCGGCATCGGCGACCTTCTGAAGAAGTATCCTTACGAGGTTTCCGGCGGCCAGAAGCAGAGAGCTGCCGTTGCAAGAGCTCTTATCACAAGCCCTAAGATCATACTTGCGGATGAGCCGACGGGAGCTTTGGATTCCAAGTCTTCTGATGAGCTGTTGGAGCTCTTCTCGAGAGTTAATCAGATGGGGCAGACGATCCTCATGGTCACTCACTCCACCAAGGCTGCAAGCCACGCTTCCCGCGTCATGTTCATCAAGGACGGTATCATCTTTCATCAGATATATAAGGGCAGTTCGACTGATACGCAGCTGTATCAGAAGATATCAGACACACTGAACCTTCTGGCTCAGGGAGGTGATCTGAAATGAAAGCAGGTTTATACCCCAAGATAGCGGCCGACGGCATTCGAAAGAATGGCAGGCTCTATATCCCATACTTTATTACATGCATCCTGATGGTTGCGCTGTTCTACATCATGCACATGCTCGGATTCTCAGACCTCCTCCAGAACTTTGAGGGAGCTTCCACAGCAAGGGACATGCTCAGGCTGGGCACCATCATAATGGCAGTATTCGGAACCATCTTTTTGTTCTACACACAGTCGGCACTTGTGAAGGGAAGACTGAGGGAATTCGGTCTTTACAGCGTTTTGGGCATGAACAGGAGAAATCTCGGAAGGATAATCTTTTTCGAGACACTGATATCGTGGCTGATCGCCATGACAGGCGGTCTCATCGCAGGCATCGGGCTCTCAAAGCTTGCTGAACTCGGCTTTTCAAGGCTTATTGCGGTCGAAGTGAGCTACAAGTTTAACATGTCAGTTTCGTCACTGGTGACAACGGTTATTGTTTACAGCGTTGTCTTCTTCCTGATATTTCTCAATGCGGTAAGACGCGTAAGATTTGCAAGTACGATAAATCTCATCCGCGCAGATAAGGCCGGAGAAAAGCCCCCTAAGGCCAACTGGGTCGTGGGAATATTGGGTTTTGTCATTCTTGCCTGCGGATACTATATCGCCATCAAGATCAAGCAGCCCTTGTCTGCGCTTGTCTGGTTCTTCATAGCGGTCATCCTCACGATCGTCGGAACATATCTGGTGCTTATTGCCGGTTCCGTCCTGCTTTGCAGGATCCTTCAGAAGAATAAGAAGTACTACTACAAGACAACACATTTCGTCTCGGTATCTTCCATGGCATACAGAATGAAGAGGAACGGCGCCAGCCTTGCTTCCATCTGCATCCTTCTTACCATGATCCTGGTCATGATCTCTTCGACTTCTGCTTTGTACATCAACAGGGAAGAGACGCTGATGAATCACTATCCCAGGCATATAAATGCTTTTGCATCCAAGTACGGATACGAAAAGGATTATTTAGAGATTGCCGGAAAGCTTAAGCGTGGCATTGATGAAAGGACCAAGGAATACGGAGCAGCCGCAAAGAATGAAATGTATTTCTGTAATTATTGTCTCTCCGGATATTTCGAAAACAGCTGTCTGGACCTCGATATCAACCCGATGGATAATTTTACGACGATCGACTACGACAAGGTCGCGCAGGTATATTTCTTCGATGTCGATACGTATAACAGACTGACCGGTGAGAATGAATCCCTGTCTGAAGGAAAAGTAATCGCTGTTGTTGACGGCAAATTAGAAGTCGGTGATGAACTTAAGATCGGAAAAGAGACGTTCGACGTCGTCAAAAGGACGGACAATTCGAAGGCCAAACTGAGAAATGCCGTATCAACAAATGTCGTTTCCACCATCTACGTTATTGTTGATGATGTTGACAAGGTCGCGTCGCTTTATAAGGATTACAAGGATCCGACGGGCAGCCCCATGCTCTCGTGGTACTGGATCTATGACTTCGACACAGACCTCGATGCAGAGCATCAGACCGAGCTCGGTAATATGCTTAACAAGTTCATGCACGATGAGCTTACATCAAAACGGTTCGTAAACTACTGCGACAGCAGGGAAAATCAGAGAAACGATTTCATTAAGACGTTCGGAGGCCTGTTCTTCCTGGGTATCCTCTTAAGCATAATATTCCTGGTATCCTGCGTGCTCATAATCTACTACAAGCAGATCTCCGAAGGTTTTGAGGACCAGTCGAGATTCGGCATCATGCAGAAGGTCGGAATGACCAAAGAGAACATAAAGAAGAGCATCAACTCCCAGATGCTGACGGTTTTCCTTGTTCCCATCGCATTTGCGTGTCTGCATCTGGCTGTTGTGCTGCCGATAATACACAAGCTCCTGCTTCTTTTCGGACATAACAACATGCCGCTGCTGCTTTCCTGCGCGGGTGTTTGCGTACTGATCTGCGGGGTCTTCTACGCGGTGATCTATAAGCTCACGTCAAACGCTTACTACAAGATAGTCTCGTAAAACAAACAGATGACGGAAGCCAAGGACCTCAAGTCCTGTAGCTTCCGTTTATCTTTACGTAATCGTAAGAGAAGTCGCATGAGAACATGCGGTCTTCGAATTCGCCCTGGTTAAGGTCGATTTCGATCTTGATGTCGTGCTGCTTGACGAGCTCTGATGCCTCATCCTCGGAATAGTCGGTTGCCTGGCCGTCCTTGCATACGAGAAGTCCTGCCAAACGGATGTTGACCTTATCGGGATCGAAATCAGCTCCGGAATAACCTGCAGCCGTAATGATCCTTCCCCAGTTTGCATCTTCTCCGAAAACAGCAGTCTTTACCAGAGGTGACTTCGCAACTGCTGTAACGATGAGCTTTGCGTCTTCGGCGGTCTTTGCTTCGCGGCAGATTACTTCGATGAACTTGGAAGCGCCTTCGCCGTCGGAGGCGATCATGCGGGAAAGATCAAGGGACAGGGAAGTCAGGGCTTCTTCGAAGATCTTGAGGTCATCGCTGTCTTCAGAAACCGAAGCGCCTGAAGTGCCGTTTGCAAGGACTACGACCATGTCGCAGCAGGAAGTGTCGCCGTCAACGGAAACACGGTTGAAAGTATGGGAAACGGCACGCAGCAGCATGGGCTGGAGGAGTTCCTTGGAAATTGCAGCGTCGGTAGTGAAAACAACGATCATGGTGCCGAGGTTAGGGCAGATCATGCCGGAACCTTTAGCCATTCCTGCGATCGTGATCTCTTTTCCGCCAGAAAGCGTGAGCTTGGCGGATACTTCCTTCGGGACCGTATCAGTGGTCATCATGGCCTTTTCTGCTCTGTGAGCTGACTCCGGGTCAGTCGCAAGGGAAGAGACGAGGTTCGGAATGGCTGAAATGACCTTTTCGGTATTAAGGCGGACACCAATGGTACCCGTGGAGGCAGTAAGGATCTCATCAGGTGAGCAGCCGAGCTCCTTTGCGGCAGCTTCGGCAATGGCTACTGCATCGTGATAACCCTTGGGGCCTACGCATGCATTGGCATTCTTGGAGTTAACGACCAGGGCACGTACCTTTACGCCTGTGTCTATAACGCGGATCGTACGCTGGAGGGAATGGCCCTTGATGAGGTTCTTTGTATAAACGCCTGCAACGACAGCGGGTACATCTGACTCGATCATGTTGAGGTCAAGCAGATCCATGGGACCTGAATTGCCCATGTCGGTCTTGAGGCCGCAAGCGACGCCGGCTGCTTTGAAGCCGGAAGGCATTGTGATGTACGATTCTGTGATTTCGTTTTCCATGGTGTCACGTCCTTAATTATTAATATTTGAGAGATTATAGTACAATAAGAGTCAGTTTGACAATCACGCTTGACTTAAATAGGCCATACATTTATAATTTCAAAGCACGAAATTCCATGGTGGGATTAGTTCAGCTGGTTAGAGCGCTAGTTTGTGGCACTAGAAATCATGGGTTCGAATCCCATATCCCACCCCAATTTTTACACTTTCGTGCTCCCCTCACTGGGGTGTAGCCAAGGGGTAAGGCACGGGTCTTTGACTCCCGCATTCGCAGGTCCGAATCCTGCCACCCCAGCCATAAGGTTCACTAGCTCAGTCGGTAGAGCACTTGACTTTTAATCAAGGGGTCTGGAGTTCGAGCCTCCAGTGAGCCACCAAGAAGAATAGCCCGCCAACATTGCGTTTGGCGGGCTTTTTGTTTCCGGAATTCTGCAAATTTTCTTTGATTTTTTGGTTTTTTGGGGACAATTTGGGGACAGTAGAAATTTTTTAATAATTTTTTGTGATGATTTTCCCGATTAAATCTCCGGCTTTGCGCTTCGCAACATTCTGTGGATTTGCATATATGTTCATCGTCAGAGCAGGTGAACTGTGTCCAAGCTGAGATGCTGCGGTACGTGGATCAGTACCGTTTGCAATCAAAAGTGAGGCATATGTATGGGATGAGACGCTTTTTATTTTGCAAGGAGTATGAAATGTCAAAACCGATCATAGGCGTGATGCCGTTATGGGATGACGAGAAAGAGAGCATGTGGATGCGTTGGAGAAAAAGGCAATAGAACTCGGATTTAAACGGGCAATCCTTCAGACAAGGCCGCAGATGAAAGAGGTTGTTCATTTATATACAAAGCGTGGTTACTTGCTGACAGATAACTATCCGCCCTATGACAAGCTTGAAGGAGCGATATGTTTCGCGAAGGAATTATGATGGTCAGAGCGGAAAACGAACAGCATATTCAGACAATATCTTTCATTTGTCTGAAATATGCAATCTGCTACATTTAACCCTATGCGGTTTATGCTATACTCCACGATAGAATAACGGTTAAGGACAGCGAAACGGAGGGCTGTTTTTTTGAAGATCGATCCGACAGTAAAAAAAGAGACGATATATGTATGTGTTGTCACTTTGATCCTTAGTATGCTGATGGAGTCAGTATTCCTGATCATAAGGCATTGGCAGCTTACTGTCCTGTTCGGAAATCTTGTCGGAGCAGGCGTAGGGATCCTGAATTTTTTTCTCTTGGGTCTGTCTGTCCAAAAGGCGGTAAAAAGCGAGGAGAAGAGGGCAAAAGATATCCTTCGCGCCTCTCACGCTTTAAGATACGCTCTTATGGCTATTCTGGTCGTAACAGCCGTACTCATCCCTTCTGTCTTTGATATGTGGGCAACACTGATATCTCTGCTTTTCGCGACCGTTGCCGTATATACGAGGGCAATATTCAATAAAGACAGGAAAAACGGCAGTATAAGTGCGGAAACAGCTGCAGATCAGCCTGATATCGAAGGAGGAGAGGAATAATGAGCATTGTGTATCTCATTCTCTGCATCCTTTCGATGGCGGCTGCCATAGCGGTCAAGGTTATGTTTGTTCCTGCATCTGACGGTATCGACATATCAGGAGCACATGTATTCTTTACCGTTAAGATGCCTATACAGGATCTTCCAATCACGGAAGCACAGGTCAATTCCTGGTGTGTGATACTTGCCGTAATGTTCCTGTGCCTTTTCCTTACGACGGGTCTTAAGACACGTAACATTTCCATAAGGCAGATGCTCGCGGAATGGATAGTGGAGAAGGTGACGGGTCTTGTAAGGACAAACATGGGAGAATACTTTGAGGGTTTTGCGCCTTTTATAGCAGCAATTTTGGGCCTTTCCGGTTTCTCAAGCCTCTCATCGCTTTTGGGGCTCTTCCCGCCGACATCTGATATCAACATCATTGCCGGCTGGGCGATACTTGTATTCTTCCTGATCACGTACTACAAGATGAAAGCCGGCCCCTGGATCTACCTTAAGAGCTTTGGTCAGCCGCAGCCGCTTTTGGCTCCGCTTAACATCATAAGTGAGGTCGCTACCCCGATATCGATGGCATTCAGACATTACGGAAACGTCTTATCCGGTTCGATCATATCGGTACTCATTGCAGTAGGACTTACCAAACTGTCTCACAGCCTGTTCTCGTTCCTGCCGGGTGCGCTTGCCGATTTCCCTTATCTGAGGATAGGTATTCCGGCTGTGCTGTCGATCTATTTTGATCTGTTCTCGGGATGTCTCCAGGCTTTTATCTTCGCAATACTTACCATGCTTTATGTGGCAGGAGGGTTCCCTGCTGAGGAATATGCCGCAAGGAAAAAGAAAAGACAGGAACGTGCCGCAGCCAAAGCAGCATGTTCACATACCGCAGGAAAGAATGCGGAGCTTTAAGATACAAACAACATACGGAGGTATTTAAATATGTTGGAACTTGCAATCGGAATCATCTTAGGTGGATGTGCTCTCGGTGCAGGCTGCGCCATGATCGCCGGTATCGGTCCCGGTATCGGTGAGGGACATGCAGTTGCAAAGGCCTGCGAAGCTATCGGCAGACAGCCTGAGTGCAAAGGCGATGTTACTTCAACAATGCTCATGGGGTGCGCCGTCGCAGAGACAACGGGTCTTTATGCGCTCGTTATCGCTATTCTTTTGATCTTTGTTGCGCCCGGAAGATTCGTGGATATCCTTTTGAAAGCGATCGGTCGCTGAAACGGAGTCTGACACATGCAGGATCTGGATATTATTTCGATAAATATCTGGCATATAGTCATCTCGCTGGCGAACCTCGTAATACTTTTCCTTATACTCAAAAAGCTTCTTTTCAAGCCTGTAAAAAAGATCGTCGACAAGAGGCAGAAAGAACTTGAGGCGGAATACCGCAAGGCCGAGAAAACACAGGCGGAGGCCGATGCAATAAAAGCTGAGTGGGAAGGCAAGATGGCGACTGCGGAAGCTGAGGCTGACAAGATCATAAGCGATGCCGTCGAACGTGCGGATAGCCGCAACGAGGTCATGCTCTATGAATCGCGTGAGAAAGCCGATCAGATCATCCGTAAAGCAAAGGCTGATATCGAACGTGAGAGGAAGGATGCGAGAGAAACGATCAAGAAAGAGATCGTTGACGTTTCGGAGGCTCTTTCCGAGCAGATCATCGGACGCGAGATCAACATGGATGACCATCGTGACCTGATAGACAGAGCCATCGACAGGATAGGTGAAAAGCAGTGACTAATGTAGGAAGGGAATATGCGATCGCATTATTCGAGGCCGCCTATGAAGACGGTTCACTTGATGCTGTAAGAGATGATCTCACAGAGATCAGAAAACTGCTTAAAAAAGAGCCGGATTACATCTCTTTCCTGATGAATCCGGGGATACCCAAGGAAGAAAGGCTTGATTCATTGTCCGAAGCTTTTGAGGACAATGTTGAGCAACTGCTTTATTCGTTCCTTGCGGTAATGACCACAAATAATCATCTGAATGAATTCTTTTCCGCTGCAAAAGAATTCGAGAAGATGTATGAAGATTATAAGAAGATGAGTTTTGCCGTTATTACAAGTGCGGTCAAACTGACTGATGAGGAAAAAAGAAAGCTCGTGACACGCTTAAGAAAGGTTACGGGAAAAGCAATCTTTCCGGTATACAAGATCGATCCGTCAATTGTCGGCGGAATTACCATAACCTGTGACGGAAAGTTCTTTGACGGAAGTGTTGTCAGGAATCTTAAGAACATAAAGGAAGCGATATCGTAATGGCTGGAAAACCTGAAGAAATAAGCAATATCATCAAAGAGCAGATCCGCAATTACAAAACGCGTGTAGACATGGGTGAAGTCGGAACCGTCGTATTGGTCGGTGACGGCATAGCCTCCGTATACGGACTCCGTAACTGCATGTCAACAGAACTGCTGGAATTCGAAGACGGTTCGGTCGGACTTGCCCAGAATCTCGAGAATGACACTGTCTCTGTAGCGATCCTCTCCGATAAGAACGATATCAGAGAAGGAACCAAGGTTAAGCGTACTGGCACGGTTCTTTCGATACCGGTAGGAGAGAGCTTCCTGGGCAGAGTCGTAAATCCTCTGGGTGAGCCTATCGACGGCAAGGGTCCCATATTCGGTGAAGCAAGAAGGCCTGTTGAAGCCGAGGCTCCCGGAATCATCGAGAGACAGAGCGTATCAACGCCTCTGCAGACAGGCATCAAAGCCATTGACTCCATGATCCCCATCGGTCGCGGACAGCGTGAGCTCATCATCGGCGACCGTCAGACCGGAAAGACCGAGATCGCGATTGATACGATAATCAACCAGAAAGACAAGAATGTTATCTGTATATACGTTGCCATTGGTCAGAAAGCGACTTCTGTCGTATCCCTGGTCTCGGACCTTGTAAGAGAAGGCGCGATGGCATATACGATCGTTGTATCCGCAACTGCCGCCGAGAGCGCTCCGGTCCAATACATAGCTCCTTATTCAGGCTGTGCCATGGCCGAGTATTTCAGAGAGCAGGGCAAAGACGTTCTCATCATTTACGATGACCTGTCAAAACACGCAGTCGCTTACAGAGCTCTGTCACTTCTTATCAGGAGACCTCCGGGAAGAGAAGCTTATCCGGGTGATGTCTTTTACCTCCACTCAAGGCTTCTCGAGCGCGCGGCATGCGTATCGCCTGAGTTTGGCGGCGGATCCATTACCGCTCTTCCCATTGTCGAGACACAGGAAGGTGACGTATCCGCTTATATACCGACAAATGTAATCTCAATTACTGACGGACAGATATTCCTTGAGACAGAGATGTTCCACAGCGGCATCATACCTGCTATCAATCCGGGTATCTCCGTATCCAGAGTCGGTGGATCTGCGCAGGTCAAAGCGATGAAGAAGGTTTCCGGTGAATTAAAGCTTTTATACTCACAGTACCGCGAGCTTCAGGCTTTCGCACAGTTCGGTTCGGATCTTGATGCAGATACGCGTGCAAGACTACATTTGGGCGAGCGTATCGTGGAAGTGTTAAAGCAGGACCGTAATGCACCTGTTCCTGTCGGAGGCCAGGTTGGAATAATCTATGCGGTTATCAACGGTTATCTCAATGACGTGGCTCTTGGCGATATCAAGAATTATCAGACAAGGCTTTATGAGAAACTCGATCACGAGCATAAAGACTGGATGGTAAGGATCAGCAAGGGCTCCTGGACTGAAGAAGACGAAGAGGAACTTAAAGGCGTCCTTAACAAAATGAGCAAGAAATAAGACATGGGCAAGGATATAAAAACATTAAGGACAAGGATCAAGAGTTTCGGCTCCACATTGCACCTTACGGGTGCGATGGGTCTTGTCGCTTCATCAAAGATAAAGCGAGCGTATGATGCCATGGCTGCCGGCCGTGAGTATTCTGCTGCAATATCCGATGTGACAAGAAGACTTGCCGCCTGTCCCGAATGCAGCAAGAGTCCTTATTTCGGCATTAACCGTCCCAAGGCTGAAGAAGATACCGAAGAAGGCTCAGTTCCTCAAAAGAGTGTTACAAGACTTATAGTAATAGCAGGCGACAGAGGGCTTTGCGGAGGGTACAACGCCAACATATTCAGGACCGTAAGGGACATGGAATATGTTGAGATCCATCCCGTTGGAAAAAGGGCTTTCGCAAGATACTCTCCTGAGACTGAAGAAAACCTTAACGGTGATGAGGAACCCGCATATCAGTCTTCAGAATATTACTCATACGAGGATGCCGAATCTGAAGCAAAGCTTTGCTGCGATGATTTCCTTGCCGGCAGGATCGACCGTGTCGGTATCGTATATAACAGATACGTGTCGATAATCAGCCAGGAGCCGGATGTTTTCTGGATCCTCCCGATGCAGAGAGGAACTGAAAGATGTGTGGATACAGGTGTTTTCGAACCGTCACCTGATGAACTGTTCGGAAATATCGTATTGAAATACTTTGCAGCCAAACTTTATGCGCTCGTAAAAGAGAGTTTTGCGTGCGAGGTTGCTGCAAGAAGAATGGCGATGGACAGTGCTAAAAAGAATGCGCAGCAGATGATCGATGATCTGACGCTTGAATATAACAGAGCCCGTCAGGGTGCGATCACTCAGGAGATCACTGAGATCGTAGCCGGCGCGGGAAAGTAGGAGGTTCGTAATGGACAGTAATATCGGAATGGTCGCGCAGGTAATGGGTCCTGTCGTGGACGTAAGGTTTGCTGAAGGGCACATGCCACCGATCAACAATGCTCTTGAGATCATGATAGGCGAAAGACGTCTCGTGGTCGAAGTTGCCCAGCATATAGGAGACAGCACCGCAAGATGCATCGCAATGTCTTCGACAGACGGTCTGAAGAGAGACTCCGAAGCGGTCGATACAGGCAAGCCGATAAGCGTTCCGGTAGGACGTGAGACACTGGGCAGGATATTCAATGTCCTGGGTGAGCCTATGGACCTGAAGCCGGCACCGGCAAATGCTCCCCGCTGGGATATTCACAGACCCGCGCCCGAGTATGCGGATCTCTCATCAAACAAAGTGATACTGGAGACCGGAATCAAGGTTATCGACCTTCTGTGTCCTTATTCCAAAGGCGGTAAGATCGGTCTGTTCGGAGGAGCAGGCGTAGGCAAGACCGTGCTTATCATGGAGCTTATCAACAATATCGCGAAAGAGCACGGCGGACTTTCCGTTTTCACCGGCGTGGGTGAGCGAACACGTGAAGGAAATGATCTGTTCAACGAGATGAAGCAGTCCGGAGTTCTTGACAAGACCGCCCTTGTGTACGGTCAGATGAATGAACCGCCGGGAGCAAGAATGCGTGTGGCGCTGTCAGGTCTTACAATGGCTGAATATTTCAGAGATAACGAAGGCCAGGACGTACTTCTGTTTATTGACAACATCTTCAGATTCACACAGGCGGGTTCGGAGGTATCGGCGCTTCTCGGAAGAATGCCTTCAGCCGTAGGATATCAGCCTACGCTTGCTAATGAAATGGGTGCTTTGCAGGAGAGGATCACCTCGACAGTTAACGGATCCATCACATCCGTACAGGCTGTATATGTTCCTGCGGATGACCTGACCGACCCTGCGCCGGCAACAACATTCGCACACCTTGATGCCACTACGGTATTGTCCAGAAGCATCGCATCACAGGGTATCTATCCTGCAGTCGATCCGTTGGAATCCACAAGCCGCATCCTGTTGCCGGAGGTCGTTGGCAGGGATCACTATGAGACTGCAAAAGAAGTCCAGCGCATTATCCAGCGTTATACGGAACTCATGGACATCATCGCGATCATGGGCCTTGACGAGCTTTCGGATGAGGACAAAGTGCTGGTAGAGCGTGCACGTAAGATCCAGAGATTCTTATCCCAGCCTTTCCACGTATCCGAGAAGTTTACCGGTATCGAAGGTACATACGTGCCGCTGTCCGAGACCATCCGCGGTTTCCGCGAGATCATAGAAGGAAAACATGATGACCTTCCCGAATCGGCATTCCTCTTCGTCGGAACGATCGATGAAGCTGTGGCAAAAGCTGCTAAAAGCGGTAAGTGATCATGAAAACTTTTGCTCTTAAAGTCATAACGCCCAAGGGTGCTGTTATCGATAAAACGGTGTCAGGTCTTTATCTGCGCGGCAGTGAAGGTGATCTTGCAATATTTGCAGGACACGTGCCTTTTGTAACAGCCGTCAGGGAAGGCAAGTGCACCATTGTTTATGATGATTCATCCGATGATACGGAAGCGGAGATCGGAGCCGGCATGCTTAACATTACAAATGATAAGGTGACACTTATCACCGAGAACTGGAAAGCATGATCTGATATCAGTTTTTTTTGGCTCTGTTGAGCATCATTTCTGCAACTCCCGAACGGAGTTCTAAAAATCGGATGAGCCTTTCGCGCTCATCCGTTTTCATGCCGCGGTTGATCCATCCCATAACTTTGCCAAAGCATTCGTCTTTTCAGCAAGTTCAAAATAAAGACCGTCTTTGAACATTTCTTCAAACTGGATACCGAT
>SVJC01000025.1 GCA_015069215.1 Oscillospiraceae bacterium
CATGGTCATTGCCCATACCCTTCAGGAGGCCCATCATGAGCGAAAGTGTGATGATTCCCGTACCGGAACTCTCAGCGAGTTCGCCTCTGTATCTGACTTCAACTCTCTTGATCGGAGTAGCCTCTGCCTGGAAATACATGCGGCCGATCTTCTCAGCGAGTGAGCAGTAAGGCTTAATGTCATCAATGCTTCCGGAGAACTGGGGCATGTTGATCGCTGCAACGAGTTCACCCTTGAGAGCTCCGTCGATGAGCTCTACGATGCCCTGACCGACCTTAGCGGTAGCCTCAACCGTTGAAGCTCCGAGGTGGGGAGTGATGTAGCAGTGAGGTGCGTGGAGAAGAACGTTATCGTACTCCTGCTCGCCGGGTGCCTTATTGTAAGAAGGTTCCTTATCGAATACGTCGATGGCAGCTGCTGCAACCTGACCTTCAGCCAGTGCGTCAGCAAGATCCTGCTCGTTTACGAGACCGCCTCTTGCAGCATTAACGATCCTGACGCCCCTCTTGCACTTATAGAGCTGCTCCTTGGAAAGGATGCCGTATGTCTCTTTTGTCTTAGGTGTGTGCAGTGTAATGAGGTCGCAGATGGGAAGGAGATCATCAAGAGTCTTGCATCTTGTTACTCCGAGCTTGTCAAACTTCTCCTGAGGAACATAAGGATCGTAAGCAACGACGTTCATGCCGACGCCCTTGAGCTTTCTGGATACGATGGAACCGATACGGCCGAGGCCGATAACGCCGGCTGTCTTGCCTTCGAGCTCAACGCCAACCCAGTTTCCGCGTCTGAAGTCGCCGTTGTGAACGCCTTCGTTAGCGGCGCAGAGATTACGGAAGATGGAGAATGCATGACCGACTGCGAGCTCGCCTGCTGCCATGTTGTTGGCTGTAGGTGTGTTAAGAGCGATAACGCCATGCTCTGTGCAGGCATTTACGTCGATGTTGTCGATTCCCGTTCCTGCCCTGCCGACAGCCTTAAGACAGTCCGCATTGTTCAAAAGGGTCTCGTTGATCTTTGTTGCTGATCTTACGATGATCGCGTCAAATCCCTTGATATGCTGCTCTATCTCTTCCTGGGAGTGGCCGAGATATTCCTCAACCTCGTATCCCTGTGTCTTGAGATACTGTACGGACTCTTCAGCGATGCTTTCGGTGATTAGGATCTTCATTTTTATATTTCCTCTCTAAAATCTCTATTGTTATACCGCTTATGCTTCAATGACTTCGGTCAGGTCTTTGAGATACTGCTGAAGCTCTTCGACAGAAAGATCACCCATGTGAGCGATCCTGAAGGTAATATCCTTGAGCGGGCCGTAACCGTTGCTCATGAGGTATCCCCTCTCGCCCATCGCCTTGCTGATATCGGAGAAGGGCTTGCCGGTTGTGTTCTTGACACAGGTTACGGTAACTGAAAGGTTGTCAGGGTCGCTATACAGCTCGCAGTGCTCCCTTGCCCAGTTCTGAGCGATCTTGGCCATCTCGCAGTGACGCTTATAACGGTTCTCGATGCCTTCTTCAAGGATCTTGTCGAGCTGGTAGTCGAGTGCGAACATATGTGACTCGGAAGGTGTTGAAGGATACTGATAAGGCTTCTCCTTAACGAACTTGACGAGTTCGAGGTAATCGAAATAAAGACCTCTGTTCTCGACTGTCTCTGCCTTCTTGATCGCTTTCTCGGAAACTGAAGCGATAGCCATTCCCGGAGGGAGGCCCAAACACTTCTGTGTGGATGTGATGCAAACGTCGATGCCGAGCTCGTCAACAGGGATAAGATCTCCTGCCATTGATGAGACGGCGTCAACACAGACGATAACGTCCGGATACTTCTTATATACTTCAGCGAGCTTTGCCATAGGATTGTGGATGCCTGTGGAAGTCTCGTTCTGTGTTATGGTGATGAGGTCATACTTACCTGTGGAAAGAGCTGCTTCGAGCATCTCAGGTGTTGTGATCTGGCCGAGCTCTGACTCGAAAAGGTCAGCTGCAATGCCGTTTGATGTGCACATCTTGTGCCATCTCTTACCAAATGCGCCGATCGAAAAGACTGCAGCGCGTGTCTTTGTAAAACTCCTGACGGCACCTTCCATCAGTCCGCTTCCTGATGAAGTTGAAAGAACGATGGTGTTGTTGGTCATCATAACCTTCTGAAGCTTCTTGGAGATGGCTTCCTGAAGAGCTGAAGCATCCTTGGTCCTATGGCCGATCATAGGTGTGGCCATCTTCTCAAGAACGTCCGGATACACTTCCGTAGGGCCGGGTATAAAGAGTTTCTTGTGCATGGATTACATCCTCATTTCCACATATTTTCAAAGCAATGACATTATATACTTGCAATGTTTGTTTTTGTAGGTAGAAAGGATAGTACGAATACACAAAAAAGAATGCCCTCCGGCCCGATTTTTGGAGACGGAGGGCATATGTTGCACTAATGATTTTCGCTTCAGTTCAGTTTGATCGAACCATCGGTCGGCTGAGTGGTCTCACCTGCACCGGCAGCGGCTGTTGTCTCAGTCTGCTGAGCTCCGCCCGGTTTGAATGTTACAGGGATCGTTCCTGCGATAACTCCGAGAGGCGGCAGCAGGAGATGGTCGCCGCTGTGAGGAGTATAAGTTGCAGGATCCAGCGCGTTGTACTTGATGATGGTCTGGATACGGGGATCGTTCTCGTTATCAAGATCGATCTTGTAAACATAGTGGAAGAGATCCCACCAGGTCCTGAATCCGACGCTGTCAGAGAAGATGAAGTAGCCGATAGGAGCTGACTTGTCTTCGATCGTAGCCTTCGTCGTTGCCGATGTCGGGATCGTCTCTGATGTGCTCTCATATGTAGGCAGTGTGGACTCTGCAGGCTTCTTGCTGCATCCTCTTGCGATAAGTGCGATAACGATGATTATGCAGATGATGAGGATAGCTACGAAAGCAAGGAACATATAGCCGTTGCGGTTGAGCTTCATCTTCCTTCCGCCGCCACCGCCGCTTCTTCCGCTGCCGCCGACCAGAGGTGATCTCGGAGCGCCGCCTGTTGCTCTTCCGCCTACGCTGCTCGGGCCTGCGCCGGAAGGTCTGTAAGGAGACTGTCCGGGATTGGTGTACTGAGCCTGCTGCTGGGGCGAAGGTGCGGGACGCTGCTGTACGGGAGCCTGAGGAGCGGAGAATCCGAACTGGCCGCCGTCATCGACTACCTCACCGGAATTGTCTACGCCGAGAATGTTATTGAACCATTCATCGTCGAGAGAAGCTGATGAAGAAGAGGAAGCTGCCTGCTCCTGAACGGGTGCACCGAAGCTCTGGTCTGAATAACCCTGGGCATCGTAACCCTGCTGAGACTGGTAGCCCTGAGGTTCATAGCCCTGCTGGGACTGATATCCCTGAGGCTCATAGCTCTGCTGTGACTGATATCCCTGAGGCTCATAGCTCTGCTGTGACTGATATCCCTGAGGCTCATAGCTCTGCTGTGACTGATATCCCTGAGGCTCGTAGCCCTGCTGGGACTGATATCCCTGCTGGTATCCCTGGGAGTCATATCCCTGATTCTGGTAATCCTGCTGATAGCCCTGGCCATATCCGCTGTACTGATCCGGATAGCCCTGCTGGCCCTGTGAGGGTGCACCGTAATTCGGATCATACGAACCGCCGTTCTGTTGACCATTTCCGTAGCCACCGGCATATCCATTGTTATCACTCATCGGAACACCTCCCTGTCCATAAGCCGTCTGTTGCGTATTGTAAGTACCGTAATTATTCTGGTCGCTCGTCGGGAATGCCTCACCGCCGTAAGGCTGATACGGAGGAACGGCAGCGGAAATGTCAGGAGCGACATCCTGTACGCCGTAATCGCCGTATGCCGAAACATCATTCGCGGGCTGATCGATCTTCTCTTCAGAACCGACCGCATTGACCGGTGTATCGAAATTACCGCCGTCATACAAAGGCATCTGCGGTATATCGTCACTCTTGGGCTTGTCACCCAGATCAACTGTCGAGACCATGTTGCCGAAAGGAAGAATGATGTCGTCTTCGCTGCTTGCTGCAGGAGCAGGTGCAGGTGTTGAAACTGCCGCAGGCGCAGGAGTTGAAGCCTGGATTACGGGCTCCGTGTCCTCAGTGACGAGAGGCTCTTCCACGATGGGCTCTTCCGTTGTCTCAGCAGCTGCGGGAGCAGTCTGCTCAGGTGTGGTCAGAGCATCTGTTTCAGGGAAATCAACGCCAAGCTTGTCCTCTTCCTTGACTACCGGCTTTTCGTCCTGGAGATCGAAATCGGGAACGGGAATGGACTGTGCGCCTTCAGGTTCCTGCTGTACAGGCTTGACCATGGATGCATCATCGCCGAATACAAGCGGCGGAGCATTCTTGAGTTCGTCTGAAGAAGCCTTTCCATACGGATCGAAAGGCTCGCCTGCAGGCTGAAGGATGGTGTTGCCCAGACCTGTGTCGGTTAAGCCGGTTCCTGCCGTGAAGACTATCTCACCCGGAGTATTTACTACTGCGGGAGCAGGTTCAACGGGTGCGGCAGGTGCAGGTGCGGGTGTAACAGGCTCTGCAGGTGCTGCAGCAGGTGTCTCCTGATTAAGAGTCGGATTGAAAGGACTTGTGAAGAACAGCGGCTGGGAAGCTGCAGGTTCTTCCTTCTTAACTTCGGATTCAACGCCGCTGATTCCGGCTGCCGCACCGGCAACGGCGCCTGCGATAACAGAATTCTCAGCAGAATGCAGTACGGATGTCAGGTCGTCAACGGGCTTTGTAGGCTCATCGTCAACGTCGGGTACGAACTCGATGCTCGATACGGTCTTCATGCGTGCAGGAGCATCATCAACTGCCTTTACGGCTTCTTCAGGATGCTCGCCGACCTTTGCGACGAAAGGTGAAGAAGGCTCGGCAGCCGGAGCGGGCTCAGCCGCAGGTGCGGGCTGTGAAGATACGCCGGGGATCTCAAAATCCGCAGCCGCCTTCTCTGCTTCCTTGACTGCCTCTGCATCGTTCTTGGCAGATTCCTTCATCTCGCCGAAGATGTTCTTCATTACTTCCTCTGCAGAAGTCTCCTTCTCAGGTTCCTTCTTGTCAGGGAATTCAAGCAGTGCGTCTGTTGCGGCAGCAGTTGCTGCAGCAGTTGCGTTCTCACCGAAAACCAGAGGTGCCGCAACTGTTTCAGCTGCCAGTCCGGCTGCGGCTGCAGCGGCGTCTGCGGCAACTTCAGGCTCGGGATCGAGGTTTACGAATCCTGCGTCAGCGATAGCCTTTGCAGCTGCACCGACCTCACCGCCTTCAACGGTGGATTCAGTGATCTCGTGAGGTTCGTCCTCGTAAGACTTCTCCTTCTTCCTGCGTCCGAAAAGTCCGCGCTTCTCTTCCTTTGAAACGCTCTCAACGAACGAAATGGATATCTGCATCGGAGTATTGGGCATTCTAGCCGAAGCCTGTGTGAGGATAAGGCCGGCAGCATCGCACTGGTCCTCTGCATCGGTAAGGATCCTGAGGATCTCGCGCTGGCCGAGTGCATCGTAAACTGCCTTGTTGCAGAGGATGATGCAGTCGTTGGGCGTCAGTGTGAAGAAGTTGGACCAGAGTGCGTTGGCTGTCTTTGAAGAGCAGTAGTACTGGAAGTCTCCTACCCTGTTGCCGTATGCGTCGATAGGCTCCATGGGGATTCCTGCATCTGTGAGCGGGAATACCGTGTCATCCCTGTAAAGGAAAGCGAGGCCGTTGCCGATTGTTACGGCAAATGCCTCGGAGTCTCTGACGATAACGCCTGAGAAATAAGGGTTTCTGGTCTGGTTATCTGAAAGCTTGAGCGCACCGGCGACTTCTACAGCAGTCGAGAGGAACTTCTCGATCATGCCGTCGATCTCCTTGTGGCCGTTCTTTACTTCGTTGCAAAGATCTCTGAGCTGAGGTTCAAACGGAGGAAGTGAACCGGGTTCAAAGCCCTGGATCGTGGGATGTGTGAAAACAGAAAGGAAAAAGCCTCTCTCGTCCTTGTCTATCGTTATATCTGCCTGGCGTGTTTCTCTTTTGCCGCAAAGTCTGCCGTCAAGATAAAAGGCGTCAGTTAAAGACTGCGACGGGTAAAATCTGGCCGTCAGCGTAGTTGCAAGCCTTGTCAGGGTAGCCATTAAGCCAATCCTCCATATAAATATTCAGGATAATTATAGCACAACGGCCCCGTACACAAAGTTTTTTTGATTTTTTTCTTCTAAATGTAATGAAGAGACGGGCTCTTCGGAATCAAGACTTCACTTGAGAGTCTTCTTCATGTTTGCTTCGATCTGGCTGAAAGTTCCCGTCAGTCCGTTGAGATACGCAGTATGTATCTGCTTGTCAGATGCATTGGGATACTGGTTTCTCATGTTATCCATGACCTTGGAAGTCCAGACATAACCCATGCCGTACTTGACGTAGTAGCAGGGATCGCAAACGAGGAGCGTGTAGATCCTCTTAAGGCTTGACTTCGTGACCAGCAGACCGTGTGAGTTCATGTAACTTACGCAGTCTTCGATGGTCCAGCCTTCAGCGTGGATACCGTAATCTACCCTCGTTTCGAGGAGAATCATGATGTCGTTCTCATTCTTGGCATATTTAGCTGCATCAGACATTCCGTTGCCACTGAAATAACGCATCGAATAGTTCTCGCAGTATACGGCCCAGCCTTCTTTGTAGCCGGTGGAGCCTGAAACGTACATGTAGACGTGCTTTGTGTTTGCACGTGTGTAGAGCGACTGGAACATGTGTCCCGGATAACCCTCGTGGGCTACGGTCACGCCGAAATCCTTGTCAACGTTCTTGTTGTTGACGATGATCATGTTCGAATCGAAATTATCAAGGTGGAAACCGAGGAATGCAGCAGGGCTGAAGTTATCCTCCAAAGCCTTCGGAACTTCCATCAGATAGTACTGGTGAGACGGGATGTTCGGGAAATCCTTCTTGACTGCGTTCCTGAGATAATCAAGATTCTTGTTTACATCTCCCTTGGAATACTTGTGAGAGCTGTATTCGCTCCTCCATTCTGAAATGCGTGATCTGAGTTCCTTCCTCTCTCTTTCGAGTCTGTCTATCTCGCTTTCCAAGGTCCTGATCGATTCTTCGACCGTTGCGGAGCTGTTTGTCTGAAGTCTTGAAAGCACTGCCAGATAAGCGTCTCCGCCCCTGTACTCACTAAGTCCCGCGTCTCTTCCGCCGGCACTCTTAAGAGCACGCATGCGCTTTGCGCATTCCTCAAATTCAGGGAATACGACGTTCTTCATGGCGTCCTCGTTTTCCTTGATGAGACGTGCGCGGTCAGCTGAAGACAGACCGGGGATCTTATCAAGTCTTTCCTCGAATGTCTGGTAAAGGAAGCAGTCATCCTTCTGTTCAACGAGATTGTCGAAAGATACTGCCGCATCCTCATAGCTTTGAGGAGAAGAAGCAAAACCGTACTTAGCCCTTATCTCCTCGTATTCACACATCTCGTCATAGTATCTGTCGATGTCCTTGAGAACGAGGATGTAGTTCTCAGCGTCCTTAATGTTTTCAAAGGTGAAAACGTCGAGAATGAACAGTACTTCGCACTGGGGTCCGACCAGTGAATTGAAGATCATCGTGTAATACTCAAAAGCAGTGAATGAGTAGCAGTAAATGTTCTCCTCGATATCGTAAAGCATCTTGTCATAGCAGATCCTGTCATCGTTCGACAGGGTCTCATAATCGATCTCGAGAAGAAGGTCGCGCTGCTTCTCGTAGAAAGCCTTTTTCTCCGGGTACTTGTCTTTGGTAGTGATTACGCTGCCCCATGCCTTTGTTGCATCGATACCGGTAATCCCGACCTTTTCAGGGTCCTGGAAAAGAATGTCAGCATCAACATAGCAGGAAACGTATTCCTTCAGGATCGTGCTTTCGACTTCCTTCAGTCTCTGTGCAGCTTCCTCGTTCTTGAGATTGCCGGGAGCGTGCTTGGGATGTACTTCGTCATAAGAAGCAACGTGATCAGGATATGTCAGTTCTTTGGAAGTCTTGATGTATTTTCCGTCATCCGGACCGTCGGGCTGTGTTGTTCCAGAAGTGCCTTCGGTCTCCTCAGTCTCATCGGTCTCTTTGGTCTCTTTCGTCCGTCTCGTCTCTTCGGATTCAGAACCCCATTCGGGCTTATATTCACCTGCGTATTCACGCTCAGTGGTTTCTGCGAGCATCTCCTTGAGAGCAGTGCAGCCGGAAAGCGACACTATCATCGTAAATGCCAAGACAAAACAAGTTATCTTCCTGATCAATTGCTTCATTTCCTCATACCTCTCAGTAGCCTTATTCCATAAAAAGGATCACTTGTGGTTTTCAGCAGATAATAATACCACAATCGCAGAGTTAATTCCCCGCATTTTCCCGCCCTATTCCGAGTCTCTCCAAAACGCGTTCATAATCCTTGTTGCCGGCGGAATCCAAAGGCAGGCTGACAAGGAACTCAACCTCCGACGGACACATCGATTCGTGGAGCATCATAAGGCATTCATCGGTGATCCGCTTTTTCAGATCGGCAAGCAGATCGTTATTAAACAGGAGATCTTCCGACGGCACTACCGCCGCGATCAGCTTGGGACCGTAAACGTCCTCGATGACGACCGAAGCGACGTCAACTACTCCCGTAACCATGGAGATGACCCTTTCCACCTGCGCCGGATACACAGGGAAACTGTCGATCTTGTATATCTTTCCCGGTCTGCTTATAAGCGAGAAAAAGCCCTTCTCATCCATCTTGCCTATCATGCCGGTAAAAAACCAGTTCCTTCCGTCAGGGAGATGTCTGAAAGTGCCTGCAGTAAGCTTTCCGTTCCTTAATGTTCCGAGATGGAAGACCGGCGAACAAACAGCGATCTCGCCCGGTTTTCCCTGAGGCATGTCCTCACCGGTCTCGCTGTCAGCAACCTTCAGAAAGACGCCGGGCATCGGGATCCCGATCATTCTGTCACTGGTCGTTCCCTCAGGCGTATAAGCATAAGCCATAGTCTCGTCACAGCCCGTAATGGTACAGATCCTGAGCTCCTCTTCACTCCTGCCTGATCTCGTCAGAAGCTCGGCCTTCTGGCTGCTGGTCAAAAGTCCCGATCCGCATACGATCATGGAGACGGATCTCATGGCAGCCCTGTTGATGCCCTGCTTATTGAGCTTTGCGATTGTTCCGTTATACCCGATCAACGTATCGGGACGGTATCTCAGGATCGGTGAAACAGTCCTTCCGGCATCATACCAGGCATAAAGGATCAGCGTCTGACCCGAAAGAAGGACATCGTTCATTCCTATGGAAAAGCCGAATGCAAAGCATATCTCGTTCATGCACAGGACCTTGGCCGGGCGTCCCAACCGTTTCTCGTTTTCCTTCTGGATAAACATGGATATGTTGGCCTCGGTGTTTATCGTTGAAGCACTGTAAACACAGGTCGTTCCGCCGTCAGCATCGCTCTCTGTCTCAAGCATTACGCATTCTCTCGAATTGTCCTGCTCAGGCTCGAACTGGCGCGTGGTGACATCTATCTCGCTCACAGACATCGCCTCATGCCACTGGATCACCTTAAGGTTGGAATCCTTCCTGTTCTTATAAGCCGGGACATTGCTGTCATATGCGGAGAGAGGATTAAGCCTGAACGCATTCCTCGAAACGCCCGTAATGTAATCCGAGTATTTTCCCAAAACGACGGTCTTTATCTTTGTCTCCGGGATCGTACCGGCATAATTGTCATACTGGTTAAAAGACATCAGGACGTATTTCGCCCCGGTATTATTTGCTATCTGCTCGAAATGCTCCGTGCTGCTGTTGGGGATCATGAGGACCGAGCAAGCCCCCAAGCTGTCCAGGGCATATACCGAAAAGAGCATGTCGGGACATTCTCCCATGCAAAGGAGCACCCTGTCACCTGCCTTAACACCCTGATTCTTCCACATGATCGCAACGCGGCTTACCGTTTTGGCAAGCTCTTCATAGCTTATTTTCGAGCCCATGTATTCACAGGCGGTCCTGTCCTTGAAGATGCCGCAGACGCGCATAAGCCTGCCGTAAAGAGCAAAATTGCTCTTCAGATTGGAATCAAGAATGGTTTTAGGATAATAGACGCTCCATTTGGTTTCCATTTGGCCCGTTTCCCCTGTAAAACAAAAATCCCCGACGGCATAATGCCTTCGGGGAAAAGGTGGAGCGGGATACGAGATTCGGACTCGCGACTTTCACCTTGGCAAGGTGACACTCTACCACTGAGTTAATCCCGCGTGCCCGATTATTATATGGTCGAAGGCAATATTTGTCAACAACTTTTTTACGAGTCTATATCACTTATGTCGTAATCAAGCTGAATATGGACTTCAAAGCCCGGAGCAGCCTCCTTTACATCGGCCAGGATATGGTTATAGAGCCCCTTGATATCCTTCTCATCGAAGTCGATTATGATGTCGAATGTTATTCTCTTTTTCTCTCCGTCAATATAGAAGCCATGCATCTGGACCACGTTCTTGTGGTTCATTACAAGACGCGTGATCTCAGAACGCATTGCCATGAATTCATCATCAGACGTGTTTCTTGAGTAGATACCGACTGCTGTCAGTATTACGCCTGTACTGCTGTACACCTGCTGCTCGATCTCCCTGGTGAGAGCGTCGATCTTGTCAGCCGTAGTGGTGTCATCAACCTCGATGTGGAGCGAGCCGAGATACTTATCAGGACCGTAATTGTGCAAAACAACGTCATATACGCCGTAAACGCCGTCGATCGCCGCAACGGCCTTTTTGACCTTGCCGGTGACGGATCCTTCGACCCTGTGTCCGAGCATGTCATCAACGGCCTCACGGATTATCTCCAGACCCGCCTTGAGGATGAACACTGAGATAAGGATACTGACATAAGCTTCTATGTTGACTTTGAAGATCAGGTAAACGCCCGCTGAAATGAGGACCGCAGTGGAAAGCACGGCGTCAAACAGGGCATCCGTACCGGATGCGGTAAGAAGCTCGGATCTCGCCTTTTTGCCGTTTGCCCGGAAATAAAGTCCCAGACCGATCTTGGCAAAGATGGCCACGGTAATGACTATGAGCTGGACGGCTTTGAAATCCGCATCAGAAGGCTCGATGATCTTCTTAACCGATTCGATCAGGGCGGTAATACCTGCATACAAAATGATGCCCGCGATGATGATCTGGGTTAAGTACTCGATCCTGCCGTGGCCCAGCGGATGCTTCTTGTCAGGTTTTCTGTTGGCAAGTTTGGTGCCGATTATGGTAATGACGGATGAAAGGCTGTCGCTGGTGTTGTTTACGGCATCAAGCACCATTGCTATGGAACCTGCCGCCAATCCCGCTATAGCCTTGGCCGAAGCCAGGACCAGATTTGCTATGATGCCTACTGCTCCCGTGCGGACGATTATCCGTTCACGGTTGTCCGTTCTGTCTTTACCTACTCCCACTTACCTGATCTCCAATAAATCTTTAGTCTATAGGACTGAACATATCCTTGCCTACTCCGCATATCGGGCATGTCCAGTCATCCGGGAGGTTCTCAAACGCCGTGCCCGGAGCAATCCCGCTGTCCGGATCGCCCAGTTCGGGATCATAAATGTAGCCGCATACGCACTGATACTTCTGCATGGTTAGTACCTCCGAAAATGATTGATAATGATATTTTACTATCTTCTGCCGGATTTTGTTACAGCCTTGCCGTAAATTATCGGAAGCTCCCGGATCAGGACCCTATTGTCCTTAAAAACGGGCTTTACGTCATAGAAAGAGACTTTAAGTCTGTTATACTTTAACCATAAAGATTTTCAGAGGTTTATGTTAATTATGGCTAAGAAGAACGTTACTTTTTTCTGTAAGGAATGCGGATATGAGGCCATGGGTTGGATGGGCAAATGCCCTTCCTGCGGTATGTTCAATACCTTCGTTGAAGCACCATCCGAAAGTTCCGGAAAGACTGCCGCCAAGACTGATTCACCCGCGCTTGCCGCCAACGCTTATTCATGGACCGACTCGTCCGTGACTGTCAGGCTCAATGACGCAGGCAAGGAGAATTACAAAAGGATATCAAGCGGCATCAAGAGCCTTGACCTTCTTTTCGGAGGCGGGATCACCGAAGGTTCCGTTACCCTGGTCTGCGGCGAGCCCGGCATCGGCAAGTCCACGATACTCATGCAGATGGCAGATTCCTATAAGAGCAGCGGCGAAGTCCTTTATGTTTCCGGAGAAGAGTCCCCTGCCCAGATCGGCATGCGCGCCGAACGCCTCGGAATAAAGCGCAACATCCTGATCTGCAGCGAGACGAGATTTGAGAAGGTCGCGGAACAGATAAAGACTCACAAGCCCTGTCTTTGCATAATCGACTCCATCCAGACCCTCTATTCCGAGCAGGTCTCAGGCACTCCGGGCGGTGTCGCGCAGACGCGTGAGGTTACCGCCGGCCTTATCAGGATAGCCAAGACCAACGGAATAACGGTAATAATGGTCGGCCACATAACCAAGGACGGTACTATAGCAGGACCCAAGACCATAGAACACATGGTAGATACGGTCCTCGTTTTCGAAGGCGATGCAACAGGCGGATACAGGATCATCCGTTCTGCAAAGAACAGGTTCGGCCGCAGCAATGAGATCGCATTTTTCGAGATGGGCGAGAAAGGCCTGATATCCGTTGAGAGTTCGCAGGCATTGCTCGTGGCGGGCCGTCCGATCGACAGTCCCGGTTCCGTTCTCACCTCGACCATTGAAGGCAATGACGCTCTGACCGTTGAAGTCCAGGCACTGGTTGCCGAGAGCGTTTATCCGACTCCTCAGAGGATGACCGCGGGACCTGACCGCAACCGCATCATGATGCTCCTTGCAGTCTGCGAGAAGATGATCGGCTTAGGGCTTGGAACTAAGGACTGCTTCATCAATGTCATCGGCGGTCTGAAGATAAGCGATCCTGCGACGGATCTTGCAGTATGCGCAGCCCTTGTCTCTTCAGCCAGAGGCATAGCGGTAAGAAAGAATACCCTGATACTCGGTGAGGTAGGTCTCTCAGGCGAGATCAGGCCCGTAACACGCATAATCATGCGTTGCCTGACTGCCGCAAAGATAGGCATCACGACGGTAGTCCTGCCAGGAAGCTGCAGGCAGGCGATAGAGAAGGAGCAGGCGGGAGAATCTGCCGGCAAGCTTCCCGAATTCATTTTCGCAGACAATCTCAAAGAAGCCATAGACATCCTGTTCTCTTGATCAAAAGGAGGTACGAGCCATGAACAAAAAGTGTTATTTCCTCATACCCGCCGCAGGCAGCGGCAAACGTATGGGCGGTCCCGTTCCGAAGCTCATGATCGATGTACTCGGTTCTCCCGTCATCGCAAGGACGATCAGTGCGATCGACGATTATGCATCATCCTATCCTGACATCGACTGCAGGGTGATCCTTATTACGACAGATGATCTCAAGCCCCGGCTCATGAGCATAGTCACTGATTTTTTCCCCGAGCTCGACATCACTTATGCCGAAGGCGGCGCAACGAGAGCGATCTCCGTATTGAACGGGATCCGCGCCATTGAAGATGCTGATCCCGATGACCTCGTCCTGATACATGACGGTGCAAGATGCCTGGTCACTAAAGAAGAGATCGCCGCCGTTTATGAGGGCCTTGCGGATTCGCCTGTCTGTGCCGTCGCAGTTCCCGTAACTGACACGCTCAAGAAGACTTCAGTATCCAAAGACGGAAAAGTCACGGTCGAATCAACGCCCAACCGAAGTGATTTCTATGCGGTCAGGACGCCTCAGGGATTCAGATATTCAGAGCTCATGAAATGCGTTGATTACTATGCTTCCGAAGAAGGAACGCATGCAACCGACGATACGCTGATAGCCGAGAGATGCGGTCTTACCGTCAAGCTCGTTGAAGGAAGCTATGCGAACATAAAGATCACGACGCCGGAAGATGTTGCCGTTGCGCGTGAGATAGTCAGATCGAGATGGCAGAAGCAGCCGTTTGAAGATTAGATCTTCTTTCTGAAAGACAGTATTACGAAGACCTGTATGCCTTCTCCCCTGCCGAAGGCCGTAAGTCCTTCGCCCGTTGTCGCGGTCATGCCGACAGAAGACTGAGGGATCCCCAGGAGTTCGCCTATCTTTGCGCGGATGTCGTCAAGGTGGGGCTTGAGCTTGGGCACGAGACATTCAACGGTCAATGAGCAGTGGATTATCTCTGCATCCTTAAGATCTTCAAGGGCTTTTTTGAGATAAACGGAGCTGTCCTTGATCCCCTCTTCGAGGCAGAGCTTGTCGGCAATGCCGCCAAGGACTATCTTTCCGGTAAAACCTGAAACCGCATTAGTTATCGCATGAAGGATAACGTCACCGTCGCTGTTTGCAAGGATCGGCCTGTCAGAAGGAATGCTGATCCCTCCGAGCATTATGCTGCAGCCGTTTCCGGGTTCGCCGAATCTGTGGCTGTCCTGTCCTATCGTGCTGACATATGCATATTCAGGCATTAAACTAACCTCCGCTAAGGCTGTATCCGTTTTCGGCCAGCCAATCCTCTACTTCCTGCATCGTCCACGATCCGCGGTCAGCGGTTCCGAAGACCTTTGCCTCCATCCCGTATCCGCAGAGAACGAATTCAGGCAGAAGCGTTATCTGATATTTGCCGACGAGATCGTTAAACTCTCCGGCATCAAGCGAGATAACGGCAACACGGCCGTTCAGCCGCTCGGCTATCTCCTCGACCAGAGCCGTGATCCCCGCGTTATCACCATAGACAGAGCTGTGAAAATACAAAAGGAACTTTACGTCCGTTGCGGCAAGGAGCTTATCAAGATCCTTTATCTCCCTGTACTGCAGACCGTATAAAGGATTGCCGTTCTCATCTGTCTCTCCTTCCACAGGTTCCCAGACCATGCAGGCGGCCGGAAGATCGTAAGCAAAATCGCCTAGAAAATCACGGTAACCGGAGGGCTCGGAAGATGCGGCAGGCTTTTTGCTGCTGCATGATACGCTTCCGGTCAGGAACAGCGTCAGAAAGATCAGGGCGGCAAGCCGTCTTATTACTGGTCGAGCAGCTTTTTGCACATTGATACCGCGCCTTCGAGTAAGTCTTCCGGGACGGATTCTGCTTTGCCGGAATCAACGAGCCTGGTAATCTCAGGATCCAAGGCGAGCTTGTCGAGAACTGTGGAGCCTATCTCCGCAGCAGACTTCTCGATCGCCGTTCCGTCACCGTAAAGCTCGATCCTTTCACCGCAGTGAGGGCACTTTACATAGCTCATGTTCTCGACCATTCCTAGGACGGGAACGTTCATCATGGAAGCCATGTTGCGGGCCTTGTTGACGATCATGGAAACAAGATCCTGTGATGTTGCGACCAGTACGATCCCGTCGATCGGGATGGACTGGAAGACCGTAAGCGGAACGTCACCTGTTCCCGGGGGCATGTCGATGAGAAGGACATCCAAAGGACCCCAGTTGACTTCGCCCCAGAACTGCTTAACGAGTGAATTGAGGACGGGGCCGCGCCAGATGACGGGAGCTTCCTTGTCCTCAAGTACGAGGTTGACTGAAACTGCCTTGATGCCGGTCTTTGTGACTGCAGGCATTACGAGCTGATCCTCATTTGCCATGAGGTTGTCTTCAAGACCGAATGACTGCGGGATGGAAGGACCGGTTACATCAGCATCCATTATTCCGACTTTGTATCCCTGCCTTGCAAGCTGGACAGCGAGTACGGAAGTAACGAAAGACTTGCCTACACCTCCCTTGCCGCTCGCAACGCCGATAACCTTCTTAACTGAAGAACCTTCTGCAAGCTTGTCTTTATGAAGTGACGGGCATGACTCCTGGGATGTGCATCCGTTCTTCGACGGACATGAATCACATGCTGATGACATAAATATCCTCCAACTGAAATTTCTTCACGCTATTATATCAGATGTTTTCGTTCTCATCCGATTCAACTTCGTCAACCGTTTCCTCCTCGTCAGGACCGGAACCTCTTCCGATAAGTGACAAGACGGTCTTTTTCGAAGCACCGTATCCGACGGTTACTATGCTGACAAGACGGCGCTCACCGTCCTTAAGTGTCGAAAGGAACGCTTTATATGTATCGCCCGCAGCCTGCTTGGCAAGTCTGAGGCTCGCTTTCTCGGCATCCGTAAACTGTTCCGCAAAAGCCTTTTCGGCTGCGCGGTGTGCCGCCACCATCTCCTTTTCGATGCGGCGGTTCTCTGCGATAAGTTTCCTGTATTCGTCGTAATGTTTCTTTGTGGGCTCGCTGACAGTAACGATCGTATCAACCGTTCCGTAGATTCCCGAACCGATCTTATCAGAGACGACCTTCATGCCCGAAGAAAGCTTTGTGAATGCCCTGACCTTCTTCTGAAGTCCGATGATGTTCGCTATGGTAACGATGATGTCGGTGATCATGATAATGGTGAAGGCGATCAGGAAAAAAGCCTTGACCGGAAGCGTGATGTGGGTGACCAGATTATATACCGCGGGATGAAGCACGTAGATGCCGAGGGAAGCCGCGATTCCCCAATAGATAAAGAATCTCAGGCAGATATAGCCTTTGTAGTTGAGCTTGTAATCGGAATAATCCCACCAGCGCATATGGAATGTGTGGTAGAGGATCTCGCCGGCGATAAGTTCGACGATCGTACACGTAGCCGCCATTCCGAAAAAGATTATGAAGAAATTACTCGAAAGCGGTGCAAAGAACCAGACCGCTGCATAGAATGCAAGTCCGTAGACAGGGCAGAGCGGTCCTGAGAGGAATCCGCGGTTGATGAAGCGTTCCTCGGTTACGCCGTAGTATATTACTTCAAGGATCCATCCGAGAAAACTGTATATGAAAAACATACAGTAGGACTCGACGAAAGGATATGGAAGTACGCTGTCTACTATTTTCAGGATATCCGGCATTATTGTTTCTGTGACCTCATTACTCTGTAACCGCCGTCTATAGTAAGCGTATCACAGTTTCCGAATATTTCCTCAAGCTTTGCGGCAGTTGAAGGCGCTCCCTGCTTGCGCTGGAGCACGACGTAAAGATATGCGCCGGACTTCATGTGGGCATACGCTTCCTCATAGAATCTGAAGACGGTTGCCTTGCCTGCCCTTACGGGGGGATTGGTCGCAACTATGTCAAAAAGCTGATCCTCCGGGATGGCAGAGAGCACGTCACTTTGTTTGAAATCAACGGGAACGCCGTTTCTTTCGGCGTTCTCCTGAGCAAGGCCGACCGCACGGGAATTGACGTCCACACCCGTAACTGAAAATCCCATGAAGCAGTTTTTTATTACAATGCCGACCACTCCCATGCCGCATCCGAGATCCAAAAAGCTCTCATTTCTGTGCTTTCTCGTTTTGATGTCAGCGATAATGGCGTTGATCATGAGATCTGTTCCGAAATCCACGCCGTTCCTCGAGAAAACAGCCGAATCCGTTATGAATTCGAAATTAATACCGTTAGCGCGGTAGTCGATAAGCTTTCTCTCGGAAGGAGTATCCGGGTTTGTTTCAAAATACTGTGGCATCAGAGCAGTTCCTTTATCTTGGTTTTTGATATCAAGACGATCAGGGGAAGTCCCAGGACCACCAGCAGGACAGCTTCGCTTCCCGCTACGGAAAGCATGCTGATCGCAACGGCCTGCACGGTCACGGGACCGGCCACTTCAACGAGCAGGAACGGCAGATAGAATCCTACAATGAGGCCGTTTGAAACGATCGGGGGAATGATTCCCAAAGGCTTGTTCTTCTTACCGATCATCCACGAAAAGCAGGCCGCTATAAGTGTCGCTATCGGGCCTCCGATTATGTCAACGGGACCCAGATTCTGAGGATTCAGAAGATTGGCGAGAAAGCAGCCTAATGTTACGCCCGGGATCGTACCAGCCGAAAAGATCGGCAAAACTGCCAGGACCTCTGCGATCCTGAACTGTATCGGACCGAAAGCGATATTGGCAAACGGAGCGGTCAGGACCACATAGATGCCTGCGACCAAACCGTTTATTACGACGAACTTGATCCTTTTTCTGTTCTTTTCACGCGATGTTGTCAGCTCATTCTCTGTCATGGCTTACATCATCGACCTGACGGTATCGTTGATCGCCGCTATGCGCGCCGTCTTTGCCCAAGGCATGTCGGGCGCCTGTACAAGGCCCTTGGAGATCGCGTCGGCGCATGCGAGTACTTCGATCGCATAGCCCTCATAAACAGGGCCTTCTGCTTCGACGGTCTCAACCTCTTCGCCCGATTCATCGTAGAGCTCGAGCTTTCTGTAGTTATTCATGTCGGTAACATGGATGCGTCCTGATTCACCGATGATTTCCGCGTTCCTGTCGGTATTTGCGGTCATGGTAACATAGAGGACTGCGAGCGTGCTGCCGTCATCTGTTTCGAGGCAGTATGTCGTATCCTTGTCGATCCCCGTGGAATACTTTCTTGCGAAAACCCTGGAGACCTTGACATCGTCTTTCATGAGGGAAAGCGCAAGGTTCGTTGTATAGCAGCCGAGATCCAGGTATGCGCCTCCGCCCAGTACAGGATCGTTCAGTCTCGGAATGTCGGTAATGTCGTAGCCGAGATTCGCGGAAATGTACTTAACGGGACCGATCCTTCCGTCCTCGACCCATTCAAGGATCTGTGAATGCAAAGGCATGAAGGATGTCCACATTGCCTCTGCAACGAAAAGATTTCTGTTCTTGGCTTCGTAGAAGATGCTGTCCGCCTCTGCCCTGCTCATCGTGAAAGGCTTTTCGACAAGGATGTTCTTGTATTCCTTGATGCACATGATCGCGTGCTCGTAGTGATAAGTATTGGGCGTGGCGATATAGATAAGATCGATGTCATTTGCGGCTGCGAGCTTGGAATAATTGGTATGGACCTTTGCACCCGGACAGTGGGCAGCGGCAAAAGCCTTTGCCTTGTTCCTGTCCCTTGCGGCAACACCTGCGATCACTATCTCATCGTGACCTTTGAGTGCGTCTGCCATCCTCGCGGCCATCTTTCCGCATCCGAGTATTCCTAATCTGAGCATAAAGCAAATCCTCGTTTCAATGTTTTCCTTAAACAAAGCAATTATAAAGATTTTTGGGAGTTAGTGATAGTGTCAATTGCACTTTTTGGCCCTGACACTTAAAATCTGACACGAAAGGAGCCATTTATGTCCGAGAAGAAAAAAGGAAAGCTCTCCCCCCGCCAAAAAGGCGTCATCTTCCTTTTGATCTCCGCATTTTCATTTGCGGTCATGGCTCTGTTCATCAATCTCGCGGGCGACATGCCGGTTTTCATGAAGGCATTCTTCAGGAACCTCGTAGCGATCATCATGAGCTACGTATTGCTCGCAAGGTCTCCAGAAAAGTTCAGGATAAAGAAGGGTTCCCTGCCCGGACTCATCATGCGTGCTTCTTTCGGAACGATCGGAATACTCGCCAATTTCTACGCGATCTCACATACAAACATGTCTGATGCCATGATGCTCAACAAGCTCTCGCCTTTCTTTGCTCTGGTCACTTCGATCTTCATCCTGAAAGAAGCTGCTGACGGATTCCAGTGGGCTGCCATTCTTACGGCGTTGGCCGGTGCGGTCTTCGTTGTAAAACCTTCATTTCTGTTTGGAAGATTAGGTGTATCCGGAGATTCACTGTTCCCACTGGCAGTAGCCCTTATTGGCGGCATCTGCGCGGGGATCGCTTATGCTTTTCTCCGCAAGGTTACGGTCAACGGCGAACGTCCTTTGATCGTAGTAGCTTTCTTCTCGACTTTTTCGTGCATAATCCTTATACCGTTCATCATCTTCACATATCAGCCGATAACTCCGCTCCAGCTGTTCTACTGTGCAATGACCGGTGTGGCTGCATGCTTCGGACAGATATTCATCTCATCTGCGTATGCAATGTGTCCTGCAAAAGAGATATCCATCTACGACTATTCGACTGTTATATTCACAGCCCTGCTGGGACTTATTGTCCTGGGCGAGGTTCCCGACTGGCTCAGCATCTTAGGCTACGCGATAATCATCGGTGCATCCGTGCTGAACTACCTTTACAACAACGGTTTTATCAAGTTCGGAAAAAAGGCCGGCAATTCCGACAGCGCGAAATGAACGCGTAAACTTATTCGTAAACATTTCGGACCGAAAAGTTTACGTTTGAGTTTACTTTTGGACAAAGTAAAGATTTTCGTAAACTATTCTTATGTAAATGTTTACGTTTTGGTTTACAGACAAAAAAGCTGTCTCAAAACAAGATGAGACAGCCTCGTTAATGTCAAGATTCAACGGCTCAACCGATAAGGATCTCTCTTACCTTGCTCTCCATGTCTTCTTTGGCGATAACGTCCTTGTGGCGTATCTCCTTTTCGCCAAGGGTCGCGATAGACTCAGGGATCTCAAGGCCGCTCTCCTCTGACAACTCCCTGATCAGTGTCTCGGAGGACCTTCCGTTGCTGTAACCCGCTCCTCTCAAGGCATCCATGACAGCCGGAGCAAACTTGAAAGGTGACGCGGTGGAAGCGAAGACCGTCTTGCTGTCGTCGTTTGAACGCTGGTGATAACGTCCGTAGATGTTGAATCCTACGGCGGTGTGGGTATCGATGACGTTATCGGTGCGGTCATAGACCTCAAGGATCGTTTTCGCAACGCCCGTCTCATCGGCAAAACCGCCTACGAACTGACGCTGAAGAAGCTTTAACGTGTCTTTGTCAACGGTATACTTACCTTCTTCAGAGAGTTCTTTCATCCAGCCGGTAACCTTTGCGGTGTCTCCGCCTGCAACTTCATAAAGAAGTCTCTCAAGGTTGGAAGAGATGAGGATGTCCATTGAAGGGGATGTCGTCTTGAAGAACTCCCTGTTACGGTCATATACACCCGTTGAGAAGAAGTCGCAGAGGACCTTGTTGCGGTTGGAAGCGCAGATAAGCTTTCTTACCGGGATACCCATCTGCTTTGCAAACCATGCTGCAAGGATGTTGCCGAAGTTGCCGGTGGGAACAACGATGTTGATCTCCTCACCCTTGGCGATCTTCTCTGTTCTCAAAAGCTCAACGTAAGAGTAAACATAGTAAGCGATCTGAGGTGCGAGACGACCCCAGTTGATCGAGTTCGCAGAAGACAGCATGATGCCCTTTGCATCAAGTTCCTGCTTGAATCCCTCGTCACCGAAGATGTTCTTTACGCCTGTCTGGGCATCGTCAAAGCAGCCGTCAACAGCGATGACATGGGTATTTGAACCGTCAGTCGTGACCATCTGAAGCTTCTGGGCCTCGGATACGCCGCCTGTCGGATAGAAAACGATTATCTCAGTGCCGGGAAGATCCTTGAATCCCTCAAGTGCTGCCTTTCCGGTGTCTCCGGAAGTTGCGGTAAGGATGCAGATCTTCTTGTTGAGACCGGTCTTCTTAACGGAAGCCGTCATGAGATGAGGGAGCATCTGAAGTGCAACGTCCTTGAAAGCGCACGTAGGTCCGTGCCACAGCTCGAGAATGTACTCCCTGTCGTTGTACTGGTTTAACTGTACGAGCGGAACGGGATTCTCGCCCCACTTCTCTTCGGAATAAGCCTGGCTTGCAAAATCAAGGAGTTCGGCTTCAGTGAAGTCAGTAAGGAACATCGAAAGGATCTTTGCAGAGATCTGGTAAAACTGCATGTTTGTCATTGCGAGAATGTCATTCTCGCTGAGATGCGGGATCTCATCAGGTACGAAGAGTCCTCCGTCAGGTGCTATTCCCTGTATTATCGCTTCGGAAGCCTTGTACTTCCTCTCATATCCTCTTGTGCTTATATAATTCATGTCGAATTGCCTCCGATCTAAGTGCCTTTTGTTGTCTGAGTGGTGTTTCCGCCTTCAGAAGTATCTGAGGGAGTCGTCTCAACTATGAAAGCCGTCAGCGCGGTCGTGGACTCCGTTGTTGTCTCCGTCGTAGTCGAAGGCGTCGTGGTCGCGTATGTTACGGGATTTCCGTTCACATCTGTCTCGGCAGGAATGGAGAATCGCGCTTCATAAGCGCTCATGATCGAGGCGATCTCTTCATCGCTCCTGGCCTTGTTGAGCTCAGTCGTAAGGTAATCCAGCTTGGTCTTTGCGTCTCCGCCTTCCTTGACGGAATTGATCAGCGGGATGAGTCCGAAAATGATGAATACCACTATGAGTGCCACCGCGCCGAGGATAAGGACCGTCGCAACGAGGCGTCTCATCTTTTCGCCGGGTGAAGCAACATCTTCGATATTGATCGAATCATCGGGAAGCTCATCACCGACTCCGCCGGAACGCATCATAACGTCACGGCGTTCCTTGGTCGTTGCCATCTGAGGACGTTCGTTCACACGCTGGGCCCTCATGAGGATCGGTGCCTG
>SVJC01000191.1 GCA_015069215.1 Oscillospiraceae bacterium
CTTCTTATGCCTTGCGTACATACTGTTGATAATGACGCTCCTCGGATGGAGCATTTCCGTTGAAGCGGGTGCAGGAGCTATCAGGCTTCCGCAGGAGCTGAGAACATATGGCTTTCCATCGACAGTTCCAAGATAGATCATCATGTGTCCGGGCATGGAAATGAGGCTTCCCGGGGAAAGCTTTGAGATGACATCAAGCTTTTCACCTTCATTCATCTTGCTCATATCTACCCTGTAAACGCCCTTGGAATTGGTCTGGCCGGTCCTGGTCACGAGCAGGCCGAAGCATTTGTAGATCTCTCTTACGATGCCCGTGCAGTCATTCGCCTGGAGATCGCCGCCCCAGCCGTATCTGTCGCCCAGGAGCTTATAGGCTTGTCTTACTACGTTTGCGGGCGTCAAAGAGAGATATCCGGCGTTAACGTCATCTGATACAGGGATCAGTAAATACTCATCCTTGATGTATCCGTCTGAACCTCTTGTGGGGACCTTTACAACGTAGTTTCCGTAAGTTGTGCGCTGGCGTACCGTTTTCGGTGCCTTGTCTGCGGGAACGAGCTCCATGTAGGTGCCCATGGGCAGAACGAGGTTGCTCATAAGAGCGCTTAACGGGTCATTACCGAGTCTGATCTCTCTTGCAGTTACCACGAGCCATTTATCGGGATTTCTTCTTGCCTGCCAGTCTGCTTTGTCCTTGCAGAGCGCCACGGCGTCTTTTCTGACCCATGCCGCAAAGCTGTCGAAAACGACATAGAGATATTTGCCGTCAGTGCTCTCGTGAAGCACTACGACCGGCATGTAAGGCATGCATTCCGAGAAGAGATTGAAATCAAAATAGTAGTCGTTCTTTCCTTCGAAAACACGGTCTTCGGCAGGGAAGAGCCTTAAGGTCATGCGCTTTGTCGTGAAAGCATATCTGACCTCTATTTGATCAGAAATTGCGTCGATGTTGGAGAGCGCGATCAGATTATCCCAATACTCTTTTGTCGTCTGCTTGCCGTTCAGGTAATACTTGGAAGGGTCCTTGGGTGCGGCTTTTGCGTTGTCATTGAGGAACTTTCTCAGGATGTTGCCGTCAAGCGTATCCTCGTAATCTTCGGGGTGCGGGAGCACCGTCTTGCCATCGGAAGCTTTTATCACGCCTTTGTTTGCACGGTTGAACTCTTCGATCTGTTCGGAAGTCATTAGGACTTTTTTGTCTGATTCCTTGATCCAGAAGTCAGGTGTCATCATCTCGGGCGTGACGTCACCTATCGATCTGACATAGTTATTATCGGGAAGTTTCTTTGTTTCTGTTGTTTTGGTTTCCATGCTTTCAGTCTCCGTTGTTTCAGTATCACTTATGGCAGACTCGTACACGGTTTCAGACGACGTTGTTTGCGGAGGTGAGGGAAGAGTCTCTTCCGTTACTGCTGATAAGTCTTTATTGCACCCGCAGAGAACGGGCAGCAACATTGAAGCTGTTAATAATGTCGATATCAGCTTTAGTCTCATATTTCCTCCAAACGGTCTAAAACCTCAACATATTATCACAGAATGGTACAATAAATCGTGTTGAAAGTGAGGTATAGAACATGATCAGTTTCATAAGTTCGCCTGATGAGAGAAAGAAGATAGCCCGCATTGTCCTTGAGAATCTGACCGATTGGTTCGAGGTAGTGGAAAACAGGGAGAAATATATTGAAGATTCAGCCGGCTGGCCTTTCTGGGCAGCCATTGAAAATGATGAACCCGCAGGTTTTCTCTGTCTTAATCAGACGGGAAACGAGACGGTTGAACTCGCGGTCATGGGAGTCTGCAGGAAATACCACAGGAACGGCTTGGGAAGGCAGCTTTTCGAGGCTGCAAAAGAATATGCGGTGAAGGAAGGGTTTTCCTTCATGCAGGTCAAGACCGTAAGGACCGGCATGTATGAAGATTACGACAAGACCAATGAGTTCTATAAAGGCGTCGGCTTCAAGGAGCTTGAAGTCATTGAGGATCTTTGGGGACCGGAAAATCCGTGCCAGATCTACGTAATGAACCTCAAGAGCGCGGTCGATGTGATCGGGGCAAGGCACAGCTACAGGGGAACATACTCTTCCGAGCCTGTCCCGAGAAAGGATCTTGAACTGATCGCTTCCTGCGGCCTGAAGGCTCCTTCAGGATGCAACAAACAGACCACCGAACTCATCATAATCGACGACAAAGAGGTATGTAACAATGTTACAAACCTTATAGATCCGCCTGTTGCCAAGACTGCGCCTGCTTTGATCGTCGTTCTTTCAAAAAGAATAAATGCATACCGCGACAAGTGTTTTGCGACCCAGGATTATTCGGCTGCGATCGAGAATATGCTGCTTGCCATCGTGGAACTCGGCTACCAGAGCTGCTGGTACGAGGGACACATCACGGATGATGACCGTATCTGTGACAAGATCGCGGAACTCCTCGGTGTTCCCGAAGGTTATGACGTTGTCTGCCTGCTTCCGGTCGGAAAGGCTTTGGAAGACTGCAAAAAGCCGGGTAAAAAGCCTTTTGAGGAACGCGTGAGCTTCAACCGCTTCGGAGAAAAGTAATCTGTCTGATTCTTCCGGTCAATCCGTTCGCATATTCAAAATGTCACTTTTAGCATATATAATAAAAGCATTCTAAAGCAAACGGATGGTGGCCCGATGTATTATGCCAGCGTAGCGTTAATGGCTATGATCGTCCATGTGATCATAAACTATGAATCACTAAAGAAGGTTGTGAAGACCGGCGATAATCTGGTGTATGTCAGATTTCGCTATTATCTGGTTTCGCTGCTGTGCTTTTATGTCGCCGATATTTTTTGGGGGCTTTTCTACGATAAACGCTGGGTAATCCCGACTTATATCGTTACATGCCTGTTTTTTTTATCGATGGTCGTGTCCGTATTATTCTGGACCATGACCGTTGTGGAATTCGTAGGCAG
>SVJC01000026.1 GCA_015069215.1 Oscillospiraceae bacterium
ACGCATACCGTTTTCGAGCTTGCTAAGTATCTTAAAGTCTTTCTTATAAAACTGAGAGAGCATCGAGTCTTTCTCCTATTGATTTCATTACTCTGTTCTTGATCTCTTCATTACCGATCAGGTCAACGACCGGCGAGAACCTGGATTCGATGATCAGGCGCTTGCCTTCTGTTTGTTCTGCACCTGGCTTCGTTCTTCCGTACATGTAATAACGATCCCTGTCGGCTTATGGCAGACGCGCACGCCTGTCTCAACTTTGTTGACGTGCTGTCCGCCCTTGCCGCCGCAGTGCATCGTGGTCACTTCGCAGTCAGAAAGATCAAGCCCTCCGACTGTCTCGGCTTCCTTAATGACGCTGACATCCATGTACCAGTTCTTGCGCCGGTGACCCGGCCTTATGGTGCTTTTCCACACCCATAAGACCGTGCCCTCGAGCATCGAAACATCTTCATCAAACTCCATGACGCATGACTTGTATCCGTTGCCGGAATAGTCCTCATTAACTGATACGATCCGTGAGCCCGTGAACTCCTTGAGAAGAGCCTTGCAGAGCTTCTCCACTCCGACAGAGCACTCTACAGGGCCCTGTCCCGAACTTATCTGTATAAGCATTTTTACCTCTCTTTTCCAGCCTTGAAATTGTAGACGGGCTTTATCACTTCCCTGACTTCCACGGTGTCACTTATGGAACGCATGATCTCGTCGATCCCGCGGTAAGCGACAGGCGCCTCGTCGAGCGTCTCCGCACATGCAGAAGTCGTGTAGATACCCTTCATGTCTTTCTTGAAAGCAGATACCGTGTAGTGGTTCTGCACTTCCGTTCTCTTGATCTTGCGGCCCGAGCCGTGCGGCGCCGAAAAGTTCCATTCAGGATTGCCTTTTCCAACGCCGAGGATCACGCCGTCACGCATGTTGACGGGTATGATGACGTTCTCGCCTTCAAGCGCTGATGCAGCACCCTTGCGAAGTATCTTCGTGCCGTCCGGAAGTGTTCCGATGTAGTTGTGCACCGACTCGTACCTTTCGGTCTCCTTCCACTTCATGCCCTTGAGAATCTCGTGAAGGATTATCTCCCTGTTAAGTGACGCATACTTAGTCGCGATCTCGGCATCGTGCAGGTAATCATCCATGAGAGGGCCTTCAACATAAGCCGTCTCATAAGGGACATCCTTGCCCATGTTGCAAAGCCTTCTGCGCGCAGCCTCGGTGTAGTAATCCGCAACGTCGTAACCAAGGTGGCGGCTGCCCGTGTGGATGATGACATAGCACCCGTCCTCACCCTTATCTACTTCGATGAAGTGATTGCCTCCGCCCAGTGTTCCGAGGCTCTTCAAAGCCTTATCGGCATTGACGGCGCGCAGGCATATTAATTTAGAAATCACATCGAAAGAAGCCCTGGAATGTGGTGCTTTTCGAACCGCGAAACCTGCAGGAACATTGTCTCTTATCACCCTGTCGAGCTTCGGGAATTCGAGTCTTCCTTCAACCTTAGCCACGAGCATTCCGCATCCGATATCAACGCCCATGAGCTGCGGGATTATCTTGTCCGTAAAGGTCATGGTAAGTCCGATCGGGCCGACTTTTCCGGGGTGACAGTCCGGCATGATCCTTATCTTTGAGCCGAGCGATGTCTCATTGTCGCAGATCATCCTGATCTGGGCCTTGGCGTAGTCTTCAACGTCACTTGCATAGACTCCCGCCTCAGCGAAAATTCCTTTAATAGTGTCCATAAAAATATACCTTTCGTTTTGAAAGGGCAGTTATGGGATCTCTTAATTGGGATTTAGTTCAGACCAACAGAAAGAAGGTCCCATGTACCCTTATTATTTAATGATTGTGCAGTTGTAAATTCTTGTCTTCGCATCTTCATGGCAAGGACCTCCTTTCGTAGAAATATTGACGCTGATTATAACGGTCAGTTTTTCAAAATGCAATACCCTTATGAAACGTGTGATTCAACCCACTGCTTCAGGTCTTCATCATCTTTTTCGCTCGCGGCGATGCCCATGATGATGTCCGCAAACTCTTCATTTGTCGCATTCACATGCCAGCCGTTGAGCTCGAGCAGAACGAGCAGAACAAGCGCTCCGATCCTCTTGTTCCCGTCTCTGAAAGAATGATTCTTGATAAGCCCGTAAGCAAGGCGCAAGATCTTATCCTTCGTCTCCGGGAAAAGCTCTTCCCCGCCGAAAGTCTGAAACGGCGCCTTAAGCGCAGAATCGAGCATACCCTCGTTGAGCACGCCGCATGACCCGCCGTACCTCTCATATATCGCCTCGTGGAGCATGATTATCTGTTCTTTTGTAAGCGTGATCATTTCGCAAGCTCCTTAAATGCCTCATCGAATATATCCATCAGCTCTTTAGCGGCCGCGCTGATTTCGCTGTCACTTAAAGTCCTGTTCTGCTCTTCTATATTCTCGTTTGTGTTATCCATATTCACTCCAGTTTTACGCGCTTCATAAATTCCTTATAAGCCTCAAACGAATCAACAGAATACTCCGTATCATCCGGATCCTGTGACACATCGATCGGCTCGTCCGTGTTTTCAGGAATCGCGATTACTTCCTCTTCCTGACCGGGAATCCTACGTCTATAAGTTAACATGATTTTCGCCTCCCCGATACATTCTGAATTTCTTACAGCTTCATTATGAACCCGCGCATGCGACAAAAATCTCCCATCTTGGAGGTCCTCTGCTCAATGTTCACATTGTCGGTATTTGTAGGGTTTTGTAGTATTTTGTCGGCTGAAACCGAGTGTTTGAGCAGATATAATTGTCTTGGAGTGTTGCTGGCACGGCAGGCGGTTGGCCTCCTAAATCCATGATTCGTTCATGGTGAAAGGAGGTGCAGTATGACTGATTATGAATTACTGAGTGTGATACTCACATTCGGGTTATTGATAGTTTCGATTATTGCTCTTTGTATTAAAGCAAAGAAATAAGCCGCCCCGGCTATGAAGTGAACCCCTGAAGTTGGACAAACTTCGGGGGTTTATATATGAAACTATCTTTTGAATTAAAACTTGAGATTTATGAGAAACATCTAGCGGGATACGGTTTTCATTATTTAGCAGATGAATATCACTTGGCAGATACTACCGTTAGACATTTTTGTAATTTGGCTGATAGACATGGTACAGACATTCTCAGGCGCAGCAAGAAAAAGACATATTCCAATCAGTTTAAATTGAAGGCTATTAATAGAGTCTTAATTGGACATGAATCTTCTAAATCTGTTGCAGTCGATTTAGGATTATCCTGTAACGGAATGGTTACTACGTGGATTAAATCGTACATTAAGAACGGGTATAATGTCATTACTAAGAAGAAAGGCAGGCCTTCAACCCGTGACAAAGAAAAAGAAAACAGTCGAAGAGCTGGAGAAGGAGAACGAACTCCTTCGCGAGCAACTGTTGAAGAAGACCATAGAAGCCGAATACTTAAAAAAATTATATGCCTTAACTCACGAGGAAGAAAAGAAGGACAAGAACAACTGACTGAGGCAGTAACTGAGTTAAGGCAAGAATTAAAGTGTTCGTTAGACTTTATCCTTGAAACAATTAACTCAAACGACTCACTGCCACATCTTCCCAGATCGGATTACTACTATTGGAAGAACCGAATCGATCCGGATACCAAGAATTCGGATCTTATGGATGCCATAGCAACTATCTATACTAATGACCATAAGCGTTATGGTTATCGAAGAATCACATTACAGCTTAAGAATGAAGGCTGGACTGTGAACCATAAGGCGGTTAAAAGGCTAATGTCCAAGCTTAACCTGTACGGAATTACGCCTAGAGCCAAATACAAGTCCTATAAGGGCGTTTTCAATGGAACAGTAGATAACAAACTCTTGTATAAGAGAGTAGATACCAAGAGACACAGAACAGAATACATAAGGGATTTCAGCACAACTGACGTTAATGAGAAATGGACTACAGACGTATCTGAATTCCATATAGCAGCAGGTAAGCTCTACCTGTCACCGATACTGGACATGCATAACAGGGAAATTGTTTCTTATAACATCTCAAGAAGCCCAGGTTTTGTGCAGACAACCGATATGTTAAACAAAGCCTTCAGCAAATATAAAAATCTCAATCACCTGATATTCCATTCAGACCAAGGATGGCAATACCAAATGTTTCAATACCACAATGCATTAAAAGAACGAGGGATAACACAATCCATGTCACGCAAAGGCAATTGCTTAGATAACAGCCCAATGGAGAATTTCTTCGGGAAGATGAAAAACGAGATGTTCTATGGACACGAATTTGAATTCAAGACCTTAGAACAGCTCCAGAAAGCTATGGAAGATTACATTGAGTACTACAATAACGAGAGAATTCAGGTCAGACTGAAAGGACTGACTCCTTGCCAGGCAAGGAATCAGTCCTTATACTCGTTTTAAACCGTCCAACAAAGTGGGTTCACTTCACTAAGGATACGGCTTATTCAATAAGTTTTATCTGAGGTCAACCGTCTTCCGGTAACACTCTTTATGTAGTTATTCTACCTTGGATAAAACAAAAAATCAATTGAGTTAAGCCCTCGTAAAAAGGCGTAAGAAAACCCCGAAGCGGACACTTCGGGGTTTTTGATTTCCACATGAAAGAAATCGATCATATCCATGTGATTTGATTATAACACGATGCGTCCTTTTTTCAACTCAATTTACCAATATTCGATTATTGCTTTTTGTATTAAAGCAAAGAAATAATCAGCTTCCTGACTTTCTTTTCCGTCATCTCATAACGCCCCGTTTCATGCCAAAACTTCCAGAACGAACGGGCCTTTTCTTCGCTTCCTTCCAGGAAAGAACTGACCTCTAAAAGAAGTCTGTCTTCTTCAGTCAACTCGTCAGGCGCAGCGATCCTTAACCTGTATAGCGGCGACAGCGGCTGCAGATAATAAACCATCTCTGCCGCCTTATAAAACATCTTGTGTTTGAGTGCATCAAAAGTCCATTTATCAGTGCCGGGCACGCAATAGAATATCTGCGGCATGCAGCAATCAAACTGGTCATGTGCTTCTGTCACGACCGCGTGAAAAGGCGGCCCGAAAGGCCTGCAGTCAACGACCACGATATCACCGGTTTTAAATGGCGTCTCCAGCGACAGGTCACGTTTCCCGCCTAAAAGAAAATCACTGTTTTCGCACCTATAGTGCATTATGCCATCGCTTTGAATCTCCGCACGGTATTTCTCAAACCAGCAGATCTCTCCTCTATGGATATAGTAATCGTAAGTGTGTACGAGCGGGGCGTCCCAGATGCCCGGCTCTTCTTCCCAGGCTTCGAGTCTGTACCACTCACCGTTTTCATCTTCCTTGTAGTGTTCAATCTTTTTTCTGATGTGCTCATTCACTTTGGCAAAAGAATCAAACATTCCCTCGGGCTCTGACTTTTCCATGAATACATCCAAGTCATACCACTCGTAAAACAGATAGAACTTACTGATCTTCAGGCTAAGTTCCGCGCTGTCGATCTCATGCATGCACTGTGTGATGTTTGATCCAAATGACCCGAACGCATTTACTATCTCCTGCTCTGCCAGGTCTATTCCGCCGCCATTCAAGATCGCTTTTGAAGCATTCATAAAGGCTTCGTAATTGAGATTGTTTTTCTTTTGAAGCTTTTCGAAAAGACCGCGTTTCTCTTTCAAGGATATCGGTGCACCGCATATAATCTTCGTTAAGAGTGACTCGCAAAGAATGCCGTCTTTAACAGTATGCTCGACCATCTGATCTTCAAACCCGCATGTCCTCAAGACCTCTTCCATGTCTTCAGAACTCCATCCCGTTCTTTCGGGAACGAAAGGCTGAAGGTCATCAACGGAGCTGATCAGAACGCTTTTTCCTGACGGCAGATGGTAAAGCCTGCATTCTTTTTTCAGCGAAAGAACAAGCAGCATGCAAACCACCACCTCGGGACTCTCTCCGTCCCAGACCGCTGTCATCCGGTCGCACTTTTCGGCCATCTTCCTGTACGACGGCAGGGCCGACTCGATCTGTGATGCGAAAACGCGCTTCCTCGAGACCGCTTCTTTCAACACGCTCACGTTCTCGTACTGCTTATTCCTAAGGCGCCCGTATACGCGGTGATCGAAATCCGAATCGCCCAGCAATATCTCATCGCCGTCCTCCATCAGGACATCCAGCTCCTTCAGGAACTCCTCCGGAAACTGCTTGTATGTGATCATGGAACCGCAAATGTAAGTGATCATGGGTATCCCTCCTTCATGTCTTTTCACCCTGATTATAGAAAGTCCCATGTCCCAAAATGGCCGCATAAAAAAGCTCTTCTCCTTTAAGAGAAAAGCTCTGTGAATGTAAATTATTACAGCTTACTTTCTTTTGGTTTTCTTATCCTGAGCTTCGGCGTCTGATACGATCTTCTTCATTTCTTCCAACAATTTTCTGGCATCGATTCCTTCAATGCCGCTTTCTCTTTCCTGCTTTGAAATTGCAATATCAGGTAAAACACTTTGCTCATTATTCAGAGACAGATTCAACGGAACTCTTTTCTCACGCACGATCTGATTCAGAAACATGTTGATCGTTCCATTCATATTCATACCTAACTGTTCCAGAATAACTTCGGCCTGTGCCTTCAGTTCCGGGTCTACACGTACACACATATTTATAGTCTTAGCCATATTAATCACCTCGCATACATATTATATGCAAAGTATATACATTTATAAATGGTTTTGGAACCGTTATTATCAGCCGATCTTCCTGATCCTCGAATACACGAGCGAAAACTTTTCCCAGTCCATGTCCCTGTGATAATGCCCGAAATACCAGTGTTTGAAATTCAATCCGTGTTCCGTGATGAGATCATCCAGAAAAACCGTCAGTCTGTTATCAGACCTGGCAATAACGCTGCCCATTGGTACAGTTACTATTTTGCTCATGTCACTTTCATATAAGGGGTTCAGATTATCCCAGATATAACCTTCCGGAGCACAGTGTGTCAGGACAAAATCTACTTTGAAGTTATGTTTCGCAAGATTATCAAGAGCATCCTTATACTCTTCATCAGACGGCATCTCTCGCGCCCACCAGGACTCGCCTTCTTTGCGGTACTGCCTGTCCGTCGACTCGGCGCCGCCCATGGTGAAGATCTTCAGCCCGTCTATCTCAAACACCTGGCCTCTCATAAGATGGATCACGCGGTCCGAGATCTTATGGACCTTACCACCGTGCCATTCCTCAACGGGATACTTGTCGAGCATATCGTGATTCTCGTGGTTTCCGTCTATGAAAAGAGTCGTGAAATTTCTTTCGCTGTAGGTCTTGATGACGTATCTGTCCTCAGCAGAGCCATCCCACACCCCTCCGAAATCGCCCAGGATGATCACGTAATCGCTTTCGGGCGTCATGCACTTCTGCTCCGGGAAATTGCCTGTATTGAGCTTTTCCCAGTCAATGGTGCCGTGTGTGTCGCCTGTTATGTAGATACTCATAAACGCTCCCGCATATATTAACGATTACGTCTTATATTCAGAACTTGCAGTTAAAATGAATGTTTGCCTTCAGAAGCGCATCGTTTCCCGGATCGTGCTTCTCGTAATCAGCCACGACTTCGCACACAGGCGTTCCGGGGATAAGTGCTCCCGTTCTAACAATCCTCGTGCCCTTATAAATATTTATCTTCTCCCACTCTTCCCTGGTGCCTTCGTAATAAACATCTTCCAGAGAATGACAGCCTGCAAAGACATTGCGCTTGATCTCTCTCACGCGCTTTGGTATGGTTATCCTCCTGAGGTTTTTGCAGCCTCCGAACGCGCCTTCGGGAAGACCGCCGATCCCGGGATGAAGAATAATGTCCGTAACAAAACCGTTTCCGCTAAAAACGCCGGGGAGAAAACGTGAGACAGGCACTTCGATTCCCCACCTGTTTATAGCTTTCCTCGGGAGCTTGATCACTTCAGGTATCGTAGTGCCGTTTATGCCTTTCACGATCAATGAAGCTCTTTTCATAACACCGGAGATGTAAGTATAGCCCATGTATCCGAACTCCAGGTTTTCATGCTCTTGGGTGTTCTCTATCGTCTTTATGTATTCTTTAAATAACATGTACTTTACTCCCTTCCGTTAACGACCCTGAACCATCGCGCCTCCGCCAATGCCTTCCCCGTATCTGACAAGACACTTTGATCTTAGAACATCCGATGGGTAGAAAAAGGGGCATCACACTATGATGAACGCAAACGCGTATTCAAAGACGAACATGAACTCGTCCGGTAACTGTTTCTCCTTCATGTCCTCATACCGTTATCCTGGCAACCTTGCCCCACGGAGGATCAACAGATTCATTATTCAAAAGCCACAGGACCGGAATACCCATCGCCATCTTTTCGGAAGGGAATCCGGCGCACCCGTCAGTCAGTATTATTATGCTCACCGGAAGATTGTCCTGCATATGCTCACTGACATATTTGAAAATGATATGAAAACTGGTTCCGCCTCCGCCCGCAGGACGGATTATCCTCAGCTCATCCTCATTCGCAAACGGCTTCGGTTCGAATATCGCGCAGTCAAAGAAACCAAGCCACCCCCTAAGCTTCCCGTCAAACTGGTCGATGGCGCCTTTTACCTCCGAATAAGCAGCGGTGATCATGTCATCAGACATGCTTCCCGAGGTGTCGATCATGAAAAGGATGTCCTTTGCCAAGGTATCTTTGTCGTTGAAGTCCGGAAGGAAAAAAGGACTGTCGTCAAACCTTCTGTCAGGCGGTGTGAAAGAGTAATCAACGATCTCTTCCTGAACGAACGCGTTAAGGATACTGCGCCAGTCAGTCTGCGGCTCACGGAGCTCTTTAAGGAGCCTCATGGCAAATCCCGGGACAGAACCCTGCTTGTTTGAAGGATCACGGATGGATATCGCCGTCGCGGCATCGATCGTTCTTTTCACCCATACTTCTTTTTCATCTGAAGCACCGTCATCATCCTCCCCTTCTTTGCTCCATCTTGTGTGGTCATCCCATCCTGAAGCAGCGTTTTCAGGGCTGCCTGAACCGGGCAGAGAAAGCAGATTCTTTTTGCCCGAAGCTCGAGGGAACATCTTATACACTTCTTCCGCCGTATGTTCATAACCCTCAGTGCCATTCGGAGTCTTGTGCATCGCTTCTCCGTATTTCTTCAGGGTGATCGTCTGAAGGTCCATGTTGTTTGACTTCAATATGTTCGAATTCACAACGATGTCGCAAGAGACATTAAAGAGTTCCTGATCAAACTCCTTGCCCCTGATGCAATGCTGCAGCACGACGTGAAGTATCTCGTGCATCATAACGAAATCAAGCTCCTGATCGCTTAATTCATCCAGGAACCCGGGGCCGAAAAAGATCCTCTTTCCATCCGTCGCGGCAGTCTTGCAGCTCTCATCGAGCGTGAAGATCATGTGCATCAGAAGAAGGCCGTAGAACCCGTTGTTTACAAGGATCCTGAGGCGTGACATCAGAAGTCTTTTCATGTATTCTTTTGTCTTCTCACCTGACAGAACCATTCAATAAACTTCCTTTACTCTGAAGCCATTTGTCGAACTCGGGGATCTTTATGAGCTTCTGCCTGTAATCCTCTTCTATGTACATGTAATCCTTGAGCAGCATCACACTGAAATCAGGCGGCATCTTCTCTGCATACCTGATGGAATTGGCGATCTTCTTCATGTTCTTTTTATTCTCTCTTGCGTAGCAGACCATGGACGACGCAAGCGCATACATCGCATCCGGTCTGGTCGGAAGTTTGGGCATCTTACCGTCGAAGATCTCATCAATGTCAGGAAGGTCCTTATATACCGCCGCCCACGTGCGGAACTCCATCGCAATGCCCGTTCCGACAATGCCCGCGACAAGCGGATACATCTCATCAAGATCACCGCTTATGCCGTTAAGAACGTTGCTGACCATTTCCCAGGCACGCGGCGTGGGAAAAGCAAGGTCATCCTTGGTCGTATCAAACTCCATGAGATAGTTCTGGCGGAACGACAGGAATCCGATGACTTTTTCGTTGATCCCGCTCCGTATTGCCCACTGTTTCCACGCCTTGAAATTACCTTCAACCTCAATGTGCATAAGCCTGTTCGCAAGTGCTTTCGGCATCTTGAAAGCAACCGACTTGTCGGTCACCCTGTTGCCCGCCGCAATGACTATGCAGTTGTCCGGAAGCTTATGCTCGCCGACTGTCCTGTCCAGAGTGATCTGGTACGCGGCAGCCTGGACCGACTGCGGCGCAGCTGAGATCTCATCGAGGAAAAGGATGTTGATCACGTCCTCCGAATCGTCCATCTGGAAGATCTTCGGTCTGAGCCAGACGGCCAGAGTCTTGTCCTCATTGGAAGTCGGAATGCCGCGGAGGTCGATCGGGTTAAAAAGGAGCAGACGGACATCAGTAACGTTGACCTTCTTACCCGTGCAGGATCCGATCTTTGAAGCCATCTGTCTTACGCCCTGGGACTTTCCGACGCCCGGAGGGCCCCACATCATGACCGACGGCATCGTCTTGAGCGGCAGCCCTTTGTTGATCACCGCGCAGTACGCACCGGAAAGCTTTTCGACGGCTTTGCCGATGTCCATCTGAGGTATGTTCGATATCTTCATCTCTTTCATTTTTCCTTTGCCCCCAGCTTCCTGTCGAGTTCTTCGACCTTCTTTTTGTAGGTCTCTATCTGTTCCAAATAATCTTCGTCCCTGTTCAGTTCCTGCTCGATTGAGGCCTGCTTGGTAAGGAGCTTCTGAAGACCGTTCTTGAGCTTTTCAAGGTGATCAGGAAGCGTGTCGAGCGTATTGTCGAGCCTTATGAGATTACCCGTCTCGGAGTCACCGAATTCAACGAAATACCGTCCCTCTTTCACGAGGAAAACGTAAGGCTGACTTGCCAGCATGTTGGCCGGCAAAACGACGTCAAAGCCCCTGTAGCTCATGAGAAGGCTCTCTTTGGGCTTCGTCTCGTTACCCGAAAGAGCATTGCTGATCTGCTCACGGATGACCTTTCTTGCATCGGCGTCTTCCTTCTTTTCCTTGGCCGTCTTAGGCGCCGGATGGGACTTGTTCCACTCGCTTAATGATTCGATGTCCTTCATGCAGCGCGCGATAAGATCATTCTGGTGTTCGATCTTTCCGGGAAGCTCCATGAGTTCCTTGGACAAGCGGGTCTGCGTATCGATGTGCTGCCTCTGAAGGATCAGGTAGCGCGACAGCTCGTTTGCAGCCTCCACCCTTTCCTTGACGAGGGGATTTCCGATGGCGATCGCCTTGAGCTCCGCATAGTCGAGGACCGTGTCATCGATATCCGAGCTCGAACGCCCCGTAAGAGAGCCTGACAGGAGCGCAGAAATGAACCTCTGCTTCGTCTCGAGCAGCTGCCAGGAATAAGCGTCAAAGCTTCCCTCGGTGATGTACCTGTAGATATACACCTTGGGATTGGTGTTGCCCTGGCGGAGGATCCTGCCCTCGCGCTGGGTCATGTCAGCAGGCCTCCACGGCACATCAAGGTGATGCAGCGCGATCAGTTTGTCCTGAACGTTTACGCCAAGTCCCAGCTTAAACGTCGACCCTATGAGCACGCGGATGTCGCCGTTTCTCATCTGCTTGAAAAGCTCAGTCCTCGCAGTCTCAGATTCGTAGTCGTGAACGAAAGCGATGAGTTCTACAGGCATGCCGAGATCGGTGAGCCTTTGTCTTAAGTCATCGTAGACATTGAACCGCTTGGGATCAGGTGTAGACGTGTCACAGAAAACAATCTGCGTGCACTTTTTCTCATTTGTTTTCATGTAGATATCGAAAACGTTATCCGCGCATCTTGCGACCTTGGACTGATACGTGAAGCCCAGCGTATCGTCGATGAGACGCATGTCCAGAGCGGCTTTGCGGCCGTCAGTTGTGAGCATTAACATGTTGTCATCTTTGCGGTTTACGTCACCGTTCCTGATCTTGTCGGCACGGTCAGATATCTCCATGAGGAAATCGGCAAATTCACGGCTCTTTGAGATCAAGGCATCACGGTGCCCGTCGCACTCCGGGATACCCGCTGACGAATCGACCGAATGGAAATCCGCAATGTATCCCAGGAGAGCCGTAAGCTCAGGGAGATTATGGAATTTCGAGAACCGAGTCGCGAGCCTGTAGCTGCTCGTATCAACGTCGATCTCAAACTCCGTCGACTTCTCCGCGAACATTCCGATCCACGCGTCAAAGTTCTGCAGATCGAGGAGTCCGAGCTCACCGCTCTGCAGATAGAGCTGCATGACATATGCATCCGTCACGGAATTCGTGATGGGTGTTCCGGTTGCGAAAACAACGCCCTTGCCGCCATTCTCCTTCTGTATCAGATGTACCTTGGCGAGCATGTCCGCGCACTTCTTTGAGCCGTGGCTGTTAATGCCCAGAACGTTGTCGGTCTGCGTCTCAAAAGGCACGTTCTTGAAGTTGTGCGCCTCATCGACGAACAGCCTTGTGATCCCAAGCTCGTCAAAGTACGTGACATCGTAAAGGTCGGACATATCGGTATATACCTTTGTCAGATCCTCGTGGAGCTTGTCGAGCTTCTTTTTCGCTGATGAAGTAACCCTGCTCTTGCCATATACGATGGAGGAGACCGCATTGATCTTGCTGTTCAGCTCACTGACGTAGAAATGCTTGGACAGCGGGATCCTTTCAAAGCAACTGTATGCGATTATTATCCCGTCAAAGTCCTCGTCCCTGATGCGCTCAAGCACGAATTCCCTCTTCTTCGGAGTGAATGAAGCCGGCGTGACGCAGAGGAGCTTTGCATCCGGATACATCTCCATGAAAATGGAACGCCACTGTCCGACGATGTTGTTGGGCACGACATACATGTTCTTTTTCGAGATCCCCATGCGCCTCATTTCCTGGCCCGCGGCGATCATCTCATATGTCTTGCCCGCGCCGACATCGTGCGCGAGGAGCGTGTTGGGAGCGAAGATCATCCTTGCAACGGCGTCCTTCTGGTAAGGGAAAAGCGATACCTTGGGAGACATCGTGGGGAACGTCAGGAACGACCCGTCGAAGATCCTTCTCTTCACGCAGCTGAAGCGTTCCTCGTATATCTCTTCGAGCCTTTCCCTGCGGGTCTTGTCCGTCCACACCCAGTCCCTGAAGGCCTTGATGAGCTTCTTCTGCTTCTCCATCGCCTCGGTCGTCTCAGCCTTGTTGATGACCCTCTTCTTGCCGGATTTGTTGACATATGAAGTCTTCTCGTCGTATACGGCGACATTCTTCATGTTCAGGGTCCTCTCAAGGATCGCAAGCGCCGAAACACGCTTCGTGCCGTATTGCAGAGCCGTGGCCGAATACATCTGGTATCTGTCCTTGTGCGGGATCTCCCACGTGCCGAGGAGCTCATCGTGGATCGTTTTGAACGTCCCGTAGTTCCTGTTGAAATCCACGTATCTCGTGTTCGTACCGAAAAGGTGGATGATGAAGTCATCGATCACGTCGGAAGGCACCCAGGGCGACCCGAGCGTTATGTAGATGTCCTTTGCTGCGACAGCGGACGGCAGGATCTTCTCGATGGCAACAAGATTGTCGTGAAAATAACCGTTGTATTTCTCATCCGCAGCCTTGGCCGCCTTCCATTTGCGGATAAGGTTGCCTGACAGGTAACCGTCAGAAGTTTCCCAGCCCTTATAGAAACACTCGTCCCAGGTCTCGGGATTCTGATAGATCGATCCCTTGAGCGTATTGATCACCGTCTTATAGTCTTCGCCCGTGACGGACGAAATGTATTCGATATTGACTTCACCAAGCGTAGTCAGGCTCATTACGAGCGCATCGGGAATGCTGTCGGTATGAACGCCCTGAGTCCTCTCGTCAGTATTGAAAACATTCTCCCAGCTCATCGGAAGATCCATCGATGTGATCTCCCCGATACGGGCCTTCTCGGCTTCTTCCTTCCTGCGGGCGGCTTCTTCCTTCTCACGCTTTTCGGCATTGCCCTTAGCCTTGATCAAGCCGCGCTCCATTTTCCTCAACGCATCGATGGCTTTGTCGATATCCGCGGAAGATCCGTTCACGTTCGAATTGCCGAGCTGCTTCAAGAGCTGCTCGATACTGATCTGATTATAGTTTCTTGATCTGGTGTCAGACATGCGGCACATCCTCCTGCGAAAATCATACTCGCGAGGATGTACCAAATCCGCAACATGCGGACAGTTTTGAGGACAGTTATGAGGACAATCTGAATTCCTTCATGTCATCGAGTCTCAGCAAGACCGGCTCATGTCCGAATCCCGCACCCATGTCGATGTCCATCCACGTGTCAGTCTTAATGATCGTATCCTTATACTCTTTTCCGAAAGCTATCACCGGAGTGTGTCCGAGAATGGTCATGACATCATCGAAATAGCGGGTATCAAAGTCAGGCCTTGCCCAAAGAAACTGGTCATCACGGTATTCAGAAAGCTTCTTGTTCTTATCGAATTCCTCTATCCCCGAATGCACCAGAAAATAAGTCTTTCCGGCAACATCGATCATCTCGTACAGCGGGCAGTCGCTGAGATAGTAAAGGATGTCCTGCTGAGTATCTTTGGGGATCTTATACATCGCATCCAGCGTAACCTCTCCGCCGTCAATATAATAAGCACTCAGCCGGTATCTCATCTCTTCGGTCAGGCTGTCCAGGCTCTCTTCCGTCATCTCATCGAAAACAAAAGCACACGACAAAAGCATCGCCTCATGATTGCCCATGATCAGCTCAACATTAGTCTGATACATCAGCCACTCGAGCATCTCCACTCCGCCGTCGCCGTTGCGGTCAACGACGTCACCTAATATGTACAGAAAATCGTCCTTGCCAAAGGACGCCTTCTCCAGCAGCTGAAGAAAGCGCTTCAAAGGGTATCCGTGCAAGTCAGAAATAACGTAGATCATGCGTTTAGTCTATCACATCGCTTAATGTCTATATCGTATTCCGGGAGGTCTTCCGTGAACTTCTTATAAGCTCTCAGACACTGCTTTGTTGACTCGGCAGCAGGCTTGTGCAGATTGCCTCCGAAGATGCCTCCTGATCTCAATCGGTCACCAGCGTCGTATAGTCCCTGTCAAACAGTTCTCTCGAGATCAGGCGGTCCAGCGTTTCCTCATCGATCTTTTCGATCAGTTTCTTCCTCAGCTGCGCCTTGCTCAGGTCGTAATACTTATACTTTACGCACTCGCGCTTGATCGTCTTGAGTTCCCTTCTCCAGAGAAAACTCATCTTAAGATTTATGTCACGCTTTGTGTTCTTTTGCGCTTCTCTCACTTCCTCGAAAACAACATCCTCCCCGCCTTTGGTGCACGATAAGATGCCCCAGTATTTAGGAACGTGCTCTTCGATGTGCTTTAAGTGGCTCTTACCTATGACGACGTAGTTATAGTCGAAATACTTGTCATACCACCTGACCTGCCTCTTGAGCCTTGCATACGAATCTGCATCGCTCTTGATCTCAAGCCCGCAAACTGCATCGTCCGTGACCATCATGATGTCGGCACGCGCCCTGCCGATATCCTTTTCCTCGAAAAACCTGACCTTTCCGAGCTTGATCTCCAGGTACATGAAAAGCGGTTCTCTGATGTCTTTATCGAGCAGTGACATTAATCCAATTCGATCCAGCCGTAAGCGATCTTCCTGACTTTCTTTTTGCCTTCGTCATTCATGCGGTAGTAGTGGTAATCGTCAACATCAACTTCCATGTCCGCGAACACCTTGTATTTCTTCATGACCGCGGGAATTATGACTTCGTGTATGTTAGCGGCACGCGCGAAATAGCTTTCCAGCATACCGCTCACTTCAGCCCAGCCGATCTTGTCATCAACCATGTTCTGGACAAATGCAAACCAGGAGCTGGTCTCTTTATAATACTGCTCGAACCCGTCCGTTTCTTCATCAGCACCAAAGTTGTCACGTCTTGCCACGGCAACAAGCTTTCTGCCGTGATCATTTTTGAAGATCGAGATTACGTACACCCTGTTCAGATCTTCTGCGGAAGGCACGTCAGAAGAGCTGCCCTCAAACGTTACATACCAGTAATAACCGTCACCCGTGAAGCTGACCGGATCTATATGCTTTCCGCGCATTACTGAAATACCCGGGCCATCACTCACAAGGCGGAAGAGTTTTCTTCTTCGTCTGTCCGCTATCCCGGAGTACGAATTGATCTCATCACAAAGCCTTTTCTTCATTGCTTCATCGGTCACTTCACATGTCGAAAATGCTTTCATCTCTTCTGCACGCATGCTCAACATCTTGTTTTCTTCCGGAGGCAGCTTGGTCATAGAGAACACGGATGATCTGTCAGAATCATCGATGTTGTATTCAAAAGACGTGCCGTATGTTTCTCTCAGACGCTTCTTGTCGATAAGGCCTGAGACAGACCTGTTAACCGTCAGAGACTTAAGCCCGGGCAGTGAATACAAGCCTTCGGCATCCTCCAAGGTATATTCCTTGATCGCCAGCCACTTAAGATTATCGAGTCCTCTGAGGAATTCCAGATCGGTTATTCCCGTCATGGACAAAGCAAGATAACGGAGTTCACTAAGTCCCGAAATAACCGAGGGATCGCTGATGTCGTTATGTGAGATCCTGAGATCCCTGAGCTCGCCATATGAGGCAAGAAACGAGAAATCAGTGATCCTGTTATGGCACAGCTCAACATGCCTGATGCCGGTAAGATTCTTATACGAATCCTTTCCGTTCAGATCAATATATCTGAGATGGAGCCTTCCGTACTTCGTTGCGCGTTCGATCTGATCAAGGTAATCTCTGCCGATATCTTCTTCCCTGTATGAACGAATGGCAAAGCTGAGCCTTTCCCTGATCGAATGCCTCAGATATTCAGGCTCGACTATGGACACGTATTCAGCGAATCTCATCACCCATTCAAGAATGTTCTGTTCGCTGCTCTTCAGGCATACCGTAAGACGGCCCGATCCGGCTTCGGGCTTCTCGATCGTGATCTTATCTCCAAAGGAATCGATCACCTCATCAAGGATCTGCCTGTCAATTTCGAGCATCACTTTCACAGAGTTGCCGGAATACATGTAACGGTGCTCCTGAAGATACTCGTTGGAATACGCCGTTGCATTCCGGAGGGCAATGGAAGCAGGATATCTTTCTTCCAGGATCCGGACGTCCGTCATCCGGTCGATCCTGTGGCTCTTTATCGCGGAAGAACCTTTTGTGCCGCACAGCAGATAGTAGTTGCCTTCAGATACAACGATCCTGTATGGACAGACTTCGACGGGCTTATCGCTGACAGGATGAAGCTTCTTGTCGATGTCGAATCTGTTGACGAAAAACGAGATCATCTTCTGCTGATGGATGGCTTCATTAATATCACCCAGCGTCACGAAAAAGTCCTTCCTTACGGGATAGTCCTTCGCGTTTATCTTCGTGTGGAACTCAAATACACCGCTGTATTTGTTATTACTAAGATCGGCAAGCTTTCCGGTGATCTCCTCTGCGAAATCCTTATCGACGTGCTTCGAAAACTGTACGGCATCCATCAGGAACATGAGCTCCTCGTCGGTAAAGCTCTGGTCCTTGCAGATCTCCAGCCAGTAATGCTTATAGATGTCGGACGTGCTTCTGTACACAACATCATAATGAAGCTTGATGTCCTCATTGCACCAGTTGCCGTCAGTGTCCCTGCCATATGTGGTCCTGAGCTTTTCAAGTGCACGCATTATGGTCTTTCTGTCACACTCGTTGTCAGGACCGCCGTTGAGTATCCTTCTCTGGATCTCGCTCTGGTCGATCGGTTTGTCCTTTGACGCATAGCGCTTGATGACATCATAGACAAGATTAAGTGTCTTATTGTGCTCGATCATGGAAAACCTCCTGTGATCAATATCCCTCTTCCACTCCGGGAAGGTAATCTTAACATCTTCCGGCTTCATAATAAACGGTTAGATGTACTAATTCTGTCCCATCTCCATTTGTGCAGGTTCAACTTGTACAGCATATCCGTATACAGGATTACGCACAGAAACCATACTTCTTGACCGTCTTTACATCGGTGGGAGGCACGATGTCTTCCGGGAGCAGCGTTGCGATGTCGTCTCTGGTGACGGCATCGTAATCCATTGCGACCAGCCTCGAAGCCTGCGCCATGCGTGCCTGCTCAATGAGGTTTCTCGCATATCTTCCGTTGCCGAAATCTTCCTGGTTCTTAGCGACCTCAAAGATCGATGAGAGCTTGTCCATTGCTTCACCGGTCAGCGTGAGTCCCTTGTCATTTGCGATGTGGGCAGCGATCCTGCAAAGGGAGTCCGTGTCATAGTCACTGAACGGGATGTGGAAAGCGATCCTCGACCGCAGACCGGGATTCTTGTTGATGAACTGCTCCATCTTGTCAGGGTAGCCTGCGAAGATCACGACCATGTCTTCCCTGTGATTTTCCATCTCCTGGACGATCGTGTTGATGGCCTCGTCGCCGTAAAGACCGTCCCTGCCGTCGACGAGTGAATAAGCCTCATCGATGAAGAGGACTCCTCCTGAAGCTTCCCTGAACTTCTGCTGAACGAGGGGCGCAGTCCAGCCGACATACTTGCCGACAAGATCAGATCTTCCGACCTCGATGAGATGGCCCCTGGAAAGAAGGTTGTTCTCCTTCATTATCCTTGCGAAAAGCCTTGCCACGGTTGTCTTTGCAGTACCCGGGTTGCCCTTGAATACCATATGCATCGCAGGGTGATCCGAAGGCATCCCCTTATCGGCAAAAAGCTTCTGTGCCTTGTAGTAATCCAGAGCCTTGTTAATTACGGCCTTTGCCTCTGGAAGACCGATAAGGCCCTGGAGCTCATCGAAGGCGCTTCCGCGCGGCTTCTGGCTCTTCATGGCACTCTTGACCGTAGCGACATCCTTATACTGGGGATAAACGGAAGTCTTCATCTTGTTGGTATACCAGTCAGCAAAGATCTTGCGGAGATCAGCTGCCAGATATCCCTCGTGTTCTTCGACCGCATCGTAAAGCTTCTTGTCAGGGCGGATGTTTGAACTCCTGGCAAGGTTGCCCAGATACTCCTTGGCCCTCTCTCCGTAAGCGTGTCCTTCCTTGATCTCGATGACACTTGCCGTTCCGAGATTTGCGTAGAACATATCCTTGGACTTCGTGCATTCGCGGGGCAGGCAGAAGATCAGCTGGACCTTGCTGACAAAGCTGCGTGCGACTTCACAGATATCTTCGATGGTCTGAAGATCTCCTCTTTCGATGTCACTGTCAGCTTCGTCATCAGAGTCAAATCTCACGATCACGGTACTGCCTTCGCAGCTCTTGAACAGGCTCTTGAACACAGCCATGTTATAGCGGTTATGCGGCCAGAAGATAACGCTGCTGCACCTTTTGCTCGCGATCCTTTCATTGGCATACAAAGAACGGACCAGCGCGCTGACGGCTTCATCGCGCTCAACGGCATCGTCGGTAATCACCATATACTGGACGGGAATTCCGTTGACCTTCCTGTTCTTCCTGGGCACATAGATCCTGTCCAGTTCTTCGGTAAGGCTTTCGGAACTGAGGAGCATGGATGCATCCTTGTAGATCTCATTTTTATCACTTTCCCTGATCGTATCTTCCAGCAGGTCAAAGCCGCTTCTGTGAATGCTGAGAAGATCGGCGATGCCAAAGCCTGTAAGGACATCTTCGCGGTCTTCGATGAAATCCATTCTCTCGGCATAGCTCAGCATGCGCTCCAGACTGCTGAAAGTAATCTCGGCAAGAGAGCCCTTCACGACTTCGATATCCATGGCCTTCAGATAATTCCCGACCGTCTTGAGAATGTTGATCTTATCTTTGACAATGATGCCTGCGGTGCAGGTTCCGGACCTTAACTGGCTGATAAAGAAATAAGCCTTTCCCTTATAAGCCTCGTTAAAACTTGCAGTCCTTTCGGCAAGTTCCCTGTTGTAATCCCTGTCGCCGAAAGGTCCCTGATCATGGGCATCAGACTTCTGTGTTGTACATCCGTAATTGTAATACTGCATATAAACCTCCAAATTCTTAGCTTTCACGTTCTCATGCCCCGATTATAAAAGTGGGGATGGGTGAGAAAAGGTACATCCCTGAACGTCACATGATCACCAGATCAAACTCACACTCAAAGATGAACATGAACTCATCGACCGGCATCGTCTTTCTTGAAGCTTCGGCAGCCGCGGAGCTGGTGGTCGTATGTATGTGTCCGTACTCCATGCGCTTGAAATCGATCTTTACCGGAAACTTTGAAGAGATCGTGCTCTCCTTGGTGGTAATGTCGCTGTCCTCGCACTTGAATCCGTTCTTTTCGAGAAACTCAATGAGTTCGATCCTTTCCCCGCCTTTAGCCTTAACGTAATGTATTCCCTGCGGTCCTTCATGTTCTTTTACCCAATCACCTTTGCTGAAATCAGGTCTTCCCTTGGGCGTGATGGATCCGTATTCCTCGGGCTTTACTATCTTCGGGAATCCCATTCCGGTCTTCTCGATGGTCAGCTCTCCGTAGAAGATCTCGTTGCCGTCTTCGTCGTAGCAGGTCCCGAATGTCGGGTAGTTCGGTCCGTACCCCTTATTCGGCGTGTAAACGCCCTCAAAGCGGAGGTTGCCGTTCTTGTAGTATTCTCTGCCCTGTACGAGTCCCTTCTCATCGAAAACGCCTTCCTGGCACTTGTTGCCGTTCTCGTAATAAGACGTTCCGGTGCCTGAGGGTTTGCCGTCAACGACAAAGCCTTCGTACATTACCTTCTTATTCTTTGATAAGATCTTCTTCCATTTTTGCTTCATGACTCATCCCTCCTTTTCCATATTTGCCGTGAGGTTAAGAAAGCCCGTCGCGAACGACAGGCTTGATCTTAATTCTCTTTGCCATCGTTCAAGCTTTAGCACCTTGCTCCTGCAGGTTGCTGT
>SVJC01000192.1 GCA_015069215.1 Oscillospiraceae bacterium
CCTCTTTGAGTTCTTTAATGATCTCCGGTACCTGGTCAACCTTAACCTTAGGGTAAACCTTACCGTTGATGCTTACTGCGGGTGCGATGCCGCAAGCGCCGATGCAGCGGAGAGCGTCGAGTGTGAACAGGCCGTCTTCTGTTGTCTGACCGGGCTTAACTCCGAGGAGCTCCTGGAACTTGTCGATAACGTTCTGGGCACCCTTAACGTAGCAAGCTGTACCAAGGCAGCAGCCTACAACGTACTTTCCCTTCGGAGTCAGAGAGAAGAATGAGTAGAATGTAACAACTCCGTAGATCTCTGCTACCGAAATACCTGTCTTCTGGGAAACCAGTTCCTGAACCTCGAGCGGAATGTATCCGTACTCATTCTGGATGTCACTCAGGATCATCATCAAAGGAGTCTTATCGTTCTTGTGACGATCACAGATCTCCGTAATCTGAGCGACAGCAGCTTCTTGTAATTTTGCCATAAAAACCTCCTGCCTCTTTGGGAATATTCCAACGTATCAATTATACTTGGCGGAGTTCAGTTAGTCCACGCTAACTGCCTCTTCAAATTAATCATTTATGTATCAAAAGTGTAAAAAAATTAACGCATTTGAATGAGTGTCGTTTTCCGCCTGCAGGGGGGCTAAGGATTCCGGATCAAAAAAGCTGCCCGGAGGCAGCTTGTCTGATCATTTCTTGTATGAATCCGAGTGGCCGTAAAGCGAATTGGCTCCGTTTCTCCAGAAGTTGCCGTCACTCTGACCCGTCCTGTTGCTGATGACAAAATACTGGATCCTTATCTTGGTGCCCTTCGGCATGACGATCGTATTCGTGATGCTGTCACCGGTACCCTTCTTCTCGATATATACCGGCTTCTCAGTCGGATATGTGTAGATATACTCACCGTTGACGTAGAAGACCGAAGGCGCCTTATTGTCCCTGACATAACCAACATAGTAGATGCCGTATTTCTGCGCATCGGTCAAAGTGGACTCAGTAGGATAGCCTACGCCGAGAACAAGTATGTAAGGCTCGTGATTCTTTTCACCCCTGCCGTAGCCCATGAGCTCAAGCACCTTGTCTCCCCACTTCTTATTTTCACCCTTGTCCCAGAAGATGTCTCTGTAGTCGATTCGTTCGCCGTTGTGTGCATACCATTCGGCCATGATCGACTGGCCGGCGCTGCGGAAAGCATCGACTTCCTGAATGTACTGTCCTTTGCGGGTCTTCTTGATGTAACCGGTCAGGGCAGGAACAAGGATTCCTGCAAGGATCGCCAGAATAACAAGAATAACAATAAGCTCGACAAGCGTGAACGCATGCCTGCACTTGTGTTTATGTTTACTGATCCTCTTAAGCATGTTCCATACCCCTCTTATTTTGCTCTAAATTATATCATATCTGCCTGCGCCGTGCTTTCCACATCAGAGCTGACGCTTTACCGTAGTCTGATATTCGTCACCATTCTTGTAGAACGGGCATTCCTTGCTCCTGCTCTGGGCGAATCTTATGACTTCATCCTCATCGAGGTCAAGATCGCAGACAGGCTCTCCCGTGACTTCGTCAATATATGCATACTGGCATGTTTCGCAGCTGGCCATGGTTCCTCCGTTATCACTTGCCATCTTCGCTCGGAAGGAATTCCATGATCTCTTCTTCGGGCGAGAATTCGGTTACGCTGTCATCCTCGGCGTTCAGTTCTTCCTTCGGTATGACGGAGCGGATAACCGCTGTTACGACTTCATATTCTTCCATCAGGACATCGTGTTCCGTCTTTATCGTACCACTGTCGCCTGCATTCGCGGCTGCCTCGAGCTTGCCGGCCCTCATGGACAGCGCGGTTGCGCCGATCATCTTTGAAGAGCTCTTGATCGAGTGGACATAGATCGAATAATCATGCCAGTTTGCGTTGTCGTAGCTCTTCTGCAGGTTGTGGGATTTTTCGAGCTCCCCGTAAGCATACTCCGCAAGGAGCGAACGGTAAAGCTTCTCATCATCCTGGCAATACTTGAGACCCGCCTTGGGCTCTATGCCGACGGAACGCAGGGATGTGAAGATCTCCTCGTTCATGCCGTCACCGTACATTGCTTCAGCGGGCTCATCGAAAACCTTTTTCACCTTTTCTGCCGGGAGAAATTTAACGATCATCTTCTCGAGAGCATAGTTGTCGATCGGTTTTGTCAGGTAGTCCGAGAAGCCCTCGGAAAGATAGCGTTCCTTTGCTCCGATGACGGCATCTGCGGTAAGGCAGACGACCGGGACTTCGCAGCTTGCTCCGCCCTCTGTCTCACGGATCTTGTGAAGGGCCTCCGTTCCGTCCATCTCAGGCATCCTCTGATCCATGAAGATCATGTCATACTTTGTTTTCGCCGCCATGGACACGGACTCTTCGCCTGAAGTTGCCGTGTCGATCTTCATCTTGGTGTTCTTCAGGAGGTTGACTGCAACCGTCAGATTGATCTTGGTGTCATCGACTATCAGGATGCGTGCATCAGGCGCCCTGAATGATTCCTTGTAAGGCCTGTCGCCAGGCATGTGCTCCTGGAGCCTTTCATGGAGATCGCCGATCGGCGCGTCGGAAACGACAGTCTGAGGAATGGTTACGGTAAAGACGGATCCCTTGCCGTATTCGCTCTCAACCTCGATCTTGCCTTCCATGAGATCGACGAGGCGGTGAGTAATGGTAAGGCCTAATCCGGTTCCTTCGACGGTGCTGTTGCGCTCCATCTCAAGACGCTCGAACTTGTCGAAAAGTATTGCCTT
>SVJC01000027.1 GCA_015069215.1 Oscillospiraceae bacterium
GCCTTGCACTGCTTGCAGTCGATGAGTGGATCGGAGAAACCGCCGACGTGGCCTGAAGCTACCCATGTCTTGGGGTTCATTATGATCGCTGCATCGAGTCCTACGTTGTAAGGGCTCTCCTGAACGAACTTCTTCCACCATGCGGCTTTAACGTTATTCTTAAGCTGGACTCCTAACGGGCCGTAATCCCATGAGTTTGCGAGACCGCCGTAGATATCCGAACCCGGATATACGAAGCCTCTGACCTTTGCGAGGGATACGATCTTGTCCATTGTCTTTTCAACAGCCATCTATATCACTCCCTTAGTCATCCAGCTTATCTTCGTCATCGGCGAATTCGTCTTCTTCAGAGTACTCAGTATCTTCCTCAGCACCCTCGCCGCCTGCGATGGCACTGAAAAGATTGTCCATACCCTTGTCGCTGATCTGCTCGGAAAGATCGATGCCTGTTCTCTCAAGACGCTCTTCCTCGAGAAGTCTCTGACGTGCTCTCTCCTCTTCGATCCTGCGGATCCTCTCCTCACGCGTGATCGGGATGACCGCTTCCTTGGATACGTCGCCTTTTACTGCAACGATCTTGTCTGCAGCGACTTCGCGGCAGGCAAGGGATACGACATTAGCTGCATCGGTATCGTCAACCATGGGCTGAGCACCGTCGTTAAGCTCTCTTGCACGCTTGCTTACGAGTACTGCGAGATCGTAAGGGCTGGCTGACTTTGCCTTGAGTTTCTCAATTGAAGGATCTGTTAACATTTTTCCTCTCTCCTTTATAAAAGTGCTTTTGCTGTATCTATGTTCTTCGAAGCTTTCAGCTTTTCGGCTGTGATTATCGCGACTATCTGTCTTGCCGCCGTATCAACGTCTCCGTTGGTTACCAGGTATTCGAATTCTCCGGCGCGTCCGATCTCCTCTTTTGCCTGGGCGAGTCTCTTTTGGACTTTCTCCTCAGTCTCGGTTCCTCTTCCGCGGAGCCTGTTCTCGAGCTCTTCCATCGAAGGCGGAAGGATGAATATCGTGACAGTATCAACATCGAACTTCCTGTTGAGCGCAAGGCTGCCTTCTATCGTGATATCGAAAAGAACATCCTGCCCCTTGGTCACCATCTCCTTAAGAGGTCCGGCGGGCGTTCCGTAGTAGTTGTCGACATAGGTATCGTATTCTACGATCTCATCGTCCTTGATCAGCTGCTCGAACTGTTCTTTGGTCCTGAAGTAATATTCGACTCCGTCTTTCTCCTGGCCTCTCGGTGCCCTGGTCGTAACGGAAATGGAATGGCCTACGCTTCCGGGATCAGCCTGCTCAAGGAGTTCTTCAACTCTTGCGAGGATGGTGCCCTTACCGACACCTGAAGGTCCTGATACTGCAACGATCAATCCTCTGAAATCGCTCATCCCAACATCTCCTGTATCTCGGCACAGCTCTTGGCAGACAGAAGGATCATGTCGGTATCCGTGACGACGGCTGACTGACACTTCTTTCCCGCGCAGCAGTCAACGCATGAACCTCTGTCCTTTGCATCCTGTATCATTCTTCTCACCGGCGCGGAATCTGCAGCAGCGACGCAGACGATCCTGCTCCTTGCCGCGATGTTTCCGAAACCGATGTCAATGAACTCTGCCATTTCTTTCTTCCTCAAACCAGGTTCTGGACCTGTTCCCTCATCTCTTCGACAATGTTCTTGCAAAGAAGAACGTTGTTCGTGATATCTATGTCGTTAGCCTTGCTGCCTGTCGTGTTGACTTCGCGGTTAATCTCCTGGATAAGGAAATCCATCTGCTTGCCTACGGAACCGTCACCGGAAAGGATCTTCCTTGCCTGTGCGATGTGGCTTGCAAGACGTGTAAGTTCTTCATCGATCGCACACTTGTCGGCGAAGACTGCAACTTCTGCCGCAAGTCTGTTGTCATCGTAGAATGCCCTCTGGTCGCTCGAAAGTATCTCGTCGATCCTTGCGGTGAGCCTTTCCCTGTATGAGACGATAACAGAAGGTGCGTGCTCTGCAATATCGTTTCTGAGCTTCTCAAGATTATCGACCTTTGAAAGGATGTTCTCGCAGAGCGCATCTCCTTCTCTCTTTCTCATTGCGAGCATTCCGTCGATGGCCATGTTGAGTGTCTCGGTCAGTTCTTCGAGCGCCCTTGCCTCATCGATCGTTCTCTGTTCGATCGAAAGAACGTCCTGGAAACCTGCGAGATTTGTCGCGTTGAAATTATCGTCCCTGCCGGAAACTTCAGCGAGGACTTTTGCAGCCTCGGAATAAGCCTTGGCAAGTCCGGCATTTACCGTGACCGTCTGGCCTGCTCCGTCAGTATCGTCGTAGTTGATATAGCAGTCGATCTTTCCTCTTACGAGTTTTGCCGTAATGATCTTACGGACTTCGACTTCTGCGAAATTGAAAAGTCTGGGCAGTCTTATGTTGATATCGCAAAATCTGCTGTTGACCGATTTAAGCTCCACGCTGTATTTTCTGGTATCAAAAACTTTCTCACCGCGGCCGAACCCGGTCATGCTGTAAGCCATAAGAACTCCTCTGACGTCTAGGAATAAAAAAGCCTTACCGCGTCGGAATATTCCTCTGCTTAAGGCTCTGAGTTATTATATATAAATATTATAAATTTGGCAATAAAATGTTTTTGACAGGTTGCCTGTAACGCAATGAATTCGGGGCTTACAAAACTTGAAAATTTTTTTCTGGAGGCTAAGACTACTCCTTTATCAGGACCGGCTTAAAGCCCAGGTAGTCCGCCGAGACGCAAAAATATCTGCAGCCATCCACGATCCCTTCCCTGACAAACCTGTGGGCACGTCCGTGAAGGTGCCCGTATACGCAGATGTCGATCCCTGCTTCACTGATCACCTCCGAGAATTCCGTCTTGTCCTGCTGTGACGTAACGGGCGGATAATGGAGCATGAGGATGTGCGTTTTCTCATGACCGGGATCAGCCTTCATAAGTTCATCAACGCAGAGTCCCAGTCTTAGAAGTTCCCTGTCGTAGATCTTTTTCTTATCTGGATCTTCGGATTTAGAGGCCTCGGTCATCCATCCCCTGGTCCCCGTGATAAGGCAGCCTTCGGATTCGATCACGTTGGTCCTGACAAGCTCTAATCCGGGGAAAGAATGAGATTCGAAAAACTCATCGAGCTTTTTCATCGTGGTCCACCAGTAATCGTGGTTGCCTCGGGACAGGAGCTTTCTTCCGGGAAGCGATGCGATAAAAGCAAAGTCTTCTTCAGCCTTCTCGATATATGTTGCCCATGAGATGTCGCCCGGGATGAGCACCGTGTCTTCAGGCTTTACGGTGCGGTTCCATTCCTCGGTTATGCGGTCAAGATAGCCGGCCCACTGGTGGCCGAAAAGCTCCATTGACTTCTCGGGATTTGACAGTGACAGATGAAGGTCTGCCAGAGCATATATCGACATCGGTCACTCTCCTTCGTGAAAGAATCCGTATATTGCTTCGGCGTCCTTTTCGGAAATCCCCTTGACTGCGGCAAGGTTCTCAACAGACGCTTCGCTCACCGCTTTTATTGTACCAAATGACTCAAGAAGGAGTTTCCTCTTTGCAGGTCCGATCCCGGGGATCCCCTCGAGTTTATATTTCATGTTCCTCTTGCCGGAGAGCTTTCTCTGATACGAGATCGCGAATCTGTGGACTTCGTTCTGCACGGTCGTCAAAAACCTCAGAAGTCCCACTTCACCGTCGCTTAGTTCGCGTCCTTCAAGCCTTATCTCATGACCGTCTTCGAAAACGATCCCCGATGTCTTATGGCGGTCGTTCTTGACCATTCCCGCAAGCTTTATTTTCTCAGTTCCGGGAATCTCCCTGACGACTGAAGCGATCGCGTTAAGCTGGCCAATACCGCCGTCCGCTAATATCAGGTCAGGCCACGTGAATCCGTCGTTTCCGCTGTGAGAAAAACGTCTCTCAAGTGTCTCTCTCATAGACGCGTAGTCGTCCTGTTCCGTGACCCTCTTCATCTTGAAAAGCCTGTAGGACTGACGGTCGGGCCTGCCGTCCTTAAATACGACCATGCCGGAACAGATGTCGTCATTTCCGAGGTTCGAGATATCGAAAGATTCAACACGCGAGAAAGTCCCTTCAGGTACTTCCATGATCTGCTCAAGATATCTCAAAGGAGCAGACGGATCAGCGCCTGCATTTCCGCCCCTCAGGATACGGCGGACCATCATCTCACGTGCATTGAGCTGAGCAAGATTTGAAAGCTCCGTAAGCTCTCCGCGCTCTGCGACATGGAGCCTTACCTTTCTTCCGGCCTTCTCCGAAAGGAAGCTCTCGGTCGAAGCAAGGTCTGCTTCCTCAGGCGCATAAGGGATCAGTATCAGAGGCGGTACAAACGGTGCCTGCTCGTAGTACTGGGTAAGGAAGTTCTCCAATATCCCGGACTGTTCATTCTCGTCTCCGGAGAAGAAATAAGTCGAGGATCCGACTATCCTGCCTTCTCTCAATTCAAGCTTTCTAACGCAAGTCTCGCCCGCATCGGAATACAGTCCGATCGCATCGACGTCGCGCTCAACGCTTAGGAATACGCGCTGGTTGCGGCTTATGTTCTTGAGTGCGATCATGCGGTCACGAAGTGCTCCCGCGCGCTCGAATTCCAGAGCCTCGGATGCCTTTTCCATCTGCGATGTTATGTCCTTTTCGATGCCGTCGTACTTGCCTTCAAAGAACAGGACTATCTGTTCGGTCATCTTACGGTATTCCTCCGAAATGACCGTTCCGAGGCAGGGCGCCATGCACTTTCCGATGTGATAGTTGAGACACGGACGCTCTTTCCCGATGTCCCTCGGAAAGACCTTTTTGCAGCGCTTTAACGGGAAGATGTCTGATATCGCCTTCAGCACCTCGTTGCAGTCCGAGTTCATGTAAGGGCCGTAGTATCTTGCTCCGGCTTTTCTTGCGGCGGGATCGGGCCTGAAAGCCTTGAATACCCTGGGGTATTCCTCGTTCAGTGTTATGCAGATATATGGGTATCCCTTGTCATCTCTTAACAGGATGTTGTAGTGCGGCTGGTATCTCTTGATGAGGTTGTTCTCAAGGAGCAGGGCCTCGGGTTCGGAACCAACCACCGTGTATTCGAAATCGGCAACGTGCGACACCATCGCGGCCACCTTGGGACTGGCGATGCTTCCGCTTGCGAAATAGCTCTTAAGTCTGTTCCTGAGTTTCTTGGCTTTGCCTACATATATAACAACGCCCGAAGCGTCCTTCATAAGGTAAACTCCGGGAGTCTGTGGAACTGTGTCCAGCCTGGCGTCGAATTTACCGCCGGACATTATACTGCGATCTTTGGATTCTTGAGGTGTGACATGAGAGCGTTAACTGCTTCCTGAGCATCGTCGCCGTCAGCTTCGATCTCGATCTCAGCACCGTTCTCTATTCCAAGGGACATGACACCGAGGAGGCTCTTCGCATTTGCGCGCCTTCCGCTGCGGATCAGATAGATCGTGCTTCTGTACTGGGACGCCTTCTGAATGAGCACTGCGACAGTTTTCATCTGAAGCGAGTCTTCACAGTCAAAAACAATTTTCTCTTTTACCATCTTGGAATACACCTTCCCACTCAAATTACTCCACAAGTATATTTTTGGAATACTTGAAAATCAACACAAAATAGGACTCAGAAGGCAATTTCGACTTTTTTACTCAAATGCCGTTCAAATGCGTTTTCCTTTTGTTAAATTTCACAATCCATCAAGATGGCATCGCGGCCGGCGCCGAAATAACCCTTGCGGATGTTGTAGGATCTGAACCCGCACTTCTTATACACCGCGATCGCAGGGGTATTGGTGCTTTCAACCTCAAGATAAACGTGCTTTACGCCGCGCTCTTTGAGGTATTCGATAAGGCGCTTCATTATGCCTGTAGCAAAGCCTTTTCCGCGTGCTTCTTCCTCAGTTACGAGGTTTCCGATATTGCCCTCATCGAGCACGATGTCGCATCCGATGTAGCAGACAACGTGACCGTTTTTCTCGGTTACGAACGCACACTTATTCTCTTCGGTAATGAGCTTTTCGATCTCGTTTCTCTGCCAGGGATGAGGTATGGCATCCTCTTCAAGAGACATTATCCTGCTGACGTCTTCTATCGTCGCAAGCCTTGTCTTATACTCTTCGGCAGGTTCCGTTTTCTTAAGTCTTTCAGCCTGTGACACGGCGCAGTAAGCCGCCTTCAAGTCACGCGCGCTGATGAGAACCGGAGCGGCAAAAGCGGCAGCTGCGACACCCTTAGGGGTTATGGCTATGCCCTTTGCGCAATACACGTTGATATGGACCTTATTCCGCTCAAAAGCCTTCTTCAGGACTTCAGCCCCGCTCCCTACAACAAGGACCTGGCGTCTGGTTCCGTACACGACTTCGGGAATGTTCTTTATCTTGAGCGAAAGCTCATCCGCGTCATAAGCGTTTTCGGGGATCAGGGTCTTAAACGTGTCATCTTCGAGGACTCTTGCGAAAACACGGTTATTCCTTGCGTCTATCGCAGGTACCATTATCGTTTCCGTCTTCGTTGAAGCCGTCGCGTTCTCGCAGGACCTTGCGAGTGCTTCCGTGGAAGAAACTGCTATGCAGGGCTTTCCTGCAGCAAGTGCCATGCCCTTGACGGCAGCCAGGCCGATCCTGATACCGGTAAAAGAACCCGGGCCTACGGTGACCGCATAAGCGTCAAGATCCCCGTGTGAGACTTTTGCAGTCTTCATCACCCTGTGTACCAAAGGCATGAAAGTCTCGGCATGAGTCCTTGTCTCAAAGCTGAGCTCGTAAGCTATCTCCCTGCCGTCCTCATAGATCCCGGCACTGGCATTCTGATTGGATGTATCACAAACGAGTATCTTCATAAAATGGTGCACCCTGCCTCTACTGCAGCATTTATAAGGTTCTCGGCGCCTACGGATCCGGTATCGGTAATGTCAAAGCGTCTCTCATCGCCGTTTCCGCTGATCTTCATCTTCATGGTCTCTTCGGGCAGTGCGCCTTCGATCACTTCGCCCCACTCAATGACGCAGCAGCCGTCCTTCTGGAAATACTCATCAAGGCCGCTCGCGTAGAAATCATCCTCTCCGTAAAGCCTGTATGTATCGAAATGATACAGCATAAGCCTGCCGCCCTCATATTCGTTGACGATGGTAAATGTGGGACTCGCGACGGGTGTGACCGCACCGAGCCCTCTGGCTATGCCTCTGGTAAGACATGTTTTTCCCGCGCCCAGGTCACCGTCAAGCGTGATGACCGTACCCGCCTCCAAATATCTTGAAAGCGCCTCGCCGAACTTCTCTGTCTGTTCCGAAGAATCTGTCTTAAAGCTGATTTTCATCGTATCAATCTTACATTGTTGTCTAATATGCCGCAATGCTTTTTTCTTTGCCACAAGGTAATCTGCAGTCAGAAATCCCGCACGTAAACTTTCCTGTAAACATTTGAAGCCAATTTGTTTACGTTTAAGTTTACTTTTCGAAAAAGTAAAGATTTTCGTAAACATTCAGCGGCGAAAAGTTTACGTTTGAGTTTACGCGTCAGAACGCGGCCTAATATAGACAACCAAAAACGGCCGTCCCTGAGGACGGCCGCTTTAAAAGCAATTCGCAGTAACGATTAACGCTTGCTGAACTGTGAAGCCTTACGAGCCTTCTTGAGACCCGGCTTCTTTCTTTCCTTCATACGTGCATCACGTGTAAGGAAGCCTGCTGCCTTGAGAACTGACTTGTAGTTGTCCTCATCAGCCTCAACGAGTGCTCTTGCGATGCCGTGACGGATAGCGCCTGCCTGGCCGGAGATACCGCCGCCGACTGCCTTAACGATTACATCGAACTTGTCCTCAGTCTCTGTAGCTGCGAGAGGCTGACGGACGAGGAGCTTCAGAGTATCAAGACCGAAGTACTCATCAATGTCCTTGGAGTTGATCGTGATCTTTCCGGATCCCGGTACGAGGCGAACTGCGGCAACCGCATTCTTGCGGCGGCCTGTGCCGTAATAATAAACTTTGTTGCTGGATTTCTTTGCTGCCATTTAACTTAGTCCTCCGAAATCAAAACGTATAAGCTTCAGGCTGCTGTGCAGTCTGCTCATGCTCAGGGCCTGCGTAAACGTGAAGCTTTCTGAACATCTGGCGGCCCAGCGAGTTCTTGGGAAGCATGCCCTTAACTGCGAGCTCAAGCGCCTTCTCGGGGTTCTTCTCCATCATGACGCTGTACTTAACTTCCTTAAGTCCTGTAGGGAATCTTGTGTGGTAACGGTAAACCTTCTGATCGAGCTTCTTACCAGTAAGAACCATCTTGGAAGCGTTTACTACGATTACATAATCTCCGGTATCAAGGAAAGGAGTATATGTAGGCTTGTGCTTGCCGCGGAGAAGCTTTGCAACTTCTGTAGCGAGACGTCCGAGGGTCTTACCGTCAGCGTCGATCACCAGCCATTTCCTCTCGATTGAATCCTTGGTTGCAACATATGTACCCATGTTGTTTTCTCCTTGAAATTCATTTAGTTTCTGATCAGGATCCCATTGCTTTTAAAGGCATTTATCCCAAGTCAGCCTGCATATAATATACGCGGGGTAATTTATTGTCAAGCATTTTTCGCAAAAAATCTCGAAAATCCGTCCAAATCCTCCAAGATTCGCCCGAATTCTCCCTTAATCTGATCCGGCGTTTCAAAAAACGTCATTCGGCACGCTTGGCGTAATAGCCCTTGGTGCTCTTGGCTTTCTTGGTCGCTCTCTTCGGATACAGCTTGGATTCAAAAGTATGGAACTGGTCGAGCTGGGAATCGATCTTCATGAAGAACGGATAGAGCGGCGTGCAGTCGCAGTGATACCAGCCCTTGTCGACAAAGATCAGATTCCAGTAGTGGTTGCTCCTTGTGACCTTGCTGTTGGCTCTTGTCACGATGAGATTAGGGATGTTTGCGCGGTCGAGCAGTACCTTGTAGCAGCAGCACATTACCCAGCAGTTGCCCTTGCGGTTCTTGAAGCCCGCGAGAGCGGCCTTCTCAAAGGTCGGGTGTCCCGCCCTTCCGAGATAGACGATGTGCTGGCAGACCCACTTATAGATGTTCTTTGCATACTCGGCGTCATTCTTGCCCTTCTTGATGTCCTTTAAGATCTTGTCTGCATGGTTATAGGCCTCTTTGGTCTTCAGGTCGGACGCGGAAGACTGCCAGACTTCAAGGGATATGGACTTCTCGGTGACGTTTCCCGAACGGTCGGTCGCCTTGTAGAAAACGGTATATTTTCCCGGCTTGTTATAGTCGAACTTGGATGCGTCAACGGTCAATACGGGAGAAGGATCGTAATCGTCAGTGACAGTTATCCCTTCCCTGAAATCGATCTCATCGCCGGATCTGACCATCTGGTTGTCCTTAAGGCCGGTGATGACCGGCGGGGTTGCATCTTTCGTGACATGCATCGGCACTTCGATAACGGTCTTGTTCTGATAAGGATCAGTTACCACTACGGGAACCATGAAATCGCCGCCTGCGCTGACATCAGGCTTTCCGTCCCTGAATTCCACTCCTGCGATGCCGCTCAGATCGTAAAGATCCGTAACGCACTTTTCGACGTCCGGGAAAGGATCAACAGTGAAAAACTCCTGCTTTACGGCTTTTCCCGTGGGAGGCGTAGTGTCTTGAATGGTGAGCCTTACTTCCTGCTCGAAATACTTGTCAAAGCTGACTTTGAGGCCGTATACCGCAGGGATCTTCGTGTCGATCCCGCTGACATCTGTAATGAACCTTGCCTCCTGGGGCATCGTCTCAAAGAAATCCTCTATGGAGAATGAAGATCCCGCCTCGATAGTCACGTCCGTGATGACGGGCTTCATATAGAAATCCCTTACGGCTACAAAACCGGCAAAAGAGATCGCAGCAAGGCCAAACAGGACCGCAAGGCAGATGCGTACGATCCTGAATGCTTTATTTGCAACTTTCTGTTCGCTCTTGTGTTTCATCACCGGAACGGCTTTGTATCAGATGGACTTGAAAAGGATGGAAGAAACGGTCTTCTCGTCAACGGAGATGAACTGGATCTGCGTGTGGTTCTTCTCATAGCACAATCCGTAGATCTCTTTGGAAGTGGGCTCGCCATATACCTTCTTAACGTCATCCATTGAAGAGCCGAGCTTGATGCCGCCGCAGTCAACGGAAGGATCCCTTACGTCGATCGTGTTAATCTTGTAATTGCCGCCGTCGCGGTTGTCAACGAAAAGGACGATGTCCTTATAATCGTAGGAAGTCTCAATGCCGTTGAATGCACAGGACTGGATGTCGGGAGACTTAACGTATCCTTCACCCAATGCCTTGATGGCGGCATCTGCGTCCATGCCGGGAGTAAGAAGGACTCCCTTGTAAACGAATCCGTATGTATCGCTTGAAGCGGAGGGAGCTGTTGGATCCTGCTTGTCAGTTGCCTGGCTCGCAACGGTTGCCGCGGTGCCTCCGGAGATCAGCTGCGGAGCGTTTCCGCCGTCATCCTTGGGAGTACATGCAGTCATTGCGGTCATCAAAGCAGCTGATACAGCAAGTGCAGCAATGCTCTTAATCGTCTTATTCATCTGATTCACCTCTTATCCCAAAATAGCAAAGAGTCCCGCAGGACTCCTTGCTTTATTTGTATTGTTATTTCTTATAAGGGAATCCCGACTTGATCTTGCCGTTGTATACGTCAACCCATTTCTGAACGGATTTCGTTGACCGTTTCGGGAATCCTTTCTTATTGTATTGATGGTTCGTCGGCGCCTTGGCTATTTCTTTGTCCGTCATCATGAAACAGAAATAACCCTTTGGTGCGAGTCCCGCAAGATAGATCTGAACATCGCAGTGATACCATTCACCGTTGAGCTTAACGAGATTCCAGTTATGGATCCTCAGGCCCGCGACTTTCTTTCTCATGATAAGGAAGTTCTCAATGCCTGCAGCATCAAGCATGGCCTTGCACAGACAAGCTCTTCCGTAGCAGGAAGCCCTTCTCTTGTTAAGAGCGCTGATGGCAGCCTTTGCCCATCCCTTGTAAGGTGTTGCACCTGTAGAGAAATAAATGTGATGGTATACCCAGTAGAAGATCTTCATGGCTTTGACAACATCCGTGTCCGTAGCCTTTGTGATCTTGTCGAGCTGCTTCTTGGCCATGTCCAGTGCCTTCTTTGTATCCTTGGCGCTGGTGGTCATACCGCCGTTATAAGTTCTGTAAACCGTTACGGAAGACTCAACCTCAGTCCTGTTGCCTGCCTTGTCGGTAGCAATGTAGTAGATTGGATATCTTCCTACGACCTTAAGATTGACCTGTGTCGTGTCGATCTCGAGAGTGGGCTTTGTGGTGTAATCGTCAGTTACGGTAACACCGTCCAGATACTCTTCCTTGGTGATCTTGTCAGGATCCTTTGCAACATGCTCAAAGCTCTTTACGCCCGAGATTACCGGAGGGGTGTGGTCGTCTTTTACGTTGAAAGGAACGTCGATGACCGTGCTGTTTCCGTTCAGGTCAGTAAGCTTTACGGGAACCTTCATTTCTCCCGTGTTCATTACGAGGTCAGGTTCGCCTTCCGCATATTCGATCTTAACGTCTGTAAGATCGAAAACGTCCTTAACGAGTGTCTCCGGTGCCGGTGCCTTTCCGCAGAACATTTCAACGGGAACGGGCTTGGCGGTGGGAGCTGTCTTATCTACGACCTTGAGGATCGATTTGACCGTATAACCGCCGCAGTCAAGGTAGATCTCATAAGTTGCGAGCTTGCCTGTATCGATCTGGTTGATGTCGGTAATAAATGTCGTGTTTACGGGAGTTCTTGTAAAGAAGCTGTCGACCGTGATCGGATGACCGTACTCGATCTCAACTTCAGAAAGAGTGCAAGCATCAATGGTTCCGATAAAGTTCGAATACATGAAAAAAGCGCCGTAGGCTCCGAGCGCTCCGCCGGCCAAAAGAGGCAACAGGAAGAGACCCAGGAACCTTACGACGTTAAACTTGCTTTTTGCGTTTCGCTTAGACAAAACTTATACCTTCGCGTTGTAGATGATATTTGTGATCTTTCCGCCGTCATCAACGAGGAATACGAGAACGGAAGAACCCTTCTCATATGTGTAGGTTGTTCCGTCATTCTCCTTAGGCTCACCGTAAGCAGCCTTGAGCTGATCAACAGTGTTGCCGATGAAGATGCCCTCTGCTGTGGAAACAGAATCATCGTTGATCGTGATCATTGCGATACTGTCTTCATTTCCTACAGGGTTTGTGGAAACAACGAAAGAACCGCCGTTGAATGTGTAGAACTTGGAAATACCCTGGCCAGCGCAGGAAGCAGCTTCGAAATACTGATAGTTGTTTCCGAGGCTTCCGAGGATAGCATTCATGGGTGAGTTAACTACGATGTCAACGCCGTTGTACTTGAAAACATAGTTGTTGCTTGCAGCGTTCGGGTCGATTGTAGCCTTGTTCTCGCCGTTTACGCCTGCACCGCCCTGGCTCTGTGAAGAGATAACGTTGATGCCGGAAGAAACGGGTGTCTTCTGCTTATTGCATGCTGTAAGCGGCATAGCGCAGATTGCAGCAGCAAGTATAAGTGCTGAAATTTTAAAAGCTTTCATAAGTTTACCTCCATTAAAATAAACAAGAATATAATACAGTTAATGCAAAATTCAGGCATTCGGAGTTAAACAACAAAATTGCTTTACCGAACTTTCTCATTTTATTATATTGTGCACAATGAATTTGAGGTTATTCTATGGCATTTGCACCATAACTCTTGAGTTCGCCGTATTCACGGAGCTCCCTCTCCTGGTCTTCCCTCATGAAATTATAAAAATCGATCTTTTTCCTGTACTCGGCTGATACTGCCTGATCATTCCTGAAATCAGTCAGTCCGTAATTGTCCTTAAGGTATTTCCCGAAATATACGCTCAGCTTCTCAGCACCTGCTAAGTTAAGGTGGACGCCTGCATCGTAGGTGTCTTTCGTGAGATCGATGCCGATCTGTTCAGTGTAGTTGTTGAAGTTAAGATAAGTCAGGTTATACTGCGAGGCATACTTCTCCACGTTCTTGTCCCACTGCGGATACCAGCCGTATTCGACGGGAGCTCTTACCAGAACGAGCTTGATCCCCTTCTCGTCACATAGCTCGCGGATCTTGTCCAGGTAACCCATCGCGTTGTTTCCGAAATTAGGATTGATCAGGGGCTGCTGCGGAGGATACTGGGTAAACGGCATGACGTCGCAGCGCATGTAGTAACCGTTATGTGAAGTGATGTCCTTCGAGAACAGATGCTTAAAGTCAGTCGGCGTCAGTTCGTTCCATCTGTCGTGGAATCTGAGGACCGGGAAAACGTAGGAAGCAAAGGACTCGCCGGGCATCATTGAAGCGTTGATCGCATCGATCTTGTCCTGTGACCACTTCATTCCGTCGAGGGTCATGCGGTTATAAGCCTCATATCTAGGTTTGTCGAACTGGAGACCGTGCACGGTCAGGACAACTACCTTGGGGGTCTCATGCCTTAAAGTGTCCCTGAGCAGATAGTAAGACTGCCAGATGTACTGTTCGCCTGAACCTCTGATATATGCAGAGATCCCGTATTCTTCGTACATCTTTATCGGGGAATAATTCTCATACACGTCGCAATCACCGAAAAACACTACTTCGTGGGGAACCTTCTCTTTGTAGTACTCTTCGGTAAACGAACCTTCGACAACGCCCCTCTGATACTTGGGCATCAGGAGACGCTGGATGAACCAGAACAATACAACACTAACGGCTATCAACAAGACAGCCGTTACAAAACCCTTTACCGGGAACGATCTTTTATTCGAAACTTTTTCCTGCATTACATCGCCTTTTTGAGATTACGGAAATCTTTAAGAGCCTTCCAGCCGATCTTGATGATCTTACGGATGTTGATGGAATTCTTTCCGCCCTGTCTGGGCCTGAAAGTTACCTGCTTGAAGACCATTTCCTCTTTATAGTACGCAAAGTATGTCGTCATCATGATGTTCGGAAGGTTGTAGTCCTTGTCGAGCCTCGGAAGATACTTGGCAACCGTCTTTGCTTCCATGAGCCTGAACGGTGCATTGGCATCAGGTACCTTTACATGGAAATAGCACTTGAGGAGGAAGCATACGACCTTCTCGACAAATGCCCTGGACTTGCCGTCGCCTCTTACAGCGCGGTGACCGAAGATGCCCTTATAGCCGTTTCTGAGCTGCCAGAATGCATCGAATTCCTCGGGAAGCGTCTGTCCGTCAGAGTCGGTCTGGAAGATATAATCAGCGCCGTTCTTGATCGCATATGAATAAAGAGCGATGACCTTGGGGCCGTGCTGTTTTCCCGAATCGGTAAGGATCTCGAGTTGGGGATATGTCTCTTTCATTTTCTCGAGGATCTCATGCGTGCCGTCAGTACTTCCGCTGTCAGCGACTACGAGCCTTGATTCAGGACTCTTTCCCTCCAGCACAGGGTACCATGAGGAAACTACTTCCTCGATGTTGTCTTTCTCATTGTATGCCGGCATGACAACATATAAAGTGTCCATATCACTCCTCCGAAATCTCTTTCAAATTCTTTCTCTCATCAATGATATATCTGGGACGGTGTTTTGTCTCGAGATAGATCTTTCCCACGTATTCGCCGATAACTCCGAGGCTTATCATCTGGATGCCGCTGACAAAGCAGATGATACATGTCGTTGAAGTCCATCCTTCAACGATGTTGCCCGAGATCGCACCGATAAGCGCATATATGATTCCGATAAACGACAGGAGCGCAACAAACAGTCCGAGGAACGTAATGATCCTTAAAGGCTTGACCGAGAAAGACGTAATGCCGTCGATCGCAAGCGATACCATCTTTCCCAAAGGATAATGCGTCTTGCCCGCAATGCGCTCGGCGCGTGAATAATAAACGATCGAACTCTTGAATCCCATGTGCGGGATGATGCCTCTCAGGAAGAGATTGACCTCACCGTATCCTGCGAGCGCGTCAAGCACCCTGGAACTCATGAGTCTGTAATCAGCGTGATTCGGGATGATGTCCACGCCCATTCCGCGGAGGAGAGAATAGTAGCACTCGGCCGTCGTTCTCTTGAATGCGGAATCCGTTTTCCTGTCATTTCTGACACCGTAAACGATCTCGTTTCCCTTAAGATATTCATCGACCATCTGCTCTGAGCAATCAATGTCATCCTGGCCGTCGCAGTCCATGGATATGGTGATGTCAGCATAGCGCCTTGCTTCCATGAGACCTGCTATAAGAGCATTCTGGTGACCGCGGTTGCGCGAAAGGGATATTCCGGCATAATGCTCATCCTCTTCGGTGAGCTTAGAGATGATGTCCCATGTGGTGTCCTTGCTTCCGTCATTTACGAACATAACGCGGCTGTCAGGACTGATCTTGCCTGAATCTATCATGGCATTGAGTTTGGCAAGGAAAAGGCCGCTCGTCTCAGGAAGGACCTGTTCTTCGTTATAACATGGTATGACAAAATACAGAATTGGTGTCACATGCCTCTCCGGAACATAAAAGGTAATGATTCATTATATCATATTCCGGAACATTACTGCCTTAACTCTTTATCTTGTGATTCTTATAATCGATCTTCTTCTGAACCGAGACCGTGGCGCTTTCCGGATATTTCAACTGATTGAACTCAAAACCGTTCCAACCGTCATGCCAGAAAGAGAGAAGCTCCTTCGTGGTGTACATGAAGAAATAGCTGTCATAGTTCTGTCTCCAGGTCGCATCGCAGTGGTACCACTGCCCGTCTATCTTGACGTAGTTCCAGTAATGTTTTGCGACCTTGTAAGGCCACCTGGTCACGAACATGTTCTCTATGCCGGAGACATCGAGCATCGCCTTTACGCAGGAAGCAGAAGACAGGCAGTTGCCCCTTCTTTCCCTGAATGCGTTATATGCAGCCTCGGTCCATGATTTCGGTTTTATCCTCAGATTGAACCTGATGTTCTGTCTGACCCACCATACTATCTGGAGAGCCTTTTCCATGTCGTTCATCTCAGGCGTGACGATCTTGGCAAGGATATCCTTTGCCTGCGCGTAAACGACGTCAGGTTCCACATATCCCTTTGGTTTTGCTTTGATCTTGACCTTGATCGTGACCTCACTCGTATTGCCGGAAAAATCAGTTGCCTTGTATGTAGCCTGGTAATCGCCCGCCTTATCGAGCTTAACGCCGGAAGTATCGATGTCCAGTTTCGGGTTCTTATCGAAATTATCGATGAGCTCCACTCCGGTACGGTAAGAGATCGTCTCCCCGACCACGATCGAAAGGTCCCTGGTTCCTGTAATGACGGGTGCCTCGCTGTCACGGATGACACTTAAGGGAACGAGGACGATCGTCTCGTTTCCGCCCGCATCGGTAAGCTTTGCCGATGCCGCAAACTCACCGCCTGCCGAATAATCGGGAACTTCAGCCCACGTTACCGTTACCGGTGTCTTATCCTGAATGTTGGTAACGCATTCCGATGCTTCCGGGATGGGATCGACCGAGAAAAGATTCTGCGTGACTGGTTCTCCCGTCGGAGGGACGGTATCGGCAACGACCAGTTGACAGTCGTGATCGATGCCGTACAGGGTGATCGAGAAAAAGACCGTCTGCGGAGTATTGTAGTCGACCGTAGTAAAATCGAGATTCGTGCTCAGATACTGGGGGTACTTGGGCCGGCCTTCCATGAACATGTCGAACGAAGCAGTAGTCCCAACCTCTACAGTCACCTGTTTCTTGATCAGCGCCGCTTCATCCGCCATGAAGAACGCAAAGAAGATGATGACTCCCGCCAGCGCGAGAAAAGCTGCCATCAGCAGGAACGGACGTACGGGTATCTTGTCCTTGGGCGCGTTCGTCTTTTTTACCACAGGCTTTTGAGACACAGGTTTTTGAGAGGCACCCTTTTGCGGAACCGGTCTGCCCTGAGCCTGTTTTTGAGGTACCGGCTTTGTATTCTGCGGTCGCTTTGCAGGCACCTGACGGTTTGTCTGAGCTGCGGGCTTTTGACCCGGAGCAGGAGCCCTTTTTGTCTGTGCGTGACTGCCATTCGGAGCCGGGCGCTTTACTCCCTGCGGAGATACCGGCCGGTCCTTACGCTGAGCGGGAACATTCCCACGTTGAACGGCCGGGTGATTCCCGGCCGCATTATTTCTGTTTACCTGATCTGATGCCCTGTGAGTCTGTTCGGCACTCCCCTGCCTTTTTTGCTGCATGGGCCGGGTTTGGTGTCGCTTGGGATCTGCGGGCAGTCTATCGGTCATTTCTTTACTTTGTGGTTTGCATAATCGATGGTCTTCTGTACAGACTTGGTTGCTGAAGTCGGATACTCCTTGACCTTGAATGTGTAGCCGTACCATCCGCTGTGGTGGAAATTCTGTATCTCAGCTGAAGTATACATGAAGAAGTAGCTGTTATAGCCTTTTCTCGGCGTGGAATCGCAGTGATACCATTCACCGTCGATCTTTATGTAATTCCAGTAGTGGATGCTGTGCCTCCAGGGATAACGCTTGATGAACATGTTCTCGATACCGCAGAGGTTGAGCATTTCCCTTACTGCGCAGGCGTAACCGTAACATGTTGCAGTCCTCTTTGTGAGAGCATCGTATGCAGCCCTGTTCCTGGAAGTTGAGTCAGCCTTTGCGATATAGCTGATGTTGTATCTGCACCACCAGACGATCTGGAGAGCCTTTTCCTTCTGTGTCATCTCGGGCTTTGTGATCTTGTTTAAGATCTTCTGTGCGACCTTGTCGACATCTTCCTGCTCAACGTAAGACTTTGGCTTCTTTGTGAGTTCGACCTCGATCTCGGCTGTTGACTTGTTGCCTGAGAAATCGGTAGCCGTGTAGATGACCTTGTATTTGCCGGGCTTGTTCATGTCGACGTTTGAAGTGTCGATCGAAAGCGTGGGGTTCTTGTCGTAATCGTCAGTTACGGTAACGCCGTCCCTGTATGTGATGGAAGTTCCGGTAAATCCGCTGTAATTCTTTGTGCCGGAAATGACCGGAGGAGTGCTGTCGCATGTGACACTGATGGGAACCATGACAGAAGCCGTGTTTCCTACGCCGTCGGTAAGAAGCGCTTCAGCCTTGAACTCGCCGCCCTTGCTGTAATCAGGGATGTTGCCCCACTTCAATGTGACATCCGTACGGTCCTTGATGTCCTTGACGCAGCTGTTTACGTCAGGGAGCTGATCTACGGAGAACAGCTGCTGGGGGATGCCGATTCCTGTCGGAGGAGTCGTGTCTGCGATCTCGAGGACGCACTCCATGTCTGTCCAAAGATATGTGATCGTGAAACGGATCGTCTGCGGGATATCGATCTGAACTCCTGAGAAATCGAGATTGCATTCCTCGGTATCCGGGAATGAGAGAGTGTCATTGAAGAACATAGCCTCAGTAACGGGGCTTCCGCATTCGACTATGACAAACCTGTTGACCTTGTCTGTCTCTTTCTTGTATACGCCGATGCCGAGATAGAGAACGAGTGTCAGTGCTGCAAAAAAGAACATTACGATCAGGGGAAGAACGCGTGATTTCTCGTGCGTCACCACCTGGGATTTGGCAGATGACTTTGCGGATGATTTGGTGTTTGTCTTGGCAGGTGCCTTTGCGGGAGCTGCTGATCTGTTATGAGACTGTGCAGTCCTGGACTCACCGGAAGTCCTTACTGCCGGCTTGTTTGAATGTGAAGCATTTCCGTGTCTCATCTCATCCTCATGACGGATGGCCCTTATGACCGCCGTATCGGCAGATCTTACGGAAGCTTTAGACTGCATTTCCAGCTTGTTTTCCATTAAAAAATCCTTTATTTTTCGATTCGTTATACCGCCGTAATCTTATCTTTTAAAGAACAAAAGTCAAGGCGTGCGGACTTAACTGCCACTAGAATTCCACATTCTCCGATCCTTTCACAAGTGTATCACTAAGCCTGCGAAATCAATGAAAACAAAGAAACAGAATTTATTTAAGTCATACTCCGTGTTTTGGATAAAACAACAACGAAAGAGGCTATAATGTTTTCCATGGAAAACGGAAGAAATAAAGACCCTTATTCACCCTGCATGCTCTGCCCGAGAAGGTGCGGCGCAGACAGGACCCATGGCAGGACCGGCATCTGCGGGGCTTCATCTGAAGTCACGGTCAACCTTTCAATGATCCACAGAGGAGAAGAACCCGTGCTCGGCGGAGAAGGCGGCTGCGGCGCAGTCTTTTTCGAAGGATGCTCATTGAGGTGCATCTTCTGCCAGAATCACGCCATTACTTCGGTAACGGGCAAGGGCACCGTTTACGACGAAAAAGGCCTCGCGGATCTATTTCTGAAGCTTAAGTCAGACGGTGCCGGAGCGATCGATCTGGTAACGCCGATGCATTTTGCTCCGACTGTCGCAAATGCCGTAAGGATCGCTAAAAATACAGGTCTGGACATCCCCGTGATCTGCAATTGCTCAGGCTATGAATCGGTCAGCACATTGAAGCTCTTTGAAGGACTCATAGACATCTATCTTCCCGACCTGAAATATTTCTCATCGAAGGTCTCATCCAAATACGCTTCAGCACCGGACTACTTCACTACTGCCGCGCTTGCGCTGGACGAGATGTTCCGTCAGGTGGGAAGCATTAAACTTGACAGTTCAGGCAAGCTCCTGACAAGGGGAATGATTGTCAGACACCTGATGCTTCCGGGCAACCTTTTCGACAGCAAGCACATCGTCGAATATCTGTCGTCACGTTTCGGAAACGACATCTACATCAGCCTGATGAGCCAGTACACACCGATGCCCCATATTCTCGAAAATGAAAAAGCGCCTGATGAATTAAGGCGCCCGTTATCTGAAACTAATTATGAAAGGCTCTGCGATCACCTTGCCGGCCTCGGCCAGACAAATGCATTTGTTCAGGAAATGTCTTCCAAGGGGACTCTCATGATCCCTGATTTCAATTGTTAGTACAATCCTTCGTGCAGTCTTTTTTGCACTCGCCGCCGTCACAGACGCGGAAGTTTCCGCCATCAATGCAAAGTGCTTTTCCGTTGATAAGTGCGTCAGCCATCTTATACCTTGCCGATTCGTAGATCTCCGTGACCGTGGTCCTTGAGATATCCATCTGCAAAGCGCATTCCTCATGGGTCATCTTCTGATAGTCGACATGGCGCAAGACCTCATATTCGTCCATGGTCAGGACTTCAGTCTTAACCACTTCGACTCCCGTGGGAGCAAAACTCCTGAACTTAGGTTCTTCGCAAATTCTTCTAACCTTGACCGGTCTGGACATTATTCATACCCCCGCAGGATGCTGCTTCAAAGCGACATATGTCAATTATATCATGCTTCGGTAAGGGTTACACCTTTGGGCGGCTTTGCTCCGGTGATGACCCCTGAAGTAAGGTCATAGACGTTCCTGCACTTGTACTGGACAACGCCTGATTCACTGCTCGTGATGAATATCATTATGCCCATGCTCTTCGGATCGTAAGTGCTTACGTCGAAGTCCTTCAGGAAGAAGTATTCGAAAGAATCCTCGCTTCCTTCGGTACCGTATCTTCCCTTCTTCATTTCGATCCTCGCGTAATGCGCCGGGTGATCCTTATCCCATGTGTACATGAATGCGTATACGGGCTTGCCGGTCAGGATGTCATTCCTGTTTCCGGTCATCCAGATGTCCGCAGTCTTCTTTTCGGGATCGTAGCTTACTCCTACCGACAAAGTGTCGTCAGACATTGCA
>SVJC01000028.1 GCA_015069215.1 Oscillospiraceae bacterium
AGGCTTCTCCTTCTCATAGATGGCAAGAACATCCTCGAGTGTCAGAGGCTCGAAATAAAGCTTGTCTGATGTGTCGTAGTCTGTGGAGACCGTCTCGGGGTTGCAGTTTACGATGATGGACTCGAAGCCGAGCTTCTTGAGAGCAAGAGCAGCGTGAACGCAGCAGTAGTCGAATTCGATACCCTGGCCGATCCTGTTGGGGCCGCCGCCAAGGATCATGATCTTCTTGTTGTTGGAAACAGGAGACTTGTCCTCAGTAATATGATAGGAAGAATAATAGTAAGCGGCATCCTGTGTTCCGGATACGTGTACGCCTTCCCATCCTTCCTTGATGCCATACTCATAACGTGCACGGCGGATAAGATCCTCGGAAACATTGAGGAGCTGTGAAAGGTACTTGTCAGAGAAACCGTCAAGCTTAGCCTTGCGGAGGACATCCTCATTAGGGATCCTTCCGGCGCCCTTCATGAGCTCTTCTTCTTCCTCGACGAGCTCTTTCATCTGCTCGATGAACCAATGCTTGATCTTTGTAAGCTCGAAAAGCTCATCTACGGTTGCACCCTTTCTGAGAGCCTCATACATAAGGAACTGGCGCTCGGAAGAAGGCTGTGTGAGCTTGAGCATTATCTCTTCCTTGGAAAGCTTGTTGAAATCCTTTGCGAATCCTAAGCCGTATCTGTCCTTCTCAAGGGATCTGATGGCCTTCTGGAAAGCTTCCTTGTATGTCTTACCGATGCTCATGACCTCGCCTACGGCTCTCATCTGTGTGCCGAGCTTGTCCTGAGCTCCGTGGAACTTCTCGAATGCCCATCTTGCGAACTTGATTACGACATAGTCGCCGTCCGGATAGTACTTGTCGAGTGTGCCGTACTTGCCGCAGGGGATCTCATCGAGTGTGAGACCACAGGCAAGAAGTGCGGAAACGAATGCGATCGGGAAACCCGTAGCCTTTGAAGCAAGAGCGGAAGATCTTGATGTTCTCGGGTTGATCTCGATGACAACGATCCTTCCTGTCTTGGGGTCGTGAGCAAACTGGCAGTTGCAGCCGCCGATAACCTCGATCGCCTTAACGATGCTGTATGAATATTCCTGAAGCTTCTTCTGAACGTCTTCAGAGATCGTAAGCATAGGTGCGGAGCAGAAAGAGTCACCTGTGTGGACGCCGATCGGGTCGATGTTCTCGATGAAGCAGACGGTAATGACGTTGTCCTTGGCATCCCTTACGACCTCGAGCTCAAGCTCTTCCCATCCGCTGATGGACTCTTCGACGAGGACCTGGTGGATCATGGAAGCTGCAAGACCTCTTTCAACTACGACCTTGAGCTCGTCGATGTTGTAAACGAGGCCGCCGCCTGCGCCGCCCATCGTGTAAGCAGGTCTGATGACTACAGGGTAGCTCAGCTCGTCTGCGATCTTGATGGCTTCCTCAACGGAGTAAGCCTCGTGAGATCTGGGCATCTCGATCCCGAGTGAGGTCATGGTCTCTTTGAATTCGATCCTGTCTTCGCCTCTTTCGATGGCGTCGACCTGGACACCGATGACCTTAACGCCGTATTTCTCAAGGATGCCTGCCTTGGAAAGCTCTGAGCAGAGGTTAAGTCCCGACTGTCCGCCTAAGTTGGGGAGAAGTGCATCAGGACGCTCTTTTGCGATGATCTGTTCAAGACGCTTAACGTTAAGCGGTTCAATGTAAGTTCTGTCTGCAACATCAGGGTCTGTCATGATGGTCGCAGGATTGGAATTGACCAGGACGATCTCATAACCGAGTTTCCTCAATGCTTTGCATGCCTGTGTGCCAGAGTAATCAAATTCACAAGCCTGTCCGATAATGATAGGACCTGAACCGATGATAAGGATCTTGTTGATGTCTTCTCTCTTTGGCATATACTGACGCCCCCTTCTTTTTCCCATATATATAAAATTACTAGACGGTATTCTATCACAGTTTGTCTAGACTTTGCATGACAAAATAACGGATTGGAATACTTTCATGAAAAAGCAACAACGGCCGTCAAGAACAGGTCTCGCATTTTGATAAAAGCCATGATTTACAGGCTTTTCAGACATTCTGCCCCTGCTGTCCCGGCAGGAGCTGTTTTGTGTTCCCTGCTCCTTCCGGGGCGTTTTCACGGGATCTGTCTGACGGGTATCAATGTTCCTGCATATTTGGATGTAACAGTCAAAAAGGCCTGATCATTTAATCGATCAGGTCTTCTTTTTCATTACTCGAATCCGCGGCGTTTCATCCGTTTGTATTCTTCATCATCTTCTTCGTAATCACTCTTGGCAGATCCGAAGAACTGCGGGTCAAATTCAGTCTGTGTATCAGGCACGGAAGGCGCCGGTGTAACAGGCTTCATGTCAGGATACTCGGCTTGAGGATATTCCGCCGTAAGCGGATCCTGAGCTTTCTTTTTCGCCCTGGCGGCAGTAGTCAGAATACTTAGAAGAATGGCTGCGCTTATGAATGTCCAGACTACTCCGAACATGATCATGAATATGCCGCTTGCCCTGTCTCCGTTACCGGATCTCAGGATCGCAGCGCCGCCCGTGATCACTCCGATACCGATAAGAATAAACGGTATGATGACGGCGAGGCTTATTACCTTAACCACCTTTGAAGCAGCAGGATTCGCCGCACTGTATTCGACGGATCTGCTGCTGTATCCGGAGCCCAGATAAGTGGTGACCCTGCCTCCGCTGGCGTTGGTAAACGTCTTTAATCCGGGAACTTCTTGAGGCTCGACATCGAGAGGCACTTCCTCGTAATCCATTGCCTTTTCCTTCTTGTAGGATTTGACCATAAGGAGCAATAACGGGACGAAGATGGCAAGGACCAGCAGGAACGGGACCGCCTGCCCGACAGTGTTGAAGACCTTCCTGGCAGGTGACGGATTAAGCTTGTTATTGGCCGAATCGATCGCAACATTGAAGCCTGAAATGAATGCCCTGCCGGGACCTTTGCCTGCTTTAAGCTCCTTTTGTATGGTATTTCCTATCTTATCGGCAGCCGATTCCGTAAGAATATTATCGGTATCATCGCCCTGCATGGCTTCCCACTTGAATTCAGAACTTGTAACATGTCCGTTCTCGAAAACTGCCGATTTCGCAGGTACGGAATACACGAACACATAGTGCTGCTCGTCGCTGAAATGAGATACATATACGTCATATGCGTACTTCTCAAGATTCTCATAATCGCGGTTCCATTCCTCATCGAAGACCGTGTAGATCACCGGGCATATTCCCGTAATCTTGTTATAAGTCGTCATAAGTTCCAGGAGCTCTTCCCTTTCTTCTATGGCGCTGAGCGGGTCATGGATCGCAGGGGCGTCCGAATACTCCGGGTTGATGAACCGGGGTCTGTCCGTGAACATCGCAAATCCTGCGACTGCCGCGAATATAAATCCCATTACCGCAATGATGATGATCGAAGAAATCCCCGTCTTGCCGGGCTTTGAATTTGCATAAACATATTCGTCCGGGCGCCCGTCAGTATAGAATCTTCTGTAACGTCTCGCTCCCGGGAAATAATGTGATGAAATGTGATTGCTGCTTCCGGACGAACTTCCGCTGTGGAAGCCGCCTCCGGACGAGCCTCCTCCCGATGAATGTGGCATGTCTTATTCCTCCCTATCCCTTATTGCTTGGGTACTATTGCATAGAAAACAAGGTCTTCACTTCCGTTGTTGATCAGCGAATGAGAATGGCCTTCAGGGCAGTAGTGGCAAAAACCGGGGCCTACGGCTTCTTCACCGTCATCGTAAAGCACCTTGCCCTTACCCTCTAAGATGAATATCATCTCGCAGTTACCCTCGTGTTTGTGGTAGCCGATCGAAGAACCCGGTTCAAGCTTTCCGTGCATCATCTTATTGATGCCGTCAGTAAACACCTTGTTGTAAAAAACGCCTTCTCCGCCTTTGAACGTGGGATTCGCGGTCCATTCGATCTTGCTGTAATCTGCGATCATAATATCCTCCGAATGATTGTTCTATCCGATTTTATCACTGTTTTATCCGAACGTCTCGAGAGCTTCTCCGATGTTGATATCCGAGTACTCGACTTCGCCCGAGAACATCCTCGCTCCGTCGGGAATGCTTAATCCCCTGACAGAAAGATCCGCAAGAAGATAAACAGCTTCAGATGCAAACCTTCTCACGCCCTTATACCTGTAAAGAAGATATGCGGCAAAGTTTGTAAGTTCTCTCTCATTCTCACGGATAGCCTTGTCGGCATCTTCTTTAGAAACGGGTTTTGATGCCAGCTCTGCAAGAAGGTCGCTCCAACCGGGGTCCATCACTTCCATGCCGGCAAAGATCTCCGCCCTTATCTTAGATGATGCCCTTCTTCCGGCGCTTATTTCAGAAAGCTTTTCCGCAAGCGGCTTTGACTCATCGAAAACAGTCTTCACATATTCAGGGAGTTCCATTTTCGATCCGTCGGAAGAGGCAAGCTCAAACGGCTTGTCACATTCCAGCACCAGCCTGCATGCCTCTTCACAGACCAGGCCGATGCCTGCCTCGATGTGATCTCCCATGTCGTTATAAAACCTCGGGTGCTCCCTGCAGATATCACAAAGGAAATCTTCCCCGTGCTTCAGGATCATATCGCACAGATTATCGTCCCTCAGGAAAGGGCACCTCTCATCTTCGCCCATGACAAAGCAGCCGTCAGAGATCTTGCTTTTTATCTCCGGGTATTTCATGAACCTTGATAAAGATTCCTCATCGATGCCCACAAGCCAGCCGGCGCAGCATGTGTGAAGGCATTTGTCAGCCTTGCACCTGAAGTTTTTGTAATATTCCGGCCAATAAATCTTAACGATATTAGTACACACTCGTTTCAAAAATATTTTATAATTATTCTGACATATCATGTTGTCATCACGCGTAGATTATATCGCTAAACAAGAAAAGGTATAGGATTGGGAAACAGAACAGCCATGGATTCATCATTAGAGAATAACAAGAACGAACTGCAGAACACAGAAGGCATCGACGAGACCGTGATCGAGTACCCTTATTCCGAAGAACCGTTCTCCGAAGAAGCAAACGTGAATGCACCCGCTGCCGGCAGTCAGCCATTCAGCACTGAAACTTATCACGAAGATCCCGCCAGGCTCCTGGCTTCCGCCCCGGCAAGGAAGTCTAAAACAGAATACAAATTAAGGCCCGACGCGAAGAACACGCTCATCGCCATTATCGCCATGGCCGGCATCATAGCCGTCTTAGGCTTTGCCATGTACTGCGACAGAAAAGGAACAAATCCCAGAAAGCTCTTCGGCGGAAACACCACCCAGACGATCTTTACATCTGCTCGTTCTTCCTCGAAGGCAACTAAGGAAACAACCGAAGCGACCTCGAAAACAACCACAGAGGCTGTAACGGAGACTACTGCCGCGTCAACCGAGACATCTGAGACAACGGCCGAGCCGACTCCAACTCCGGTTCCGACGAAGAAACCCACAAAGAAGCCTACAAAGAAACCGACAAAGAAACCCACCAAAAAGCCTACCAAGAAGCCGACTAAGAAACCTACACAGAAAGTCAAGCCTCAGCCTTAAGTCAATTTGATTTGCTAAGGTTCGCGAGTATAATATCCCGTAGCAGAAAGAGAACGCTTTAGCGCCTGCGGCGGATCCGGCACGAATCTTTTAAGACTTCGCAGGCAGCCGGTTCGTGTACGATCTTGTACATCCAAGAAATTTCTTGGATTTAATGATTTCTCTTTCTGCTTTTTTATTCAGTCAATAAATTCAATGCTTTCAAGCCATTTTAAATGTTTTAGAAAGGCAATTTACGACAAACTTACGACAAATTACCAATAACAAAGAGGGTCCAACAAAAATGGCCGGTGAATCCGGTCATTTTTTATATTCATATTTAATCTTTTAGATCCGAAGTTCATTAGATAATATGAAATGGCCTCACGTTTGTAGCAACGTGGATTTACCTATATGCTTAAAGTTGCAAACAAAAGCTATGGGATTTACCACATACAAAGGAGGTCAGACTTACTACATGAGTTACGACAATTTAGAAAAGTATGCCCAACAAAACAGCGATCGCACAAAAATCCGGTCGCTGTTTTTATCTATACACAGTAAAGGTTGAGCCTTGAAGAAGTATCACATCTCGAATTTATTTATCTTTTTTAAGACTAGATAGGCGTTTGGCATGCATTTTTGCCCATTTTCCCTACGTATAAGTAGAAGAGTATTTACTGTCCCATCGACTTCAACCTGTATTCTACCGGTGTCATGTAATTCAAGGATTTCTTGATTCTTTTGGTATTGTAATACTTAATATATTTGTGGATCTCACGTCTTAGTGTTTTGAAATCCGTCCACTCATTTGGGTAGATCAGTTCCTTTTTCAGAAGTGCAAAAAACGTTTCTGCAGCGGCATTATCAAGGCAATTTCCGGTTGAGGACATACTGCGAAGATAGCCTAATGAGTTCAGTAACTTAATGTAGTAAGTCGCACAATAGAACCATCCACGATCGGAATGAAGAATCGGCCGGCAATCAGGCTGCTTATAATGTGCGAATCTTACTGTTTTCAAAACTGCTTTAAGATCTGCTTCTTCGGATATGTTATAACCCACGACTTCGCCATTGAACATGTCTATTATCACGGTCAGGTAAACCGTAATATCACCGGATTTAATACGTGTCATGTCGGTAACCCAAATCTCACCGAATCTATCAGTGTGGAAATTTCTCTTAAGAAGGTCTTCACCCTTCTCTCCAAATCGTGGGCTATATGTCATAAACGGCTTATCCGATTCAGCTTCGCCCTTGGTTTTACGTTCGCATTTCAGGCCCTCTTCATTCATCAAGCGCTGAACAAGTTTATGGTTAACGTGATAGCCTCTTGCATCCAGTTCGGCGGTAATGCGTCGGTAACCATAGCTTCGGTAGTTTTCCTCGAAAATAGCATGAATTTCCTTGCGGATGATCTCGTAATCATTCTTAGCAATACCTTTTGTTCTTTTCATACGGTTCACCTCTATAAAAATATAACCACAAGGGGGTCATATCGGCAAGGGGGTCACAACGAATGCTGCTGGCAGATCAAGTTTGCATCGGAAAGGTGTATGCCTAGAAAAAACAAGCCTTCTCGGTGGTTTACATCGAGAAGGCTGTATATTTCGCCAAAGGGTTCACATCGGGAACGGGGTTCACTCCATAAATAAGAGGGTTAGTTAGTAAATTTTATAACTTCAACATTTTTAGCAGAAAAATTCTGTATATTATTACCATATTTCTTTTCCATTTTATCTGCTATAATATCACCATCATAATGATAATCAGAAGGCTTCTTTGAATGATATTTCTTAGTATATGCTTTTATTTCAAAATAATCAACATGCTTCTCAACTTCATCAGATTCATCATCAATATATGCATGAGAAGTTACCTTAACTTTAATAATTGCATAACCCTTTTCAGGTACAGGTGTTGCTGTAGGCTTAGGTTTCTCAGTAGGCTTAGGTGTATTTGTAGGAGCCTTTGTTGCAGCAGGCTTCTTTGTAGGAGTTGCTGTAGGCTTCTTTGTTGAAGTAGCAGGTGCTTTTGTAGCACTTTTCGAAGCAGGTTTAGTGGTCTTTTTCTCCTGAGTTTTTGTCGGTGTCTTATTAGTAGCTTTTGTTGTTCCTTTAGTTGCAGAGCTTTCTTCTGATGTCGTAGTGTTTTCTGTTGTTTCTGAAGTCTCAGATGTTTCTACAGTTGTCTCAGTTGTTTCTACTGTTGTTTCAGTCGTAGTTTCAGCAGACGTTATTTCTGTAGTTGTTTCTTCTGTTGTAGTAATACTTTCAGTAGGAACAAGTTTGCTAGAATTTGTTCCAAACAAGCAACCGGATAAAAGTATCGAACTTAATACGATTACAGGAAAAACTAACTTTCTTTTCATTGCTCATACCCCTCAACATCTGATCCCCTCATGTAGGATTATACCACCACGTATGAGATTGTGGGGCATGAATCAGACAAACTGAAGATTACTTAATACAGATAACTTCTGTGCCACCGGCACAGAAGTCTTTAGGATGCCAGGACCAGCATCTGATACCAAAGGAATCTCTCCCTCAGACAAGATAATTATATCAGGCTCACGAAGCTTTAAAATAGTCCCATTAATGTTTTTCATCGCAGATTTTTGGCTTCAGTTGTTACCGATCGGTAACAACTGAGGCCTTTTTTTAACTTTTTTTCATCCGACCGTTCTGTTTTGCCCTCTCCCATTACGTATAGGTGAAGGGATATTTAATCCGATTCCCTCAAAAGGATCGGATCATCCTTCACCGGACATTGACAACTGAATACTAAACCGTAAGGTACGTTCCTTGTATCGGCGTTAAAATACCGAGCCAAGTTGACTCCGACCTCGCGATGACCTCCTAAAAGGAGAGAGCGATAAAGGGGATGAGTCAGAATCGGGGTTGCACCCCGAGGGAGGCGATGACAGATACAAAGGGATAATGATACTTCTGCATAGTCACAAGCCGAGCGTTGAAGCGGGATCAGTCCTCCCGTGAGCCGTCGAACCTAATGAGTGCAGCGGAGCAGATGCTACCGGGGTGAAAGACCCATGATCTCGTAACAGCAATACGAGAGCCTTACCGGTTTCCCAATAGAGGATCCAGCCGGATACTCAACCCGCAGGGGGCAGAACAAATACTGCGGTGTACATACCGAAAAGCATCATGAAAAAGCACAAGTCTGCAAAAATGCAAAACCTGTCAGATTTCAGTTATTCGTAGCGATTTTCAGACGAATTTCAGCTTAGGGTGGTCGTTTTACCTTCTCCCACTACTAGTAAGTGAAGATGTATTTCTCTGCAGGGCTGGCCTTTTAATAATTTAAAATATACATAGAGTTTTGGCTTCGGTTGTACCCAACTGGTTACAACCGAGGCCTTTTTTCGTTTTTCCCTGAAAAAAGTATATAGAAAAAACGGGGTCTTTGTTCCGTATGTATAGAGGGCTATTTTTCTGTGCTCTTCAAGAGCTCTTTTTCCTCTGTCGGACTTAGACAACTGAATAACAGATCGTATGGTACGTTCACTTGTATCGGGGTTAAAATCCCAAGCCAAGTTGACTCCAAGTGCGCCATGACCTCTTTTACGGAGAGAGCGATATCACGGATGAGTCAGAATCAGGGCTGCACCCTGAGGGAGGCGATGACAGATACAATGTGATGATACTTCTGTGATGAGCAGCGGAGCGTATCAGCTACCGGGGTGAGACTCCCATGAGCCCTCAGTCAGCAATGCGGGCGCCGTACGGTCTCCTTTAAATAATATTTTTATAGCTAACTAGCTAACAAGCTAAAAAGACAAGCTAACTATCCAACCACCTACCCACCCATCCAGCCAGCAAAAGAACAATGTAGCTAGCGACCGAGCTAAAAGAAGCAAACGAAAGAACTAGCTATCCGTCTAGCTGGCAATCAAGCAAAAAGGAGGAAAAGCAAGCCAACAATCAAACAAACCAAAAATCCAACAAGAAAGGAGGTTCAAAACCATGAACGAGAATACAAGGATCTACACCCAGAACGAGCTTTACGAGAACGAGATCAACACGGACGATTACAAGCTCAATTCGGAATCAGGCGAATTCGAAGGAACGCTCAAGATAAAAGCATGGACAAGCAAGTCCCGTATGAAAGGGAACGGAAAAGCGATCAGAGCATTTATAGAGCTTGAAGACGGAAAAAAGATTATTGCTCTGGTCCAGCCGTTCCGTTCGGAACAGATAGCGTTGATCAGCGCTGCTGAGATCGGAGAATTGCTGAAGCTCCGTTTTGAAACAAGCAGCAGCGGTCTGGTCTATTTGGCTGAGCTTAAAGTTTTGGATATGCCGGAAGAGATATTGTGATCTTTAGCTCAGACAAAACAAAAGGATCAAGGAAATCTCATGCAGGGCGAAGCGGTTCCTGCATGAGATTTCAGGATCAGCAAAGGGGTCAAGGGGATTATCCCCTGCACACCACCTTGCTTGCAAGGTGTAGTGTGTTACACCCGACAGAGGCAGAAAGAATGTCGAGGAGGGTCAGTCTTCCGGTGGACGACTGACCTGACGACGATATTCGTGGCTGTTGGGGAGATATGAGAGCGCGGTCGTTTTTGCGCTCTTATATCGAAACAACAGAGCATCGGTTGGGAAATTGGCCGCCGCTTATTGCGGGCAATTTCACATAAGATGCGTCCTTCTGTTTCTGTCGCGGTGTATAAGACCGAAGTCATCTATGCAAAAAGAAAAAGGAGTTTATATGCCGTACGCAATAATGCGAATAAGCAAATGCAAGCTGGGTGCCGTCACCCGTATCGAGAAGCACCATGAACGTAAGAAGGATGCTTACAAGAGCAATCCCGACATAGATGTTAACAAGTCTCACAACAACTTCCATATCAAGGATCCGCCTGACAGTTACAGGAAGCTGATACGGAAACGTATTGAAGAAGTCGGATGCCGTACCCGCAAGGACAGTGTTGTGATGCAGGACAGCATCTGTACCGCATCACCCGAGTTCTTCCAAGGAAAGACCTCACGGGAAACTGAAGATTTCTTCAGGCTGGCTTACAGGTTTTATGTAAAGACGTTCGGAGAGGAAAACATCTTATCAGCCGTAGTCCACCTTGATGAAAGAACGCCTCACATGCATGTGTGTTTCGTTCCGATCACCAAGGACGGGAAATTATCCTCCAAGACGTTGATAGGCGGTCCTGCTGGCCTTGTGAAGCTTCAGGACGACTTCTACTCGCATATGTTTAATCATTTTCCTGAACTTAAGCGGGGAATCCCGAAGCGGATAACACACCGAAAGCATCTTCCGACATACCTGTTTAAGAACGCTGACATGCTCATGGAGCACTTTGATGAGATCTCTAAGGCTATCAATGACATTAACATGCTGAAGGCCAAGGAGAAGAAAGCACAGGCCATAGAGCTCATTTCACAATATGCACCTGAGATGGCCAAGATGAAAGAGCAGCTCAAATCGGTCAACGGATATGTCGAAAAACTGAACAAGGACATCTGGGATGAGAGAGAGATCAGTCAGCACTGGTTCGGAAAAACAAAAGAAATGGAAAAGGCCGTCAAAGAAAAAGACATCGAGATCTATCAGCTTCAGGCAAAACAGAAAAGGTTGCAGGAAGTAATTGATCGGCTTCCTCCGGGATTACTAGATATGCTCGAAGCCAAAGAAAAAATAAGAAGAAAGGAAATCAATAGAAATGATTGGACACGTTAACAAGGAACTGAAAGGAAAATGTTAAATGAAAGAAGGTGATTCGATGAACAAAGACGTTCCTATTGCTGACAAGTCGCTGCTCACTCTGGAAGAAGCGGCAAAGTATTTCAATATTGGTATCAACAAACTTCGAGAGACCACCAATGACGAAAACTGTCCATTCGTCTTGTGGAATGGGAGCAGACGTCTTATTAAGCGAAAGCTGCTGGAAGATTATCTTTACAGGTCTTATTCAATCTAATTCTGGTAAATCATTGTAGCGCGAGAGGGTTCAAGATATATAATTGTCTTGGACCCTCTTTACAATTCTAAGGAGGATTTGAAATGCCTAAATTAAGATATGCAAAGGGGCGAATCAAACTTAAGAAAGGAGAATACCAAAGACCAAACGGAACATTTGAGTATAAGTGGACTGACAGAATCGGCACGAGACATTCAGTATATGCTAAAACCCTTTTGGAGTTGAGAATCAAAGAAGATGCCATTCTTAAAGATATTTTGGACGGAATAAAGAGTTTTAGCCAAAATATGACAATCAACTCGTATTATGAAATTTGGAAAAAGGTCAAAAGCGGAATCAGAGATACTACCCTTATGGCCTATATCCGACCATACAGACTATATGTCGAACCCGGTTTTGGGAACACGAAACTCAAAGATGTTAGTTACAGCAGACTCGTTACGTTTTACAAAGACCTTATTGAAAACCGGCATTTGAGTATACTGTCAGTCAAACAGCTGAACTCTATTTTGAGTATGATTTTTGATTTGGCTGTCAAGGACGGAGTGTTAAGAAATAATCCTTGTCACGGAGCCGTTAAGGAACTTAAAAGAAAATATGCTGACCAGATCAAGGAAGTAAAAGCTTTGACTGTCGCAGAACAACGTCTCTTAGAAGAATACCTGTCCCGTCCCGGACCTGATCACAGGTTCAGCCCGATAATAACAGCAATGCTTTATACCGGCATGCGGATTGGCGAAGTTTGCGGTTTAAGATGGGAAGACATTGATTTTGATAATGGAATCATCCATGTCGCTCACACTCTTACTAAGTGTTATTCCGTATCGTGTGATCAAATATCATTTGCGATGAACCCACCCAAAACCAAGAAAAGCAACAGATTCATCCCCATGACTCCGATAGTAAAAGACGCTATATTATTGGAAAAAGCTTACCAGGACCATTCCGGTATTAAACTCACTCCCAGTGTCAACGGTTTTTCAGACTTTGTATTTCTGGATGATAAAGGGAAGGTTTTTCGTAGCACCAAACTAAATGACGTTCTGCGAAGGATCTCCAAAAAGATCGACGAAGAGATCAAAATGAATAAGAGTCTTTATGGACTAACATCTTTTCCGCACATTCACACCCATACACTAAGGCATACTTTCGCAACCCGTATGAGAGAAGCAGGAGCCGATATAAAGGCAACTGCAGATATCATGGGACATACCGAAGTTAGTCTTACACTAAACACTTATACTGACGCATCTCAAGAATTCAAGCGACGTGAGATTTCTTTACTTGATCGTCATGATAAATCAAGAGTCGTATGAGGTTTCGTTTTTACGACAAAACTTACGACAAACAAGCATTATTCATCGTAGTTTTTCGTATACTTTCGTAAAACACACAATTCCTAAAAGGGCCTTAAAACATTAGGGTTTAGAAGACAAAGAAAGAGATTTGAGCAGTTCCGTTTTTAAATTTCTTGGATTTAATGATTTCTCTTTCTGCTATTTTATTGGCGGTCAAAGGAACGATACAAATGGGCAGGAACAGCAAAAACAGGAAACCGTTACTTATCTTATCAGGAGCAATACTTGCCGTCTTGCTCGTTCTTTCAGCATGTTTCTTTTTCTATGTTTCCGATTACAGACATGCAGATGAAACAGCCAAAAAGGCCATGATGACTGATGGCACCGTCGCGGTAAGGGAAACATCTTACGGTTATCTTTTCGACGGTCCCTCCGATGACAACGCCCTGATCTTCTACCCCGGCGGCAAAGTCGAGGAAACAGCTTACGCACCGCTCCTGAAGAAGATCGCTTCCCGCGGAGTTGACGTTTGCCTTCTGAAGGTTCCGTTCCGTCTTGCGGTTTTGGACGGCAATGCCGCAGACAAAGCCCTGGCAGAACACAGCTACAGGACATGGTATACGGGCGGCCATTCGCTCGGCGGCGTTATGGCAGCCAATTATGCATCCTCACACAGTGACAGGATAAAGGGCGTAGTGTTTATCGCAGCATATCCTGCATCGGCAATGCCATCAGATATGGATGTCCTTCTGATAACGGCAAGCGAAGACAAGATCTTAAACAGGACTAAATTAAGCGAGAGCCGCAAGTACCTTCCGGGCAAATATTCCGAGGTGGCGATAGAAGGCGGAAACCATTGCCAGTTCGGCAGTTTCGGCTTTATGAAAGGTGACGGCACGGCTTCTGTCACACCGGACGAACAGCAGGAAAAGACCGCAGGAGCGGTCGTCTCTTTCATCCTCCCTGACGCAAAAAAAACCGCCTCACATCAAGAAGATGCAAGGCGGTATTTTTGTTTTCAGTCTGTCTTACTCGTGATCGTAAGGATGGATCGTCTCGATCGTGCCGTCTTCAGCAATGTTGAGCTTTGTGAACTTGACAGATCTCTTGTGTGAGCATCCGCCGGATCTCTTTGCATCGTGATAGAACAGATACCACTCGCCGTCGATCTGAACGATGGAGTGATGTGTCGTCCAGCCGATGACAGGCTCCATGATCCTTCCCTTATATGTGAAAGGACCCTCCGGAGAATCGCCTACGGAATAGCAGAGATAATGTGTCGTACCGGTGGAGTATGAGAAAAAATACTTGCCGTTAAACTTGTGCATCCAGGGATCTTCGAAATATCTTCTGTCCTCGTCGCCTGCCTTGAGAGGCTCACCGTTCTCGTCAAGGATGGTGATCATCTTGGGTGCTGCCTTGTAAGCAGTCATGTCGGGAGTAAACTCTGCGACAAGGGGTCCCAGAGCCTTCTCATCGCCTTCGGGACGGTGCTCATTGGGATTGAACTTGCCTGACTGCCACATCTCGAGCTGGCCGCCCCAGAGGCCGCCGTTGTAGCACCAGATCCTTCCGTCGTCATCTTTAAGGACTGCAGGATCGATGCTGTAGCTGCCCTGGATGTAATTCTCCTGAGGCTTGAAAGGACCTGCGGGAGAATCAGACTCGGCAACGCCGATCCTGAAGATGTCGTCCTTATCCTTTGCGGGATAGACAAGATAATACTTGCCGTTTGTATAGATGGCATCCGGAGCCCAAAGCTGTCTTGAGACCCACGGAATATCATCCTCGCTTAATGCCACACCGTTATCTACGCACTCACTGTCAAGTGAATCCATTGAAAGGATGTGATAGTCCTTCATTACGTACTGCTCGCCGTCATCATCCTCAGGGATGTCAAGGTCTTCGTCGTGTGAAGGATAGATATAGATCTTACCGTTGAAAACATGTGCAGAAGGGTCTGCGGTATAGATATTGGTGACAAGATCTTTGCGTTCGTTCTTTTTCATAAGCACCTCTCTTTAACAGAACTTCAATACTTCCAATACGAAAAATAGTATCATTTCAGCGGACGTTTTGTAAATAAACCCTTATTGCTAAATGTATCTAATCTTGCTGTTTTAGTTGAAATCAGTTCTAATATAACAAACTCAGACAAACCGTCACACCAAAACGTCCGAAAGGATTATAATCATCTGATCAAGAGAATGACGGTATAAATAAAGGATTCATAAGTGTCACTGATCGATAAGCTTTTTGACAAGAGCAGCTGGGAAAGATTCTACGGATACAAGCTCGGATTAAGATGCTCGAAGCGCTTCAAGAAAGAGCTCCGCGAGTATATTGATAATGCCTCATATCTTGCATATAAAGATGCAATATCAGATCTTAAGGATCTCCCCTTGCCTGCTAAGTCCGTCATCAGCAAGATGAGTTCGCGGAAAAAACGCACCGTCTATAAGTACCCTTATGACTTCAATATGATACTGAAGTTACTTACTTATCTGACACTCCGTAAATACGATTACCTGTACACGCCCTGTCTTTATTCATTCCGCCCAGGCGTTTGCGCCAAGGACGCGATAATGAAGCTCTGCAGATCAAAAGACATCCGCAGCATGTATTCGTATAAGATAGACGTAAGCGATTACTTCAATTCGATCCCGGTGGATAAGATCTGCATGGCGCTTGAGAAGAACATAACCGATGATGACACGCTCCTGACGTTCATGAAGACCCTTTTGAGCGAGGAACGCGCCATATCTGGCGGTGCAGAGATCAAAGAACAAAAAGGCATTATGGCGGGCACTCCGATAGCGTCGTTTTATGCGAATCTCTATCTGAAAGAACTGGACGAATACTTCCTGAACAAAGGCATCTTATACGCAAGGTATTCTGATGACATAATCGTTTTCGCGCGTGATGAAAAGGATATATACGAATACAAAAATGTGATCCTGTCTTTCCTTAAGGAGAAAGGCCTCACGGTCAATCCGGATAAGGAAGTCTTGTCTTCGCCTGAAGAAGGCTTTACGTTCCTCGGCGTTGAGGTAAGAAACGGCGTCATCGATATCGCGCCTGCTTCGGTTACAAAACTCAAGCAGAAGATGAGAAGAAAAGCACGCGCGCTCGACCGCTGGTATCACAAGGAAGGCATTGACGGAACCAAAGCTGCGGCGGCTTTCATCCGCATCTTCAATCACAAGCTGCTTGAAGTAAATGAAGACTCTGATCTTACATGGAGTCTTTGGTTCTTCCCTGTCATCACGACTTCAAAAAGTCTTCACGAGATCGATCTGTATGCGCAGGATCTTCTTCGTTTTCTGATAAGCGGAAAGCATACCAAGGCGCGTTTCAATGTAAGATACGAAGAATTAAAACAGCTTGGTTATATAAGTCTCGTTAACGAATACTACAGTTTCAAACCTTCATAAAACAAAGGGGCCGTTCAGAAGAACAGCCCCTTTGAAATTTAAGATATTCCGGATGCTTACTTTCTGGTTACGCCATCTCCGTATATCGTCTTCCAGTCATTTTTCATGGAAATGGGTACCCAGCCGTTCTGGCTGCAGAGATCTTTCATCTGATCAGCTTTTTCCAAGTTTCCGTTTTCACGGACAAGGTCATCACAGCAGACCATAAACGCAAGACTCTTATACTTGTTATTTGTCACTGTGTATTCAGCCATTGCGGAATCACTGGAACTGTTTCCGAAAGAGAGCACAGGCTGGCTGCCGATCTCCTGCATGATGTTCGAGACCTTGTTCATGTTAAGATCCTTTATGATAAAGTCACCGCCCAAAACGAGCTTATCATTAGCGGTAAACGTGTAATCAAGACCGTCTTGCGTACCCTGGCCGGATGCCACAAGCGTCTCATCAGAACCGATTATCCGGCTTCTCGGAATATTAAGAACATCCTTTGTCACGCCCCTGGCTATGAATCTGTCAGTTCCGGTCACGATATATACCGTAAACCCCTTCGTCTGAAGATAATCGATCAGCTGAAGCATAGGTTTATAGAAGGACTGGCCGCGTGTCATTCCGTTATATCCGGGTTCTGTCTGGCTCTTGAACTTGTCGATATAGTTTTCGAACTCATCGATCGTCATGCCCTCAAAAGCCATTGCTACGGCTTTGCCGTGATCGGTCATGCTGAGCTTAATGGAATGGTCGCCATCCATGTAGGCCTTGATCTGTTCAGCAACGGACCTCTCAAAGTCAGAAGCCTTGTCCTTATAATCAGGATCATCAAGGACCCTGTATTTCAAAAGACAGTAATCGAAATAGTAAGGATCAGTCTCACAAAGGATCGTACCGTCCATGTCAAAGACTGCGATCCTGTCTTCTTCAGGAATAAAATCGGGTGAGCCCGGCGTTGTTACGTCTTCAACGTATTCTGTCAGAACTGCTTTTGACCGGGCTCCATCTGTCCAGAGACTCAGTCTCTTCTGACTATTCATAAAGACGATAAGGGCACAGCCCCCTGCTATAAAAGCCAATGATACAACGACAAGTGTAAATATCTTCAGCTTGTTCGTTCCTGTGTTATGCTCTTTCATTCTTTCCTCCGGTAGAGTGTTATTTGTTATGTCCTAACGCGTTCATTATCACAAACATACCCTGTTCGAACTATGAGCAATGAATACATGTAGTGATGTTTAAACAACAGCCGCAAGCACGATTGTTGCTTAACATGAAAATGCATAAGGGCTGCCTTTCTAAGACAGCCCTCACGCCTTAACTCAATCTAACCCTGATTCAATACGAAGTTATTCTGCAACGAGCATGTTGTATGCTTCGATCTTCCTGATCCTTCTTGTCTGCATGAGAGCGAGGAAGAAGGATACTGCCGTAAGTCCAGCAGCGATCGCGATCACGCCCGGAACGGGAATCGCGAAGTCGCACTTCATGAGACCGAACGAACGCATGAACAAAGAGATATAAGGATTTGCCATGTTGTACGATACGATCGAAAAGACGATCACGGATGCGATTACCGAAGGCATGAAACTCATTGCGGTCTGGAGCATGAGGCTTCCCGAGGTGTAACCCAAAGCCTTATAGATTCCGTAGTCCTTACGCTTATGATATACGAGCGACTTGATGAGAAGGAACAGTATCAGAGCGATAACCACAACGGAGATGGAGCACATTACTATGAGCATCATAAGGGATATTCCCTGGAATGTTGTCATGGCGCCTCCGATCATCTTGAAGAAGTTCATGGTGCTGATGATGTGATCACCGTACTTGTCTTCACACTCTTCAAGGATGCGGTTTACTTCATCGATATTCTTGTTAACGTCATCTGACTCGTTTGCGAGGTCGAACCAGTACCATCCGGGAATGCTGTCGATATCCATGATGTGATCTGCCGCCTTATAAGAGAAGATCGCTTCACGGCCGGAATTGTTTGTGGTCTGGATAAAGCCCGTGATGAGATATTTAAATGAGTTGTCACCATAATCGATCTTGATCTCGTCGCCGATATTGAAGCCGTATGCCTTTGCAAATGATCCGCTCACCGCGATCTCGTTATCATACTCGGGAAGTCTTCCCTTGTAGCAGAGATTGGTGTTCTTGAACTTGGAAAGATCCTTAACGATATAGCAGAACAGGCTCTCCTCATCGTTATAGTAAACGTTCATGTTGATGATCTCTCTGATGTTCTTTATGTCAGATCTGTTTTCGAGATATTCAAGGACTTCATCCCTGGTCTCATAATCGGATGTGACAACGCCTGCACAGATCTCTGTGGCAAGAATATCGAGCTTCGGCTTACGGCTGAAATTCTCGTAAAGGAGAAGTGAGATTACGCAGCAGAATACCATGAATCCCAGCACGAAGAATGTGATGACATTCTGTTTCATGTTGCCGAAGAAAGTCTTCATTGCAAGGCCTGCGTTAAGGCTTAAAGATGTCTTGTCGAGAGCCACATGATTTCTCTTGAAATTGTGTGATTCAACACCTTCCCTGAGAGCTACGATCGGCTGGATCTTTGAGACCTTGTTGGCACAGATGACCGTAACTATGAGCGTGAAAAGAACTACGAACGACACGGGTATCAGTGTTGCCAGAGGATTGAACGTTACGCTGTAAGGAACGCCCATCTGTCCGATGATGATCGACGCGAATGCCGGCATGAAAATGTATGACAAAACGATACCGATGATGCTTGCCATGGCTGCGATGACAAGGAACCAGATGACGAGTGAAGCCTTTATGTCTTTTCCAGTGTAACCGATCGCCTTAAGAGCGCCTAAGGTCTTCATGTTCTCTTTGATGTAGTTGCTGATGCTGTTTGCGAGCATCATTGCTACTGCTGCGATTATGAGTGATGTAGCGACAAGGAAAGATACCGCGATGATGAGTCCGATAAAAGTCCTGTTGCTGATGACTCCGTCAATGTCATATCCTTCGGTGACCGCACCGGGATTGACTTTAAGGAGGTCATTAAATGCATTGATCCTGAACTTGCCGTCCTTGACGCCATCCTTAAGCTCATAGATGACATTGATGTTCTCGAATTCTTCATGAGTGTCATCCCAGAGTTTTTTGTAGCTTTCGTTATCAACAACTAATGCAAACAATGCAGTGTTATTACATCCGCCGTAAACAACATTTATAAATCCTCTTACCTTGTAGCTGTATTTCTTACCGGCGTTTTCAAGTTCGAAAACATCACCGGTCTTAAATCCGCCGGAGGTATTAAACTGGTAAGGAAGATATACATAGTTTTCCGTGATCGAAGTATCTTCCGTGATAACTTCAAATGTATTCATCGGTCTTTTGAAAGCTGAATCATCACTGATATCGATGCTGATGACAACTTCGCCGTTACCGAATTTCACCGGGTGATTTGAAAGCTTAAGATCATGATATGTGTAGTGACGGTCAGTATCTTCCTTAACGAGTTCCGTGATCTTCTCATCAGTAAATCCCTCGATGTTTCCGGAAATGCTGATGTATCCGTCGCCGCCGTTAAGCCTTACCGCTTCCCTGCTTACTGAAGGATAGCAGTCCATAAAGATGAGAAGCGATATGCCTATGAGACATGTTGCGATGACTATCAGAAGGAAGAGTCCTACCGACGTACCTCTGTTCTTCCTGAGGTTCGATCTTGTAAGTAATAATGTCTTGCCCATGATTACCACCCCATCGTTGCGAGGAAGTCATTCAACTTCTGATGACGTTCTTTATCACCCGTTACATATTTTCCGAGGTTGCACTCGCCTGCGATCTCACCGTCCTTAACGTAAAGGATGCGGTTGCCTCTTCTTGCGCTGTTGATATCGTGCGTGACCATTACGATCGACTGGCCCTTCTCGTTGAACTTTGTAAGAGTATCAAGAACCGCCTTACCTGTCTGTGAGTTAAGAGCACCTGTAGGCTCATCTGCGAAAACAAGCTGCGGATCGTTGATCAACGCTCTTGCGATACCGACTCTCTGAGCCTCACCGCCGGAGATCTGTGAAGGGAATTTATTCCAGAGCGTCTCATCGATGTTTACCGCTTTGAGGAGCTCTCCGGCCTTCTTGGCAAGGACTTTCTTATCCTTATATACGAGAAGTCCCGCTGCCATCAGGTTATCCATTACGCTCATCGATTCAACGAGGTAAACCTGCTGGAAAACGAATCCGCAGTTGCCTCTTCTGAACACAGCAAGTTCGTCTGTGTTCAGCTTGGTGATCTCTGTTCCGCAGAAGGAAACGGATCCCAATGTCGGCTTATCCATTCCGGAGAGAGCGTAGAGCAGAGTTGACTTACCTGCGCCCGAAGCGCCCATTATGATGGTGAAATCGCCTTCGTATATTTCGAGATCAA